>DAORCC010000111.1:0-6878 GCA_035345235.1 Azospira sp.
TTCGATGCGCAGAACCTGAAGACCACCGGCAACTTCCTCGCCGCCTTCCTGCCGCCCGAGCGCGGGCAGGAATTCCTCGGTTTCCTCGCCCGCGCCACGCTCGAGACGCTGGCCATCGCCACTGCCGGCATCGCGCTGGCGATGCTGCTGGCCGTGCCGCTCGCGACGCTGTCCACGCGCGTGCTGTCGGTGGCTGAAATCGGCCCCGGGCCTGGCCGTGTTCGCGCGCTCTGGCTGCACCATGGCCTGCGCGCCCTGCTCACCGTGCTGCGCGGCATCCCCGAACTGGTCTGGGCGCTCGTCTTCGTACGCGTCTTCGGCCTCGGGCCGGCGGCCGGCGTGCTGGCCCTCGGCCTGACCTACGGCGGCATGCTGGCCAAGGTCTACGCGGAGATCCTCGAATCCGGCGAGACCAGGCCGGCACGGGCGATCCTGGAGGCCGGCGGCAGCCGCGTGCAGGCGCTGCTCTATGGCCTCCTGCCGGGCAGCGCGCAGGAACTGACTTCCTACACGGTCTATCGCTGGGAGTGCGCGGTGCGTGCCTCGGTGGTGATGGGCTTCGTCGGCGCCGGCGGCCTCGGGCAGCTGATGGATCAGGCGATGAAGATGCTGAACGGCGGCGAAGCCTCGACCATCCTGCTGACCTTCCTCGCGCTGGTACTTGCCGCCGATGCATTCTCCGGCCTTCTGCGCCGCCAGGTTGCCAACGCCGGTACGCAGCAGCGTCGCGCCGGTATCGGCCCTTTCGGCATCGGCTTCACCGGCCTGCTGCTGGTCGCGGTCGCCGCCAGCTTCGCCTTCCTCGAGCTCGGCCTTGCCGCGCTTTTTTCGCGCGAATCGGCGGGGCTGGTTGGCGACTTCCTGCGCTCCTTCTTCCCGCCGGATCTCTCGCCAGCCTGGCTGGCGCGGGTCGCCTACGGCACGCTGGAAACGCTCGCCATTTCCGCCGTTGGTACGCTGCTCGCCGTGCTGGCCGGGTTTGCACTGGCCCTGCCGGCCTCCGGGCGCTACGGTGCGGTCGCCGGGCAGGTGTCGCGCTTCGCGCTCAACGCCCTGCGCTCGGTGCCGGAACTGGTGTGGGCCACGCTGACCGCGCTCTCGGTCGGCCTCGGCCCCTTCGCCGGCGTGCTGGCGCTGGCCCTGCACACCTCGGGCGTGCTCGGCCGCCTCTTCGCCGAGGCGCTGGAAAACGCGCCGCCGGCGCCGCGCGATGCGCTGCTCGCTGCCGGTGCCCGTCCGGCCGCGGCCTTCCTCTACGGGACATTGCCGGAAGTGACGCCGCAGCTTGCCGCCTACACGCTCTACCGTTGGGAAATGAACATCCGCATGGCAGCCATCCTCGGCTTCGTCGGCGCAGGTGGCCTGGGGCAACTGCTCTATTTCGAGCTGTCGCTGTTCCACTACGCGCAGGCCAGCACCGTGATCGCAGCCATGCTCCTGCTGTCGATCGCGGTGGACGCAGCGAGTGCCGCGTTACGCAAGCGACTTTAGTCGCCGCCGGAGGCGGTGATCGAAATCCCCGGCGCCGGCGCCAGAACGACGGCGTTGCGGCCGCTGCTCTTGGCATCGTAGAGCGCCCGATCGGCGAGGCTCAGCGCCTCTTCGAGCGAGAGTACCGAGGCATCGGCCAGGCCGATGCTCAGTGTCATGCGCAACGACTTGCCATCAGGCAGCGCGATCACCAACGCATCGAGCCGTACCCGTAGCCGGTTGCTCAGCACGGCCGCTTCCTCCGGTGTCGTTTCCGGGAACACGAAGGCGAATTCCTCGCCGCCGTAGCGGCCGGCCGTATCGGCATGGCGCAGCGTGCCGCGGACGAGATCGGCGAAGGCCCGGAGCGCGAGGTCGCCAGCGGCATGGCCATGTTCGTCGTTGATGCGCTTGAAGTGGTCGAGGTCGGCCAGCGCAACCGTCACCGGCCGGCCATAGCGTTGCGAGCGGGCAACCTCGCCGGCCGCGATATGCATGAACTGGCGGCGATTGTTGAGGCCGGTCAGCATGTCGGTCGCCGCCAGGCGTTCGAGTTCTCCCCGCGATTCCTCGTGCTTCTGCAGGACCTCGTGCAACTGGCGGATCGCGGCTTCGATCGCCTTGATCTCATGCAGGCTGCCGGGCGGCAGACGAAGATCAGGCGCTTCCTCGCGCAGTTTCGTCAGTGCTGAATCGATCCGCTGCAGCGGGCGTACAAGGCACCGATGCATCAGCAGCAGCAACACGACGATGAAGGCGGTCGTGATTGCCAGCGTGGCATAGAGCTTCTGCTGCGAAGCCTCGATGACGGCGCCCATCTCGGCCGCTTCACTGCGCGCGAGGCTGATGCCTTCGACACTGATGTCGTCAGCGGCGAGGCTCAGGCGGCGGGAAAGTTGCGCCCATTCGGCCTGCAGTACTTCATCTTTCCGCTCGCCGCGCAGTACACGCGTCAGGAAGAGTTCCGTTTCCGTCGCCATGTCCCGGGCGCGGGGATTGGCCAGGATCCCCGGGTGACTGGCCATCAGGTTGACGACGAACATGGCCTGCTGTCTGTCTTGCGGTGTGCGGGCTGCGAGTACGCGCTCACCCTCCAGGCGCAGGGTCTCGAGGTTTCGCGCCAGCCGCTGCTGTTCGATCGACAACGGCAGCGACTGCGTGCGCAACTTCGTCACCGAGGCCTGCAGCGAGCGCTGATCGCTTACCAGCAGTGTGACGATGAGGCCGAAAAGAACGATGAAAACGCAGGCCAGTCCGCCGAAAAGCAATGCGGCACCGGGCGCGTGCGTGGCTGCAGCTTTCTTCATGATCTCTCAGTCCGCCAGGAAGGGCATGTAGCGACGCAGGATGCGCTGGAACGTGCCATCGGCACGCATCGCATCGAGTGCGACATCGACCTCCTGCCGCAGTGCCCCATCGCTTTTTGGCAGTATGACATGGACGCTGCCGCCAAGACCATGATCGACCAGCGCAGGGCCGACAAAGGCCGCATCCCCGCGTGCATCGAGCAGCAGGAAATAGGCGCTGCGTACCGGCATCAGGGAAAAATCCGCCTGCCCCTGCAGCAGGAGTGCCATCGATTCCTCGACCGAGTTCGTCCCGATCAGTTTCAGCTTCTGTGCCGCAGCGACTTCCTGCAGGTAACGGTATTGTTGCGTGCCGATCTCGACGGCCAGCCGGGCGCCACGGAGATCGGCCAGACGAATCTCGCTGCCGAAGCTGCGGATCGAAGCCGTGCTCCCGACCAGCCGCGACGAAGAACGCCAGAGCGGCTGCGAGAACAGAACCCTGGTGTCCCGCTCGGGGGTGCGCAGTACGTTGCCGATGCCGATCCTGGCGCGGCCACTTTCGACGGCGGGAATGATTTCTGCGAACGGCAGGTGTTGCAGGGTGCAGCGAGAGGCGATGCGCAGGCAGATTTCACGGGCGAGCGCCTCGTTCAGGTCGGCGATCGCCTTGCCCTCGCGGGAGGCGGCGCCGTCGCCGGCGCGCAGCGTGGCGACCCGCAACTCCCGCAGCTCCGCCACTGCCGTTTGCGGAAGAACCGAAGTGCCGACGAGGGCGATCAGGCTTATCAGCAGATTCCGGAGACGCTTCATTGCAGTCTGAACGGCAGGTACTTCGTGTTGATGCGATCGAAGCGGCCATCGCTCTTGACGGCATCGATCGCGGCATCGATACGGGCCTGCAGATCCGGCCGCTGCGGGCTGATGCTGAAGGCGACGTCGCCGCTCAGCTGTGGCGCCGGCAGGACGCCGGGGCCGATATTCCTGCCCTGCAGGGCTTTGTCCTGAAGCAGTTGCAGCGCCGTTGGCATCGGTACCAGCACGGCATCGACCGTTCCCGCAGCGAGCAGTGCGGGCAGTTCGCGGTGATGCTCGACGAACAGGCTCTTCCAGCCTTCAGCTTCGACGTGGCGCGCCTGGGCCGAGCCGCGTACTGCGCCGACCATGATGCCTGGGGTGCCGGGCCGGTTCGTCGCCTGTGCGAGCCAGATGCTCTGCGAGCGGTAGTAGGGCTTCGAGAAGAGCACCTTCTGCTGCCGCTCCGGGGTCACCAGCAGGCTGACGGCGGCGAAATCGGCTTCGCCGACAACAAGCGCGTCGATGACGTTGCCGATCGACACCTGCTGCAATTTGCAGCGCACCCGCATCGTCTGGCAGAGCGCCTCGGCCATCTCGATGTTGAAGCCGACCAGCCTGCCCCGTTCATCCTCATAGGACATCGGCGGCGAATTGCCGATGACGGCGACGCGCAGCGGGCGCTCGTCGGCATCGCTGTCGGCCGGCAGCCACGCAAACAGGACGGCCACAAGCGCAGCGGCAAAGAGGTGGCGCGGGAAAGCCTTGATCATGGGCGAGCGAGGGTTTGTGCGACGAGGTTGACCCAGTATCGTACGCCGAGCGCGATGATCCCGTCGTTGAAGTCGTAGTGCGGGTTATGCAGCGTACAGCCGCCTGTCCCGGGGCCGTTGCCGAGCCAGACGTAGCAGCCGGGCTTCTCACGCAGCATGTAGGCGAAATCCTCGGCGCCCATCGACGGCAGTTCGTCCTTGCGCACCTTGTCCTCACCCAGCGTGGCGGCGGCGACCTTGCGGCAGATCTCAGTCTCCGCAGTGCTGTTGACGGTGGCCGGGTAGCGGTGGTCGAAGACAACGCCGATCTGCGCACCGTTGGCAGAGGCGACGCCGGAACAGAGACGTTCGATGGCACGCTCGACCGTCTCCTGCACTTCCGGCTTGAAGCTGCGGATGGTGCCGCGCAGCACCGCTTCCTCGGGAATGATGTTCCAGGCGCTGCCCGAGTGGAACTGCGTGACGCTGACCACCGCGGCGTCGCAGGGGTGCAGGTTGCGCGCCACCACCGTCTGCAGGGCCTGCACCAGCTGACTGGCGGCAACGATGGTGTCCACGCCCTGATGCGGCATGGCAGCGTGGCAGCCATGGCCGCGCACCGTGATCTCGAAGGCGCAGGTGCCCGCCATGACCGGGCCGGGCATCACCGCCATCTCACCGACCGGAATGCCCGGCCAGTTGTGCAGGCCATAGACGGCATCGACCGGGAATTTCTCGAACAGGCCGTCCTCGATCATCACCGCCGCGCCACCTTCCGATTCCTCGGCCGGCTGGAAAATGAAGACGACGGTGCCGTCGACACCGATCGCGTCGCGATGCTCGGCGATGTGGCGTGCGGCACCGAGCAGCATGGTGGTGTGGCCGTCGTGGCCGCAGGCGTGCATGCAGCCCTCGTGCTTCGAGCGGTGCGGGAATTCGTTCATTTCCTTGAGCGGCAGCGCATCCATGTCGGCCCGCAGGCCGATCATGCGCGGCGAACTGCTGGATTGGCCGCCGCGGAGGACGCCGACGACGCCGGTCTTCGCAATGCCGCGATGGACCTCGATGCCATACTTTGCCAGCTCGGCCGCGACGATGTCGGCAGTACGCGTCTCGTTGAACGCCAGCTCGGGATGGGCGTGGATGTCGCGGCGGATCGCAGCGAGATCGGCGAGGAACGCGGGGTCGAAATTCGTTGTCTCTTGCATGGCGAAACTTCCTGCTCGGGCTGGACCGCCCAGTTTATCGCTGTTGCCCCGCAAACTCACCATCCGCTATCCTCCCCATCCATGCGCCTCGTACTCATCAGCGGCCTTTCCGGCTCCGGCAAGTCCATCGCCCTCAAGATGCTTGAGGACAGCGGCTACTATTGCGTCGACAATCTGCCGTCGCTGCTGCTGCAGCAGCTGGTCGGGCAGCTCGACCAGCAGGGCTACGACAAGGTCGCGGTAGCGGTCGACATCCGTGGCGGCGATTCGATCGCGATGCTGCCGCAGCAGCTCGATTCGCTGCGGGCGCAGGATCTGGAACTGAAGTTCCTCTTCCTCGATGCCAAGAACGAGATCCTCATCAAGCGCTTTTCCGAAACGCGCCGCACGCACCCGCTGGCACGCGACGGACGCTCATTGTCGGAGGCCATCGTCGAGGAGCGCGACCGCCTCGAGGGCCTGACCAGCCTCGGCCTCCACATCGATACCAGCGATCTGCCGGCAGCCACGCTGCGCGAGTGGGTACGCCAGTTCATCGAGGCGGAACCGGGGCAGGGGCTGGTGCTGATGTTCCAGTCCTTCGGCTTCAAGCACGGGCTGCCGCTCGATGCCGACTTCGTCTTCGACGTGCGCTGCCTGCCCAACCCGCATTACGACCCGGTACTGCGCCCGCTGACCGGCCTCGACGAGGAGGTGGTCAGCTTCCTCGAAAACCAGCCGGACGTGCACCGCATGCGCGAGGACATCCGCCGCTTCGTCTCCGGGTGGCTGCCGGCCTTCATCCGCGACAGCCGCAGCTATCTCACCGTCGCCATCGGTTGTACCGGCGGCCAGCACCGTTCGGTGTGCATCACCGAATGGCTGGCGCGCGAATTCGCCGGCCGCGCCCGCGTCCTCGTCCGCCACCGCGAACTCTCGTGAGCGCCTGGGCTTCCCTGCTGCGTCCCGGCGACTGGGCCGTGGTCGGCCTTGCCGCCGTCGGCGTCGCCGCCTCGTTTCCGCTCGTCTGGCAAGGCGGCATCGCCGAGAAGGCGGTCGTCCGCCGCGACGGTACCGTCGTCGCCGAACTCGATCTGGCGCGCAAGCGGACGCTCGAGGTGGCCGGTGCCATCGGCACCTCGGTCATCGTCGTCGAACCCGGCCGCGCCCGCGTCGCGGCCGACCCGGGGCCGCGCCAGTACTGCGTGCGCCAGGGCTGGCTGAAGCGCCCCGGCGAGATCGCGATCTGTGCCCCCAACCACGTCAGCCTGCAGATCGCCGGCGGGCGCAGCCGCTATGACTCGGTCAGTTACTGAAACGGTGACGCTGCAGACGACGGCGGAGGACCACCGCGTCGCACGGCTGGCGGCGGCGGCGATTGCGCTGTC
>DAORCC010000111.1:6978-8378 GCA_035345235.1 Azospira sp.
CTGGCCGCGTTCGCCCATATCGCCGGGCAGCTGCTGCTCGCCCGCCTGTGGCTGATCCCGCACGATGGCGTCTTCATGCTGTCGCCGCTCTTCTTTGCGGCGGCGCTGTTCTTCGGCATCATCAACGGTTTGATCGTCGCCCGCCTGCTCGCCGAACCCGCAACCGTGGAACCCCAACATGCCTAAGACCGTCTGTCTTGCCTTCACCGGCGCCTCCGGAATGCCCTACGGCATCCGGCTGCTCGAGTGTCTGCTGGAAGCGGGCTGCCACGTCCAGCTGCTCTATTCGCAGGTGGCACAGATCGTCGCCAAACAGGAAATGGACCTCGATCTGCCGGGCCGCGCGAAGGAAGTGGCGGCGCATTTCCGCGCCCAGTACGCGAGCCTGCCGGGAACGCTCGATGTCTACGGTCGTGAGGAGTGGTTTGCGCCGGTGGCGAGCGGTTCGAATCCGCCGGATGCGATGGTCGTCTGCCCCTGCACGATGGGCACGCTTGCCGCCATCGCCCAGGGCCTCGCCGACAACCTGATCGAACGTGCCGCCGACGTCGTGCTGAAGGAAAGGCGGACGCTGGTCCTGGTGCCGCGCGAGACACCGTTCTCGGCGATCCATCTCGAGAACATGCTGCGCCTCGCGCAGGCCGGCGCCGTGATCCTGCCGCCGAACCCCGGCTTCTACCATCAGCCGCAATCGGTCGAGGCGCTGGTCGATTTCATCGTTGCCCGCATCCTCGATCATCTCGCTGTGCCGCATGCGCTGATGCAACGCTGGGGGGCGCCTGCCGCATGAGCATTTTCGGATTCCTGAAGCCGGATCGCCCGGCACCGCCGCAAGAACTGGACATCCCGCTGTTTCCGCTCAAGTCGGTGCTGTTCCCGGGCGGGACGCTGGCGCTCAAGGTCTTCGAGCAGCGCTACCTCGACATGAGTGCCGACTGCCTGAAGCGCGAAGAACCGTTCGGCGTCTGTCTGATCCTCAAGGGCGAGGAGGTCGGCGAGCCAGCGACCGTACACAGCGTCGGCACGCTGGCGCATGTCACGCAGTGGGACATGGAACAGCTCGGCATCCTGCAGCTCGGTGTGCGCGGCGGGCGCCGCTTCCGCATCCTCGAATCGCGCACCGAAGCGGGTGGACTGCAGCATGCCCGCGTGCAACTGCTCGATGAACCGGCCCCGGTGTCGGTGCCTGCAGCTCAGGCGGGGCTGCTCTCGGTGCTGAAGCAGATTGCCGCCGACATCGGTGCCGAGCGCATGCCGGAACCGCATGCGTGGGAGGATGCCGCCTGGGTCGGCTACCGCCTGACCGAGGTCATGCCGGTGCAGTTGCTCGCCAAGCAGAAGCTGCTCGAGCTCGACGACCCGGTGTCGCGGCTGGAAATCCTGTACCGCTACCTGGAGCC
>DAORCC010000112.1:0-8320 GCA_035345235.1 Azospira sp.
TCCGCATCCCGGTGCACATGATCGAGACGATCAACAAGATGAACCGCATCTCGCGTCAGATCCTGCAGGAAACCGGCGCCGAGCCGGATCCGGCAACGCTGGCCAAGAAGATGGAAATGCCGGAAGAGAAGATCCGCAAGATCCTCAAGATCTCGAAGGAACCGATCTCGATGGAGACGCCGATCGGCGACGACGACGATTCGCATCTGGGCGACTTCATCGAAGACACCGCGACGCTGGCGCCGACCGACGCCGCGCTGTTCTCCAGCCTGCGCTTCATCACCAAGGAAGTGCTCGACACGCTGACGCCGCGCGAAGCCAAGGTGCTGCGCATGCGCTTCGGCATCGAGATGAACACCGACCACACGCTGGAAGAAGTCGGCAAGCAGTTCGACGTCACCCGCGAGCGCATCCGCCAGATCGAAGCCAAGGCCCTGCGCAAGCTGCGTCACCCGAGCCGTTCCGACAAGCTGAAGAGCTTCCTCGACAACGGCAACAGCTGATCACTGCAGCAAGGGACTGTAGCTCAGTCGGTTAGAGCAGAGGACTCATAATCCTTTGGTCCAGGGTTCGAGTCCCTGCAGTCCCACCAAACGAAAAACGGCTCCCGTGATTGGGGGCCGTTTCCGTTTCGGATCGCCGGATGCCCTTGGGGGCAACAGGGCTATCATGCCGATTCGCGGCGGGCCAGTTCGTCACGGGTGAAGTCGACATGCGTCAGCATCGCCTTTCGTGCGGCGTCCGCTTGGTGAAGGCGGATCGCATCCCAGATCCGCAGATGCTGCTCGCGCAGCTTCGCAGTGATTTTCCCGCTCGGATCGTCAAGCCCCTCGAGATTGAAGCTGATATGTTCACGCAGCATGCGCACCATGCTTGAATGCAGGTAGAGGAACATGCTGTTGTGCGACGCCTGCGCGATGGCCTCGTGAAAATCGGCGTCGGCGCGGTGTTCCTCCGGCTTGTTGCCCGAAACGTAAGCACGCTCAAGTCGCTCGACGACCGTTGCCAACGCCGCCAGGTCTTCCTGCGTGGCGCGCAGCGCCGCATAGTGTGCGGTTGCCGCCTCCAGTTCGCGGCGAAATTCCAGAGTATCCCAGCGCATGTCCGGGTGGTCCACCACCAGTTGGCGCCAGGGAGAGGCGACCGCAGTCTGCAGCCGCTCGGTCACGAAGACGCCGCTACCGCGGCGGCTTGCCAGGAGGCCGCGCGTCTTCAGCGCCAGGATGGCTTCGCGCACGGAGTTTCTCGACACGCCAAGCATTTCCGCCAGCCGCCGCTCTGCCGGAAGGCGCGTCCCGGCACCCCAGGAGCCATCCACCAGACGTTCTTCCAGCGCCCGCTGAACATCGAGAACCACGCTCTGTTCGATCCTTGATCTCCCCATGCGCTACACAAGCGCGAATGTCGGATGAATTGGCCCAACCAATTTCTTGAGCATGATACGGGTAACTAAGATCCGCGTCACACATCCGCAAATGAACGGATCTGCATGTCGCAGCCTGCCCCATGGCGTATGTTCGGTCGCAGAAAAGCCGGTGTCGCGGCCGCCAGCTGGATGATTTTCAACCCACCGGCTTCAGAAAGGATTCATCATGTACAAGCGAATCATGGTCGCCATTGACGACAGCGCCACCTCCAACAAGGCACTTAACGAGGCTGCCCAGCTCGCAACGAGCGTTGGCGCTGCACTGTGCATCGTCCATGCCGAAGATGAATCGCTGCTCGAGCACAGCGCGATCAGTACCGGCACCCTCATCGACGTCGGCGAGGTGGAGGCGGAGATCCGTGCAGGCGGCATGCAGCTGTTGAACGGTGCGGCAGAGCACGTTGCCCGGCATGGCATCACGGCAGAAAAGCGTCTGATCGAATCCAGCAGCAAACGGGTACCGGAGATGATCACGGAATGCGCCAGGGACTGGGAAGCCGATCTCGTGATCGTCGGCACGCACGGCCGCCGCGGCATGGAGCGCCTGCTGGTCGGTAGCGTCGCAGAAAAGCTGGTACGTGTCGCAAACACGTCGCTGATGCTGGTGCGCGAGTAAGGCGCTGCCCGGGGCGGGCCTGCCGCAGGCCCGGTTTGGAAGGGCTACGGGCCATCGCCGGACCGGCGGACACCCGCCCGGTCCATATTGGATATCTGCTCAGTAGCGGATGCTGGCAACGAGATCCTCGAAGGATTCCCGCGCCGCATCGTAGGCGAGGTTGTTGGCCGCGCAGATGACAAAGAAGTAATCCTTCTCGCCGCGCAGGACGTAGGCGTCACCTTTTGCGGCGCCACCCTGGCGGTTGAGTACCGTATTGAAACGGATCACCGGGCGGCCGCCGATGCGGCGCAACTCCATCGGTCCGAGATCCATGCCGGAATCGCGCATGCCTTTCGCGATGACCTCGGCAATCTCCTCATGCCCCGCCGTCGTCGCCATACCCGGCGCACTGGTCACATCACAGGTGGGATGCGTGCCGCTCACCGGTGCCGCCAGCTTGAGGGCTGCAATCGCCGTGGGGGCGGTGCGCTCGGTATCGCTCGCCTGCCAGCGCCCCCCCGCCAGCGGGATTTCGATTCGCCCGTTGAGACGGGACATGAACGTATCGGACACGATCTCGCCCGCCATCGCGCACAGCGGCAGCAAGGCGGCACTCAGCATGAATTTTTTCATCAGCAGATTCACGGGCGATTCCCTCCTCGTTAGCGGACAGCGGGGACGCCGCGACGCATCGGCGTCAGGCGCTCGTCGTCATGATGATCGATCAGTATGCGCTGCACCCGTTGCTGCCACAGGCTGCCGAACAAGCGGGCCTCTTCGACGGACGCGCTGCCGGCCAGCAAGCCCGGCAGCAAGGCCCCCATACGCGGATCGCCGGGAATCGGCGAAAGATCGAGGCCAATCTCGATGGCATCACCAGTATCGCGCCGGGTGAAGCGCAGATCATCGACGCCGGCAGACTCGAAGCTCAACAGATCGCGTCGCGAGAAGCGGCCGCCCAGGCCCTTGAATCCGCCAGTCCCTGCCGCCCCGGTCAGCAAGGTCGCGATGCTGGCGATTACCCCGGTAACGCCACTCTCCTGACTGTCGCCGAACGCCACGCTGATCCTGCCGCGCTCCGGCACCGCGTCACCGTACAAGGCCTTCAATGCGCGCGTGGTCATCAGCCATGCACCCGCGACGGTCGGGCATGAATGCCCGGCCAGGCGCACCGCATCGGCGAAGCGGTATTCGATCAGCCCGTTTTCAGCTGCCCCCAGGATCTCGGCCAGCGGATCGCATAGCGTAATCGGTGGCACATCGTCGAAGAATGCGGGGAAAGCCATGCTCAGTTCCTCTGGATCAGTTCGATCTTGTAACCGTCGGGGTCCTCGACGAAGGCGATCACGGTCGTGCCGTGCTTCATCGGACCGGCCTCGCGGACGACCTTGCCACCGCGCTCGCGGATCGCATTGCTGGCAGCGTAGGCATCCGGCACGGCAAGCGCAACATGGCCGAAACCATCTCCCAGCTCGTAGGCCTTCGTATCCCAGTTGTGTGTCAGCTCGAGGACGGCTGTTTCCGCCTCATCACCGTAGCCAACGAAGGCGAGCGTGAAGCGCCCGTCAGGATAGTCCTGCCGGCGCAAAAGTTTCATGCCGAGAACCTCGGTGTAGAAGGCGATCGAGCGATCAAGATCGCCGACGCGGAGCATGGTGTGCAGGATGCGCATGAAGAATCTCCGGAGTTACCAGTGCGGGATGTGGGCAGCAAGGCGCTGCAGTTCGACGCGCGCCGTACGGTAGTCGGGGCAACCTACCTCGACGAGGGACCAGAAACGCGGGCCGTGATTCATGTGGCGCAGATGTGCCAGTTCGTGCACGACGACGTAGTCGATGATCGCCTCGGGGAAGTGGATCAGGCGCCAGTTGAGGCGAACGCCGCTCTTCGTGCTGCAACTCCCCCAGCGCGTTCGCGCCGACGAAAGGGCCAGCGCCGGCACTGCGACGCCGAGGGCGGCGGCCAACGGCACCAGGCGGGCGGCAAAGTGCTCGCGCGCCCGCTCGCGCAGGGCCTTTTCCAGCACCGGACCGGGAGCGAGGCCCGGCTTCATGCAGAGCGTCAGGCAGCCGGCCGACCAGATCGCGCGATTGGCTCCGATCGCGACGCCGATCTCGATCTCATCGCCGAGGAAGGCGAGGCGCGCACCGTCGACGATGCGCAGCGGCTCGGGGCGGCGACGCGTGCGCCACTCGTCGAGTTTCTCGACGACCCATTCACCGTGCTTGCGGATCAGTGTTTCGACATCGGCCAGCGAGGTGCGGCGCGGCGCGCCGACACGCAGGCCGCGATGATCGATGGAAAGCCCGATCGTGCGGCGAGTGCCACGGCGCAAGAGGTAGGGAACGATACGGTCGCCGAGCGTGATGCGGCGTGGCTCCTCGCCCGCCGCAATGGCAACGCCGACGAGCGGCAGCGCCAGCTGGGCGTCGTCGCCGGCGTCAGGCAACGGCTGGCTGCTCTGAGGCATCCCGGTAGCGATGCGGGGAAAGGCGGCGCATCTCGGCCTCGATCCAGGCCTCGGCGCGGGTGTTGATCTCTTCCTGCGTCAGGCCGGCCGGATCGATCGCCGGACCAATGCTGACGACGACGTGCCCGGGGTGTTTGATGAAGGCGTTGCGTGGCCAGAATTCGCCGGCGTTATGCGCTACCGGCACGACGGGGGCTCCCGTCTGCACCGCGAGGTAGGCGCCGCCGGACTTGTAGCGACGGGTCTCGCCCGGTGCAACACGCGTCCCCTCGGGGAAAATGATGATCCAGAAACCGCGCTTGAGTCGATCGGCGCCCTGCGCGACGACCTGATTGAGCGACTCGCGGCCTGCCGCACGATCGATCGAGATCGACTGCAGCGCGGCAAGCCCCCAGCCGAAGAAGGGCAGCTTCAGCAGTTCCTTCTTGAGCACGAAGACGCAATAGGTGTCCTCGGGCACGAGATCCTGCAGCGCCACGGTTTCCCACGCCGACTGGTGCTTGGCGAGAATGACCGATGGCGCCTTCGGCAGGTGCTCGCGGCCGCGCACTTCGTGGGTGATGCCGAGCACCGTGCGCACCAGCCACATGAAGCCGCGGCGGTAGAACCAGATGATGCGGAAGCGGACGTGCAGCGGTGCGATCAGGCCGATCACGACGAGCGTCCCGAAGACGATCGTCCACAGGACGACACCGGCGAGAAAGAGGGCGGAACGAATCAGGTGCATCGGGGCGTCACCGGTCAGGAGAGGAGATCGTCGACCGCCGCGGCCAGATCCTTGAACACCAGCGTGTCCTCTGGCAGGCCGCCGTCGGCCAGCGTCTTCTCACCCTTGCCGGTCAGCACCAGCATCGGCAGTGCGCCGGAGGATTCTGCAGCCTGCAGGTCGCGCAGCGAATCGCCGATCGCCGGTACGCTGGTCAGGTCGAGGTTGTAGCAGGCGGCAATGCGCTCGAACATGCCCGGCTTCGGCTTGCGGCAACCGCAATTGGCATCGGCCGCGTGCGGGCAATAGAAGACCGCGTCAATGCGGCCGCCGGCAGCGGCAACCGTCTTGTGCATCTTCTCGTGGATGGCATTGAGCGTATCCATGTCAAACAAGGCCCGCCCGACGCCGGACTGGTTGGTGGCGACGACAACGCGGTAACCGGCCTGATTGAGGCGAGCGATCGCCTCCGGGCTGCCCGGAATCGGCTTCCACTCCGCCGGCGACTTGATGAAAGCCGCCGAATCGAAATTGATGACGCCGTCGCGGTCGAGGATGATCAGCTTCATACGGCCAGCCGGGAAATATCGGCAACGGCGTTCAGTTGATCGAAAAGCGACTTGAGCAGACCAAGCCGGTTGGCGCGCACCAGTGGCTCGTCCACGTTAACCATCACATCGTCGAAGAAGCGGTCGACCTCGGCACGCACGCCGGCGAGCGCGATCAGCGCATCGGCGTAATCGCGGTTGGCGACATGCGATTTCACCAGCGGGGCGAGCTGCACGACGCGCTCGAACAGGGCTTTCTCGGCGGCTTCCAGCAGCAGCGCGACATCCGGCTCCGGGATGTTGCCATCGGCCTTCTTGAGAATGTTCCCGATACGCTTGTTGGCGGCAGCCAGCGCCTGCGCCGCATCGTGCGCGAGGAACTGCTGCACGGCCTGCAGCTTCGCGGGCACCAGGTCGATGCGCGTCGGGCGCTGCGCCAGCACGGCTTCAATGACGTCCTGGCCGTGTCCGGCATCTCGCAGGTAGCCGCGCAGACGGTCAAGCATGAAGTCGTGCAACTGGCTCTCGAAACCGGCAGCCGAAAGCATGCCGGCCGGAAAGGCTCGCGCCGCTTCGGCGATGAGTTCGCCGAGATCGAGCGGCAGCGGCTTTTCCATCAGGATGCGTAGCGCACCGAGTGCGGCGCGACGCAGACCGAACGGGTCCTTGTCACCGGTCGGCACCATGCCGATGCCGAAGAAGCCGACCAGTGCATCGAGCTTGTCGGCCAGCGCGACCGCGCACGAGACATTGCTTTCGGGCAGCACGTCGCCGGCGAAACGCGGCCGGTAGTGATGGTCCATTGCTTCGGCGACATCGGGTTTGGCGCCTTCATGTTGGGCGTAGTAACGGCCCATGATGCCCTGCAGCTCGGGAAACTCGCCGACCATGTCGGTGAGCAGGTCGACCTTGCAGATGAGGCCGGCGTTGCGCGCCTGAGCGACATCGGCACCCAGCTTGCCGGCCACGAAGGCAGCGATGGCGCCGAGACGTTGGGCACGGTCGCCGAGCGAGCCGAGCTTGTTGTGATAGACGACCGAGCCGAGCTTCATCGCACGTGACACGAAGCCGTTCTTCTTGTCCTGCTCGAAGAAGAAACGGGCGTCCGACAGACGTGGCCGCACGACGCGGGCGTTGCCGGTGACGATGTTGGTCGGATCGGCGACCGCCATGTTGGAGACGATCAGGAAGCGGTTCTGCAGCTTGCCGGCGGCATCGAACAGCGGGAAGTACTTCTGGTTCGCCTGCATCGTCAGGATCAGGCATTCCTGCGGCACTTCGAGGTATTCGGATTCGAATTCGCTGACGTACACCACCGGCCATTCGACCAGCGCCGTGACTTCATCCACCAGTGCGCCGATCAGCTTGACCTTGGCGCCCAGTTCATCGGCTTTCGCCTGCAACGATTTGGCGATGATCTCGCGGCGCCGCGCGAAGGTGGCAATGACCTTGCCGCTGGCTTCCAGCTTGCTCTCGTACTCATCGGCCGAGGCCAGCACGATGCTGCCTTCGGCGAGGAAGCGGTGGCCGAGCGTGGTGTTGCCGCTCTTGAGGCCCAGTGCCTCGCCCGCGACGACATGCTCGCCATGCAGCATGACGAGACCGTGCACCGGCCGCACGAACTGCACGTCGGAATCGCCCCAGCGCATCACCTTGGGGATTGGCAGCTTCTTCAGTGCGTCGCCGACGATCCCGCCGAGCACGTCTTCAAGCTTCACACCCTTGACGGTCGCCTCATAGAAGAAGGTCTCGGACTTGCCATCCATGCGCTTCTCGAATTTTGCGATCTCTCCGACGGGAATGCTCTTGGCTTCCAGTTTCTTCAGCAGCGCCGGGCTCGGATTCCCGGCAGCATCGAGTGCCACGGACACCGGCATGATCTTTTCGTGCACCTTGGCATCCGGCGCAACGGCCAGCACCTGCGGAATCTGCACGGCAAGGCGGCGCGGTGTGGCAAACCATTTGAACTCGCCACCGGCAAGCACCAGGTTACGATCGGCAAGTCCGGCATGGACGCCGGCGGCAAAGACTTCACCGAGTTTTGCGAGCGCTTTCGGCGGCAGTTCCTCGGTACGGAGTTCGACGAGCAGAGTCTTGTTCATTATTTGCACTCCCCACTTTTGACCATGGGGAAGCCGAGGGCTTCACGCGAGTTGTAGTAGGCCTGCGCGACTTCACGCGCCAGGGCGCGCACACGACCGATGTAGGCGGCGCGCTCGGTGACCGAGATTGCGCCGCGGGCGTCGAGCAGGTTGAAGGTATGCGAGCACTTCATCACCTGTTCGAAGGCCGGCAGTGCGAGATTCGCGGCCATCAGGCGCTTGGCTTCCGATTCGTGCTCACCGAAGTGGCGGAACAGCATCTCGACGTTGGAGTGCTCGAAGTTGTACTTCGACTGCTCGACTTCGTTCTGGTGATAGACGTCGCCGTAGGTGATGCGGTAGCCCGGGCCTTCGGCCCAGACCAGGTCATAGACGTTCTCGACGCCCTGCAGGTACATGGCGAGACGCTCGAGGCCGTAGGTGATCTCGCCGAGTACCGGCTTGCAGGTCAGCGAGCCGACTTCCTGGAA
>DAORCC010000113.1:0-3961 GCA_035345235.1 Azospira sp.
AGATGCGGCGGCGGTCTTCGTCGATCTCGAGGATCATGACTTCGACTTCGTCGCCCAGCTGGACAACCTTGCTCGGGTGGACGTTCTTGTTGGTCCAGTCCATCTCGGAGACGTGCACCAGGCCTTCGATGCCCTGCTCGATCTCGACGAACGAACCGTAGTCGGTCAGGTTGGTGACCTTGCCGAACAGGCGGGTGCCCTGCGGGTAGCGGCGAGCGATGCCGACCCACGGATCTTCGCCCAACTGCTTGAGGCCCAGCGAGACGCGGTTCTTCTCGGTGTCGAACTTGAGGATCTTGGCGGTGACTTCATCACCGACGTTGAGCACTTCGCTCGGGTGACGGACACGGCGCCAGGCCAGGTCGGTGATGTGCAGCAGGCCATCGATGCCGCCCAGGTCAACGAACGCACCGTAGTCGGTGATGTTCTTGACGATGCCCTTGACGACAGCGCCTTCCTTGAGGTTCTCAAGGAGCTTCTCGCGCTCTTCGCCCATGGTCGCTTCGAGCACGGCACGGCGCGAAACAACGACGTTGTTGCGCTTGCGGTCGAGCTTGATGACCTTGAATTCGAGGGTCTTGCCTTCGTACGGCGTGGTGTCCTTGACCGGACGCATGTCGACCAGCGAGCCCGGCAGGAAGGCGCGGACGCTGTTGGTCATGACGGTCAGGCCGCCCTTCACCTTGCCGGTGATGGTGCCGGTAACCAGCGAGCCGTCGTTCAGGGCCTGCTCGAGGGCGTTCCAGGCAGCGATGCGCTTGGCGCGATCGCGCGACAGGCGGGTTTCGCCAAAGCCGTTTTCGAGTTGTTCGATGGCGACTTGCACGAAGTCGCCAGCCTTCACTTCGAGTTGGCCCTGGTCGTTCAGGAATTCTTCGACGTCGATGTAGCTTTCGGACTTGAGGCCGGCGTTGACGACCACAAAGTTCTGGTCAACGCGCACCACTTCGGCGGTGATCACCTCACCCTGGCGCATTTCCTGGCGCGCAAGGCTTTCTTCGAAGAGGGCGGCAAAGCTTTCGGTAACGGGAACAGCAGACATGTATCTTCCTTGCACCGCATTGCTGCGGCAAATCAGTTAGTTAAAGACCGTCGTCGATTTCCATCTCCCTGGAGAAGGGAAAAACGCCCCTCGCGGTTCTGTTCAGCCGGCATGACCGGACTGGCGGAACCGTAGGAAGCGCCCATGCGGGGAAACCTGCGACACCCTGGTGCTACTTTTACAGCGGTTACTACGAAACTACCCGGCCTTAGCCTTCGCCCAACCCAGCACCTTGGCCACCGCTTCATCGATGGTCAGGGCCGTGGTTTCAAGCAATTCGGCATCGGCCGTCTGCCGGAGCGGCGCCACGCTACGTTGGCTATCGCGTTCGTCGCGTTCGCGCAGATCCTGCAAAATCGGCGTGATTGTAGCCTCAATCCCTTTTGCGATCAACTGCTTATAGCGCCGCTCGGCACGAATTTCGACGCTTGCCGTCAGGAAAACCTTGGTTTTGGCATCCGGGAAGATGACCGAGCCCATGTCGCGCCCGTCCCCGACCAGGCCCGGCGCGCGCCGGAACAGGCGCTGGCGGAACAGCAGGGCCTCACGCACGGCCGGCAGAGCCGCCACCTTCGAGGCGCCGGTCCCCATTTCCTCAGTGCGGATCGCCTCGCCGACCTCTTCTCCTGACAGCCTGATCGACTCGCCTTCGAATACGACATCGAGTTTGGCCGCCACGGCAGCAACCGCCGGCTCATCATCCCAGGCCACGCCAGCCCGCTTTGCGGCCAGGGCAGTCAGGCGATAGAGCGCGCCCGAATCAAGGTAGTGCCAGCCAAGCGATGTCGCGACACGGGCGGCGACCGTCCCCTTGCCGGAGGCCGAGGGGCCGTCGATGGCGATGACCGGAACGGGCCGGGTCACCGTCGAAAGGCGCTCGAAATAGTCCGGGAAGGTCTTGGCGACGCACTTCGGATCGTTGATGCGCAAGGCAGTGCCGAAGGCAGCCAGCGAGAAGCACATGGCGATGCGATGGTCGTCGTAGGTGTCGATGCCTTCCGGCGGCGACATGAAGTTCTTCAGGGGCGACACGCGGATATAGTCCGGCCCCTCCTCGACCTCGGCGCCCAGTTTGCGGAGTTCCTTCGCCATGGCCGCGATGCGGTCGGTTTCCTTGACCCGCCACGAGGCAATGTTGGTCAGCGTCGTCGGGCCGGCAGCAAAGAGCGCCGTCGTCGCCAGCGTCATCGCGGCATCGGGAATGTGGTTGCAGTCGAGCGAAATGCCCCGGAGGCCGCCCGTCGGTGCGCTCGCCTCGATCCAGTTGTCGCCCATCTCGATGACGGCACCCATCTGGGCCAGGGCCTCGGCAAAGCGGATGTCACCCTGGATCGAATCGCGGCCGACGCCCTCGACACGGACAGGGCCACCGCCGATGGCGCCCAAGGCAAGGAAGTAGGAGGCTGACGACGCATCGCCCTCGACGTAGATCGTGCCCGGAGAGCGGTAGCGGCTGCCGGCCGGCACGACGAAACGCTGCCAGCCATCACGCGCAACATTGACGCCGAAGCGGGCCATCGTGGCCAGGGTGATCTCGATGTAAGGCTTGGAAATCAGTTCCCCGACGACTTCGACCGTCGTCTCGACACCGGTCAGCGGCAGAGCCATCAGGAGGCCCGTGAGGAACTGGCTGGAGACGTCGCCGCGCACCTTGACCACGCCGCCTGGCTTGATCTGCGCAGGCTTGAGCTGCAAGGGAGGGAAGCCTTCGTTGCCGAGATAGGCGATGTCTGCACCCAGCTGGCGCAAACCGTCGACGAGATCACCGATCGGGCGCTCGTGCATGCGCGGCACGCCGGAGAGCTTGAAGCTGCCGCCGGCCAGCGCCAGCGCGGCAGTCAGCGGGCGGAAGGCCGTGCCGGCGTTGCCGAGGAACAGGTCGGCTTCGCGCACCGGGAAATTGCCGCCACAGCCATGGACACGATAGGCGTCGCCACCAAGCGGCTCCACCTTGACGCCGAGCGTCTGCAGGGCTTCCAGCATGCGGGCCGTATCGTCGGACGCCAGCAGATCGCGGACTTCCGTCGTGCCTTCGGCCAACGCCGACAGCAGCAGCACACGATTGGAAATGCTTTTCGAGCCGGGCAGGCGGACGGTGCCGCACGCCGAAACGAGTGGCGGAAGGTCAAGAAATTCCATCGGGGTCTTCCAGCGGTGTTTGTCTTATTTCTGTGATTCCTGCCAGGCGCGGCGTGCCGTGCGGGCGGTATCGAAAATTTCTTCCAGGCGCCCGCCATCATTGGCTTCCAGCGCTGCACGCATCTCATCGATCTGATCCTCGTAGCGCTTCAGTTCAATGAGCAGTGCCTCACGGTTGGCGAGCGCGATGTCACGCCACATTTCCGGGTGACTCGCGGCAATGCGCGTGAAGTCGCGAAAACCGGACGCGGCGAAGGTGAAGAACAGCTCGCTGTTGTCACGGACGGCAAGGTCATGGACCAGCGCGAAAGAGAGCAGGTGTGGCAGGTGGCTCACCGCCGCAAAGACCTGGTCGTGTTCTGCCGGCGTCAGTTCGAAGATCTGCGCCCCGCACCACTCCCACGCGGAACGGACGCGGGCAACGTTGAGCACGGGATTCTCCGGCAGCGCGGTCAGTACGACCTTTCGCTCACGGTAGAGGTCGGCCTTGGCCGCCGCGGCACCACTGTTCTCGGCGCCCGCAATCGGGTGTGCCGGCACGAACTGGCCAATCTTGTCGCCAAACGCCGCGCGGGCTGCCGCGACGACATCGGATTTCGTGCTGCCGCCATCGGTCACGACCGTGTCCGGCCCGAGGTAGGGGGCGATGCGCGCCATGATTTCCGGCATCTGGCCGACCGGCGTCGCGATCAGCACGAGGTCGGCGTCGACGACTTCCTGACCCGGGTTGGCACCGATGCGATCGATGATGCCGAGTTCGAGCGCCTGTTTCAGGGTGCC
>DAORCC010000113.1:4061-8252 GCA_035345235.1 Azospira sp.
GGTTGGCACCGATGCGATCGATGATGCCGAGTTCGAGCGCCTGTTTCAGGGTGCCGACGCTGCGGCCGAAACCGACGACTTCCCCCACCTCGCCCGCCGCCTTCAGCGCCAGTGCGAAGGAGCCGCCGATCAGGCCGACGCCGAAAACGACGATCTTGCCAAACTCGGGGCCCGTCGAACGCTCGCTCATTGGTTCAGAGCGCCTCTTCCAGGGCCTCGAGGAAGCGCGTGTTTTCCGGCTCGGTGCCGATGGTCACGCGCAGCCAGTCCGGGAGGCCGTAGCCACCGATCGGGCGGACGATGACGCCCTGCTTCAGGAGGCGCTGGTTCACACCGGCGGCATCCGCCACCTTGAAGGTCACGAAGTTGCCGTGCGCCGGGATGTGCGCGAGGCCAAGGCGCTTCAGGCCGGCGAGGATCTGCGCCATGCCGGCACGGTTGAGCTCGTAACTCCGCGCGACGAATTCATGGTCGTCGAGTGCTGCCACGGCAGCAGCCAACGCCAGGTTGTTGCAGTTGAACGGCTGGCGCACGCGGTTCATCAGGTCAGCGATCTCGGCGGAGGCCAGCGCATAGCCGATGCGCAGGCCAGCAAGGCCGTAGATCTTGGAGAAGGTGCGCGTGATCACGAGGTTCGGGAATTCGGCCAGCCAGGCGACGGTATCGACGCGGTCCGAGGGCGGCAGGTACTCGTTATAGGCTTCGTCCAGCACGACGACGACATCCGACGGCACCTTGTGCAGGAAGGCCTTGAGCTGCGGATAGGGCAGGAAGTTGCCGGTCGGGTTGTTCGGGTTGGCCACCCAGACGATGCGCGTGTCGGGGCGGATCGCCGCCTGCATCGCATCGAGGTCGTGGCCGAAGTCCTTCGCCGGGACAACGATCAGTTCAGCGCCGGCCGACAGCGTCGCCAGCGGATAGACCGCGAAGGCATGCTGCGAGAACACGGCCGAGCGGCCCGCTGCCAGGAAGACGCGGGCAATCAGGTCAAGGACGTCGTTCGAGCCGTTGCCGAGCACGATGCGGTTCATCTCGAGGCCGGTGTGGTTCGCCAGTGCCTTCTTCAGGTCGAAATCGTCCGGATAGCGCTCCAGCGTCCCGGCGGCCTTTTCCATCGCCGCCTTGGCCTTCGGGCTCATGCCCAGCGGATTCTCGTTGGAGGCGAGCTTGACGATCTTTTCCACCGGGATGCCCATTTCGCGGGCGAGCTCGGTGATCGGCTTGCCCGGAAGATACGGCGAAATGGCTCGGACGTAGGGCAGTGCCTGGTCGATGAGGGACATGGTTAACCTCGGTGAGTAACGTTCAAATGTTCAGTAGACCGCGGACGGATACGAGCCCAGGACCTTCAGGTAGGCGGCCTGCTGCTTCAACTCGGCAAGCGCCTTGGCCACCTTGGGTTCGTCCTGGTGGCCATCGATGTCTACGAAGAAGACATAGTCCCACAGCGTGTGGCGGGCGGGACGCGATTCCAGGCGGGTCATCGAGACACCCGCCTCTGCGAGCGGCAGCAGCAGGCCGTGCAGCGAACCGGTGCGGTTCGGTGCCGACATGATCAGCGAGGTCTTGTCGCGGCCGGATACGCCGGCATCGTGGCGACCAAGGACCAGGAAGCGCGTCGTGTTGTTGGGCTCATCCTCGATGTTGGCGACGAGGATGGGCACGTTGAAGCGTTCGGCGGCGGCCTCGCCGGCAATCGCAGCAACCCCCTCCTCCTGCATCGCCATCTCCGCGGCCTGCGAGTTGCTGCCGACGGAAATGCGCGGCACGTTCGGCAGGTTGCGGTTCAACCATTCGTGGCACTGGGCCAGCGACTGGGCGTGCGAATAGACCTTCGTGACCTTGTCGAGCGAAGCCTCGCGCGTCATCAGGTTCTGGTGGATGCGCAGGACGACTTCGCCACAGACCTTGAGCGGCGTTGCAAAGAGCAGGTCCATGCTGCGGCCGACGGCGCCTTCGGTCGAGTTCTCGACCGGGACGACCGCATAGTGGGCGTGGCCCGCCTCGACCTCGCGAAAAACGTCGTCGATCGAGGTCTGCGGCAGCAGGCGCGCGGCATGGCCGAAATGCTTGGTCGCAGCACTGCCGGTGAAGGAACCGAGCGGGCCGAGGAAGGCGACCGACAGCGGTTGCTCGAGCGACAGGCAGGTCGACATGACCTCGCGGAACAGCCAGGTGACGTTCTCGTTCGAGAGCGGACCGGGGTTGATCTCCTGGATGCGGCGCAGCACCTGCGCCTCGCGTTCCGGGCGGTAGATGAAGCCGGCCTCGCCATGGCGCGCCTTGATCTCGCCGACCTTCTGCGCGCAGCGGGCGCGCTTGTTCAGGAGTTCGAGCAGCTGTCCATCAATGCTGTCGATCTCGTCGCGGACGACGCCCAGTTCCTTCTGCAGATCGCTCATGCGTTGCGCTTCCGGAAATCGTTCATGAATTCGACCAGCGCGCGCACGCCGTCCGTCGGCATGGCGTTGTAGATTGAGGCGCGCATGCCGCCCACCGACTTGTGTCCCTTGAGCGAAGCCAATCCCGCGGCCTTCGACTCGGACAGGAAAGTGGCATCGAGTTCGGGGCGCAGCAGCGTAAACGGCACATTCATACGCGATCGGTCGGCAACACGTACCGGATTGCGATAGAACCCCCCGCTCTCGTCGATGCAGTTGTAAAGGAGTTCGGCCTTGTGCTTGTTGATCTTTTCCACCTCGGCCAGCCCGCCCTGGCGCTTGAGCCACTGGAAGACGAGGCCGGCAACGTAGATGGCAAAGGTCGGCGGCGTATTCAGCATCGAGCCGTTTTCGGCCATCACGGCATAGTCCATGACGCTCGGGATGGTCTTCCAGGCCTTGCCGAGCAGGTCCTCGCGCACGATGACCAGCGTCACGCCCGACGGCCCGACGTTCTTCTGCGCGCCGGCATAGATCATCGCGTACTTCGACACGTCGACCGGGCGCGACAGGATGTGCGAGCTCATGTCGGCGACGAGCGGCACGCCCGCCTGCGGCAGTCGGCTGCAGTCGAGTTCCAGGCCGTGGATCGTCTCGTTGGTGCAGAGGTGGACGTAGGCGGCGTTCGCGTCGATCGAAACCTCGCCGGCATCCAGGTTGCGCGTGAAGCCCGCAGCCTCAGTCGATCCGGCATTCCGCACCGAGGCGACGCCGGCAGCAACGTGCTGCGCTTCCTTGAGCGCCTTCTTGGACCAGGACCCGGTGACCAGGTAGTCGGCCGATCCGCCGGCCGGCAGCAGGTTCATCGGCAACTGGGCGAACTGCTGCGTCGCGCCACCCTGCAGGAAGAGCACCCGGTAATTGGTCGGGATGCCGAGCAGTTCGCGCAGGTCGGCTTCAGCCGTCTCGATGATCGAAGTGAACTCCTTGCCGCGATGGCTCATCTCCATCACGCCGCAGCCGGCACCGTGCCAGTCGAGCATCTCGTCCTTGACCTGCTCGAGCACCTCGGCTGGCAGGACGGCCGGACCGGCGCTGAAGTTCCAGATGCGCGTCATCGGGGCTCCTGATTACTCTTCGTCGTCGGTCTCAACAATCTTCTCGAGGCCTGCCAGCTTCTCGCCGTCGTCGAGCGAGATCAGGGTAACGCCCTGCGTGGCGCGGCCGAGTTCGCGGATCTCGGAAACGCGCGTACGAATCAGCACGCCGCCGGTAGTGATCAGCATGATCTCGTCTTCATCCGTTACCAATTTGGCACCGACGACCTTGCCGTTGCGGTCGCTGGCCTTGATCGCCATGACGCCCTGCGTGCCGCGGCCGGAATGGCGGAAATCGGCGAGTGCAGTGCGCTTGCCGAAGCCGTTCTCGGTGGCCACCAGCACCGTCTGCTGATCATTTTCGGCGACCAGCAGCGACAGTACCGTCTGCTCCTTGCCGAGCTTCATGCCGCGCACGCCACGGGCCGGACGACCCATCGGACGCACATCTTCCTCGTCGAACCAGACCGCGCGGCCACCGTCCGACACCAGCACGATGTCGTTTTCGCCATTGGTGATCTCGGCACCGATCAGGTAGTCACCCTCGTCCAGCGCGACGGCAATGATGCCGGCCTTGCGCGGGTTGGAAAACTCGGAGAGCGGCGTCTTCTTGACCGTACCCTGCGAGGTTGCCATGAAGATGAAGCGGTCCTGCGCAAATTCCTTGACCGGCAGGATGGCGTTGATCTTCTCGCCTTCCTCCAGCGGGAACA
>DAORCC010000114.1:0-5408 GCA_035345235.1 Azospira sp.
GAGGTGGCGCGCAAGGACATGGCCGACCACATCAAGCTCGGTCCCGGCGGCATCCGCGAGATCGAGTTCATCGCCCAGGTCTTCCAGCTGATCCGCGGCGGCCGCGACTCCGCGCTGCAGATCCGTGCGACGCTGCAGGTGCTTGAACTGCTCGTCCAGCGCAAGCAGCTGCCGCCGGCAACGCGCGACGAACTGTCCGCCGCCTACGACTTCCTGCGTCGCCTCGAACACCGCCTGCAGTACGTCAACGATGCCCAGACGCACATGCTGCCGCAGGACGGAGAAAGCCGCACCAGCGTCGCCGTGAGCATGGGTTTCGCCGACTGGGACGCGCTCAAGGCCGCCCTCGACGCGCATCGCGAGAAGGTCTCGCGCCATTTCGAGCAGGTCTTTTCCGATCCGGAAGCCGGTACGCATCCGCTGGCCGGGCTCTGGCTCGGCCAGTGCGGCGCAGAGAGTTGCAGCGACCAGCTCGGCGAGCTCGGCTTCGCGCATCCGCAGGCGATCATCGAACAGCTCGACCGCCTGCGCACCTCCGCGCGCTACCTGCAGCTTCCGGCCGCCAACCGCGAGCGGCTCGATGCCGTCGGCCCACGCCTGATCCAGGCCGCGGCCGCGACCCAGCATCCCGACCTGACCTTCGCGCGCGGACTGATTTTCCTCGAAACGATCAGCCGCCGTGGCGCCTATCTCGCATTGCTGCAGCAATACCCGCAGGCGCTGGCCAAGGTCGCCGAACTGGTCGGGGCAGCGAGCTGGGCAGCGGAATACCTGAAGAAGCACCCGATCCTGCTCGACGAGATCCTCGATCCGCGCCCCTACGACATCGCCACCGACTGGACCGGTTTCCGCGAGGAACTCGCCAACCGCCTCGCCGAGTACGACGGCGACGCGGAACGCGAGATGGACATCCTGCGCGAATCACACCATGCGCAGGTCTTCCGCGTGCTGGCGCAGGATCTCGCCGGGCTGCAGACCCTCGAACACATCTCCGACCATCTCTCGGAACTCGCCGACATCCTCGTCGCCACGACCCTGCGGCTGGTCTGGCCAAAGATCCGCCAGCGCCACTGCGAAACGCCGAAGTGCGCGGTCGTCGGCTACGGCAAGCTCGGCGGCAAGGAACTCGGCTACTCGTCCGACCTCGACATCGTCTTCCTCTACGACGACGATCACCCGGATGCGCAGGAGAACTACACGCGGCTGGCACAGCGCACAAACACCTGGCTGTCCAGCCAGACTGCCGCCGGCATCCTCTTCGAGACCGACCTGCGCCTGCGCCCGAACGGGGATGCCGGCCTGCTCGCGAACAGCGTCGAATCCTTCCGCGAATACGAGCTGAAGAACGCCTGGGTCTGGGAGCATCAGGCGCTGACGCGGGCCCGCTTCATCGCCGGCGACCCCGCCGTCGGCGCGCGTTTCGAGGCAATCCGCCAGGAAATCCTGACGCAGCAACGCGACAGCGCGAAGCTGCGCGAGGAAGTGCTGTCGATGCGCCAGCGCATGCTCGACAATCACGCCTCGAACAGCGAGACGGAATTCGACCTCAAGCAGGATCCGGGCGGCATCATCGACGTCGAATTCATCGTGCAATACCTGATCCTCGCCCATGCCCACGCCCATCCCGAACTGACGCGCAACCTGGGCAACATCGCCCTCCTTGGCATGAGCGCCGATCTCGGCCTGATCCCGGCCGAACTGGCCGATCCGGTCCGCAATGCCTATCGCGAGTACCGCCGCATGCAGCACGCCGCACGCCTGAACGACGAGAAGTCACGCGTCGAACGCGCGGCGGTGCTGCGCCGGATCGAGGCCGTCCGTGCACTCTGGCAGCACGTCTTCGGAACATGACAATGACACAAAATTCTGACAGTCTTTTGTCCGTACATGAGCCATACTGGAATTTCCAACCACTCAGGAGAGAGACCATGCGCCGTACCCTGCTTGCCCTCGCCCTTGCCGCTCCGCTGACCGCACTCGCCGGCCCGACGATCGACAAGATCAGCGCAACGCCATCGCCCTCGAAGGTCGGCGAAGCGATCACCATCACCATCGAGGCCAGCGAAGCGGAGAACGGCATGTGCGGCCTCTCGCTGAACTGGGGCGACGGCAACAAGATGCCGCCCAAGAAGGTGGGCGGCAACCACAAGAACTTCCCGCTCACGATGCAGCACACCTACGCCAAGCCCGGCACCTACGAGATCAAGGCCGACGGCGCACGCGCCGAGACCTACCTGCCCTGCATGGGCAAGGTGAAGTACATGCATACGGTGGAAGGAGCGCCAGCAAAGGCCGGCGCCGCAACCAGCGCCTGTCCGGAAGGCTGGGGACAGAAGGGCAAGACCGCCAAGGACGGCAGCTTCACCTGCACGCCGAAGGCCAAGGGGGCGAAGAAGCCGGAGAAGGAACTGGCCTGCCCGGCGGGGACCAGCTACTTCTACGGCGCCAAGGCACTGGGCTGCGAAAAGGCACAGTAGGCGATCCGGCAGACAGCGGGCCGACGCATCCGTCGGCAGCAGCGAAAACGGCGCCCGCGGGCGCCGTTTGTCATTTTGCGAAGGTGGCCCTATTTCTTCAGGCTGTCGCGGATCTCGCGCAGCAGGACGATGTCCTCCGGCGTGACGGGCTCCGGCTCCGGCGCAACGGGCTCGGCAGCACGCAGGCGATTCACCTGCTTGATCATCATGAAGATGATGAAGGCGAGGATGATGAAATTGACCGTGATGGTGATGAAGCTGCCGTAGGCGAACACGGGAACGCCGGCCTTCTTCAGCGCATCGAGTGTCTGTGCGGTACCCGGCGGCACGGTGCCGAGCACGAAGAACATGTTCGAGAAATCGAGCTTGCCGCCGAGGATGAAGGCGAGGATCGGCATGATCAGGTCGCCGACGACCGACTCGACGATCTTGTTGAAGGCCGCGCCGATGATCACGCCGACGGCGAGATCGATGACGTTGCCCTTCATCGCGAACGCCTTGAATTCCTGTACGAGGCTCATGGGCCCTCCTTGTCTGTTGAATGATTGGGGTACGGGCATTGTATGACGTTTTCACGCCGTTCAGGCAGACGCACTCCAATGAAAACGGGGCCGCAACGGGCCCCGTGAAAACCAGAACGCGATCGCGTCAGGCGAAGATGAAATCGGACTGGTTGATGCTGTTGGCGTTGATCCCCTGCAGCACGATCTCGTCGGCACCGAAGCTGACCACGGTATCGACGCCGACCTGCGCCACCGTCAGCGCCGCCAAGTCGCCTGCACCGCTGCCGCGGAGATCGAGCTTGTCGTAGTTGTCGCGATAGTCGGCGACCGTGTCGTGTCCCCAGCCGGCCGCATCGAACTTGAACGTGTCGCGACCGCTGCCGCCATAGAGCAGGTCGTTGCCGCCCTTGCCGGCGAGCGCATCGTTACCGTCGCCACCGCGGATGACCTCGGCGCCGGTGCTGCCGGTGACGCTGTCGTTGCCGCCACCGGCATCGATGACGACATGGCCGATGAGGGTCGTCGCGCTGAAATCGAGCGTATTCGCCGCCCAGTCGCCGAGCAGGCGCCCCTGGCCGGTCAGGCCCGAGAAGTCGATCGTCTCGATGCCGTTGGCAGCACTGAAGCCGGTCAGGCCGACGTCGACCTTGCTGCCGAAGGCGACGATGCGGTCATTGCCCTCCCCGCCGTCGTACTTGTCCCAGCCCTCGAAATTCAAGCACTGGTTGCCGCTGACGCGGAAAGTATCGTCGCCGGCACCGCCGCTCACGGCATCGTTGCCCTTGTCGGCATAGATCGTGTCGTTGCCGGCACCACCGTTGATGGTCTGGTTGCCCCAGCCGCCGCCCTCGATCACGTCGTCGCCGGCGCTGCCGGTGATGGTGTCGTTGCCGCCGCCGCCGTTGATGACGATGTTGCCTTTGAGCGTCGTGCCGCTGAAGTCCAGGTTGTTGGCATTCCAGTCGCCGAGGATGCGCACCGGCCCACTGGCGCCCGTGGCATCGATGCTCTCGATACCGTCGGCCGCCGAGAACTTCGTCATGCCGATATCGACCGCGCCGCCCGTCGCAGCGACGGTGTCGTCGCCGTCACCGCCGGCGTAGGTGTCGTAGCCTTCGAAGCCGCTTGCCTTGTTGCCGAGCACGCGGAAGACATCGTTGCCCGCACCGCCCGCCACGGCATCGTTGCCGCTGCCGCCATAGACGATGTCGTCACCGGCACCGCCGTCGATCGTGTCGTTGCCCCAGCTGCCGTAGACGAGGTCGTTGCCGCCGCCGGCATTGACCACATCGTTGCCGCCACCGGCATTGATCTGCTCCCTGTCTTCGCTGCCGGCGATCGTGTTCGCATTGCCATCGCCATTGACCAGCACCGCCTGGTTGTAGAACACGTTCAGCCAGCTCGCCACATCGGCGAGCGTGGCATTGGCGTTGCCATCCTCGTTCAGGAAGCGGTCGCCCTGGATCTCGAAACCCAGGTGATAGATGCCGTCGGCTACCGTATTCACCAGGTTCTTGCCAAAGTAGTTGGTGCTGGCACCGTCGTTCTGCACGAGGTGAAAGCCCGTTTCCTCACCATCCTCGTCATCGCCATGCAGTGCCGTCCAGCGTGCCAGCAGGTCGGCGTCGCCGCGAATGCCGGCGTTCATCGCGCGCAGGTCCTCGGCGGTGATCCAGCCATCGGCATTGGCGCCGCTAGCAGCAATCTGGTCGACGATGATGTGGTTCATGTCGTCGGCCGCCTTGGCACCATCGTTGATGTCGCCGGCGTTGGTGTATTTCGAGAGTCCGCGATCGGTCTTGATGACATCGACGATGCGATCCAGCCCGGTGTCCGTCGTCGAGTGGTCCACGTAGAAGTAGTTGATCCAGTCGGCCACGTCCGTGAGCGTCGCATTGGCGTCGCCATCTTCATTGACGAAGCGACCGTTCTCGATCTCGAAGCCGAAGTGGTACATCCCGTCGGCCACTGTATTGACCAGGTTCTGGCCGAAGAACTTGGTATTGGCACCATCATTCTGGACCAGATGGAAGCCGGTTTCGGCACCGTTCTCGTCATCGCCATGCAGTTCGGTGAACTGCGCCAGACGGCCGGCATCGGCGCGCACCCAAGCGTTCAAGGCAGCCACATCGGCGGCGGAAATGTCGTTGTCGGCCGCAGCCCCGGTCGCCGCAATGGCGTCGGCGATCATGTGATTGAGGCCGTCGGCAGCATCCGCGCCGGCGGCGATGTCGGCATCGGAGATGCGGCAGTCCAGCCCCTTGTCGGCCATGATCAGGTTGGGAATCTGGTCGAGGCCGGTGTTCGTCGTCGAATGGTCGGTGAAGAACTGCGTCAGCCACTCGGCCACCTGCTGCACCGATGCGTTCGCATCGCCGTCCTCGTTGAGGAACTGGCCGTCGCGGATCTCGAAGCCCATGTGATAGAC
>DAORCC010000114.1:5508-6902 GCA_035345235.1 Azospira sp.
ACAACGGTGGCGCTGGCCATGATGTCCCTGCTCGATGCACTGCGCGCGCGGCTGCTCGCCGCAGCCGGCCTGGCCATGGATGCGACGCTCGGTCCGCGCGTACTCGACGGCCTGCTCACCGATGCCGCACGTGCCGGTGGCAGCGAGCACACGCACGGCCTGCGCGACGTCGCGACCCTGCGCGGCTTCTTCACCGGCAACGGCGTCTTCGCGCTCTTCGACGCGCCCTGGCTGCCGATCTACGTGCTCATCATCTTCTTCTTCCATCCCCTGCTCGGCGCCATCGCGCTGGCCGGAGCCATCGGCCTCGTCGCACTGGTGATCGTGAACGAGCGGCTGGCGCGCGCCGGGCTGGAAAAACTCGCCACCGGCACTCGCCAGTCCACACGCGACGTCGATGCCAGCCTGCGCAATGCCGAGGTGGTCGCTGCCATGGGCATGTTGCCGGCGCTGACGCGGCGCTGGGTCACGCAGAACGCCGCCGTCGAGCAGCACCAGCTCGAAAGCAGCCAGCTCGCGGCGCGCATGAACGGCATCACCAAATTCGCCCGCCAGTTCATCCAGACGGCGATGCTCTGCGCCGGGGCGTATCTCGTCATCGACCAGAACGTCAGCGGCGGCGTCATGATGGCCGCCACCATCATCCTCGGCCGGGCGCTGTCGCCGGTGGAAATGCTGATCGGCGGCTGGCGCGGCCTGGTCGATGCGCGCGGCGCCTGGGCGCGCCTCGATGCGATCCTGCACAAGCGGCAGCACCGGGAGCGCAACACCGCGCTGCCCAAGCCGAGCGGGCAGCTCTCGGCCGAGCGCCTCGTCTTCGCCATTCCCGGCGCCGAGAAGGCCATCGTCAAGGGCGTCAGCTTCGAGCTGCAGGCCGGCGAATCGATGGGGCTGATCGGCCCGAGCGCCTCCGGCAAATCGACGCTGCTGCGCCTGCTGCTCGGCGTCTGGCCGCCCTACGCCGGCACCGTCCGCCTCGACGGCGCCGACATCGCCAGCTGGCCACGCAGCCGCCTCGGCAGATACATCGGCTACCTGCCGCAGGATGTCGAACTTTTCTCCGGCACCGTCGCCGAGAACATCGCCCGCCTCGGCGAACCCGAACCGCAGCAGGTGATTGCCGCCGCCCAGCGTGCCAACGCCCACGAGATGATCCTGCGCCTGCCGCAGGGCTACGACACGCAGATCGGCGAAGGCGGCGCCGCCCTCTCCGGCGGCCAGCGCCAGCGCATCGGTCTGGCCCGCGCGCTCTACGGCAAGCCGCGCATCGTCGTCCTCGACGAACCCAACGCCAACCTCGACGGCGAAGGCGAAGCCGCCCTCGCGCGGGCCATGGCCACGCTGCGCGAAGCCGGCGTGACGCTGATCGTCGTCTCGCACCGCCCCTCGCTGCT
>DAORCC010000114.1:7002-8221 GCA_035345235.1 Azospira sp.
TCGGCTTCGTCATCGGCGGCGGCTGGCTCGCGCTGGCGCCGATCGCCGGCGCCGTCATCGCGCAGGGCGCGGTCAAGGTCGACATGAACCGCAAGACGGTGCAGCACCAGGAGGGCGGCATCGTCAAGGAGATCCTCGTGCGTGACGGCGAGCGCGTGGCGCAGGGGCAGCCGCTGCTCGTGCTCGGCGACGTGCGCGTCGATGCCGCCTACGAATCGCTGCGCACGCAGCGCGATTCGGAACTGGCGCGGCAGGCACGCCTCGCAGCCGACCGCAGCCTCGCGCCGAAATTCGCTTTCCCGGAAGAACTGCTGGCACGTGCCGGCAGCGACCCGCGGGTCGCCGAGGTGCTGGTGCGCGAGGAAGCGCTCTTTGCCGCACGCCGCCAGACGCTCGCCGAGCAGACGCGCCTGATCGAACAGCAGGCGCAGCAGGCCGACGAGGAAGCGGTCGCGCTGCGCCGGCAGATCGCCGCCGAATCGCGCGCCCTCGGCCTGCAGCGGGAGGAACTCGACGCCAACCGCCGCCTCATGGCACAGGGTTTCGTCGGTGCCATGCGGGTGAAGACGGTGGACCGCGCCGCCGCCGACTACGAGGCCCGCATCAGCGAACGGCAGGCCGAGCTGGCCAAGGCCCGGCAACGCGGCAGCGAACTCGCCCTGCGCGTGAAGACGCTGGAGAACCAGTTCATGCAGGCAGCGGCCGACGAACTGAAGGAAAGCGGCAACAAGCTCTTCGATCTCGAGGAACGGCTGCGACCGTCGAAGGATGCCGCCGAGCGCCAGCGCATCGTCGCGCCGATCGCCGGCGAGGTGGTGGACCTGAAGTTCACCTCGCTCGGTGCCGTGGTCGGCCCGCGCGATGCGATCCTCGACCTCGTGCCGCTGGACGGCAAGCTGATCATGGAAGGCCGCATCCGCCCGGAGGACATCAACCATGTCGCCGTCGGCAGCACGGCCGACGTTCGCCTCACCGCCTTCAAGTCACGCCTGACGCCGGTCGTGGCCGGCAGGGTCGTCTACGTCTCGGCCGACCGCCTGGTCGAGCGCACCAGCGGAACGCCCTACTACACCGTGCATGTCGACGTCGCACCGGAAGAACTGCAGAAGGCGGGCAACCTGCGCCTGCAGGCCGGCATGCCGGTGGAGGTGCTCATCAAGACCGCCGAGCGGACAGCGCTGCAGTACCTGCTCGACCCGGTCACCGCGTTTGTCGGGCG
>DAORCC010000115.1:0-2028 GCA_035345235.1 Azospira sp.
TGATCGGGAAGGCGCCGCTGCCGTAGAAATCGGTCAGCTTCTGGCGCGGCAGGCTGGTGGTGACGTGATATACGCCGATCGGCGTCTTCTTGTCGCCTTCCTTCATCTTGTCGGCACCGAGCTTGCCGTGCGTGATGTAGTAGTCGGCGACGAAACGCGGGCGGCCCTTGTCGTTCTCGTAAAGGTAGAGGCGAGCCTTCTGCGTGTCGACAACGACGGCGTGCTTCTGGTCCGGCTGCATCTGCAGCAGGTAGCGCGGCACGGCGTTGTTCGTGGGCTTCTGCTTGTAGGCCTTGAGGCGGGCGACAGCCTCGTCGCGCAGGTCGGCGACACGCTCCTGCGGGGCGTTCGTGGCGTTGCCGAAGGTCGAGATCGGACGCGCACGGGCGAGCAGCAGGTCGCCCTTGATCAGGTGACCAAGGCGGAAATTCGGGTGTTGGTGGAGCAGCGACTCGACGAGGTTGAGTGCGTTTTCGAGCTTGTTCTTCTCGATCTCGGCGTAGATGCGCACGAGTTGCGCCTCGATGCCGGCATCGGAGTAGGTGGTTGTGGGGGCGCCGCTCTTGCCCGGAACGGGAAGCGCCGGTCCTACCGCAACGAGCGTCAGCAGTACGCCGCCAAAGGCGACACGACGCATCAGCCGACGCGTTCCTGCTGGATCAGCCATTTGCCGCCGCTGCGAATCATGATCAGGGTCTTGCCGGCCGACGAGTTGAGCGATGCCGACTTGTAGTCCTGACGGAACTTGACGGTCGCCTTGTCGCCATTGATCGTGACCTTGATGTCAGCGACGGAGACGGAAATCTTGCCCGGCTTCTCGATGCGCTGCTGGCGTTCGGCTTCCCATGCCTTGCGCGCCATGCCGTTCGGCGTCTGGAAATCGGTTGCATAGTGCGCCAGGTAGGCCTTGACGTCCTTGCGCGACCAGGCCGCAGCCCAGGCCTGCACGGCGCTGCTGATCTCGCCTTCGGCGGCAGCGGTATCGCCAGCCGGTTTGGCCGGTTCGGTGGCGGGCTTGTCGATCGGCTTGGCGGCGACGGCAGCGGCCGCCACCGGCGCGACCGTCGCTGCCGGCGTGCTTGCCGGCTTTGCGGGTTCGCCGGCGGCAACCTTCACCGGCTCCGTCGGCGTCGCCTTCGGCGGCTCGACGGGCTTGGCGACGGTCGTCGGTTTCCCGGCCGGGCGTGCGTTGCCGGTGCTGATCAGGTCGCGGATCAGGGACAGCTTGCCCTGTGCCGTGGAATTGGCCGAATCGAGTTGCAGCGCCTTGTCGTAGGCCTGGCTGGCGAGCTTGGCGTAAACGTCGCCGAGGTTCTCGTAGGCGATGGCATAGGCCGGATGTGTCCTGATGGCCATTTCGAGGGCCGTGCGTGCCTTGTCGTACTGCTTCTGCTGCGCGTAGAGGACGGCGAGGTTGTTGTACGGCTCGGGCAGTTCCGGGTAGTCCTCGGTGAGCTTGGTAAATACGGCGATCGCATCGACCGGGCGGTTCATCTCGGTGAGGATGAGCCCCTTCATGAAGCGTCCCTGTGCATCCCGCGGCTTGCTGGCGATATAGGCGTCTGTTTTTTCGAGGGCCTGCGGGTACTGCCCGTTCTTCATCAGCTTCTGGATGTCGGCCAGGTTGTCGGCCTGCGCGAGCGGCGACGCAAGGCCGATGGCAAGGGCGATCAGGAGGGCCGGCAGGCGGCTGGTGCGGAGTTGCTTGGGAAGGATGGAGGGCATCGCTGTGGTATACTTTTCGGCCAGGTTGGGTCGCGTAGAGGAACAGATGTTCCGTCTTGGCTGCAATCTTGCGATTCTAGCAAGAAGCGCCGCGAATCCCAAACTTCATAACACGCTGATTACCCGACTTTCCGACCCCGTCGCTGGCCATCCAGAGCGCTTTTTGGCGTCCTTGCCGGGTAAGGCGAAACGAGCCCTCAAGATGCTGAAAATCTACAACTCCCTGACCAGGGAAAAGCAGGATTTCCACCCGATCGACCCCGGCCGCGTGCGCATGTACGTCTGCGGCATGACGGTCTACGA
>DAORCC010000115.1:2128-8165 GCA_035345235.1 Azospira sp.
ACCCGATCGACCCCGGCCGCGTGCGCATGTACGTCTGCGGCATGACGGTCTACGACTATTGCCACCTTGGCCATGCCCGGGTGCTGGTGGTGTTCGACATGGTCCAGCGCTGGCTGAAGGCTTCCGGTTACGACGTGACCTATGTGCGCAACATCACGGATATCGACGACAAGATCATCAAGCGCGCGATCGAGAACAGGGAGACGATCGGCCAGCTGACCGAGCGTTTTATCGGCTTCATGAACGAGGACGCCGCGGCGCTGGGCGTACAGCGCCCGGACCACGAGCCGAAGGCGACCGAATTCGTGCCACAGATGCTGGACATGATCGGCCTGCTTGAAAGGAACGGCCTTGCCTACAAGGCAGCCGACGGCGACGTGAACTATTCGGTGCGCAAGTTCCCTGGCTACGGCAAGCTTTCCGGAAAATCGCTCGACGACCTGCGCGCCGGCGAGCGTGTGGAGGTCGATTCCGCCAAGCAGGATCCGCTCGATTTCGTGCTCTGGAAGCATGCGAAGGAGGGCGAACCGTTCTGGACGTCACCGTGGGGCAACGGCCGCCCCGGCTGGCACATCGAATGCTCGGCGATGAGCTCGCAGTTGCTGGGCAAGCACTTCGACATCCACGGCGGAGGCCAGGACCTGCAGTTCCCGCACCACGAGAACGAGATTGCGCAGTCCGAGGGCGCGCACCAGTGCGGCTTCGTCAATTACTGGATGCACAACGGCTTCGTGCGCGTCGATGACGAGAAGATGTCGAAATCGCTCGGCAATTTCTTCACCATTCGCGAGGTGCTGAAGAAGTACGATGCCGAGGTCGTGCGTTTCTTCATCCTGCGTGCGCACTACCGCAGCCCGCTCAATTATTCCGATGTGCACCTCGACGATGCACGCCAGTCCCTGACCCGTCTCTACACGGCCCTCAAGGGCTTCGAGGCGGTGGCGCCGGCGGTCGACTGGAACGAAGCGCATGCGCAACGTTTCCGGGCGGCACTGGACGACGATTTCGGAACGCCGGAAGCGGTGGCCGTGCTGTTCGACCTGGCTGCCGAGATCAACCGCACGCGTTCGGGTGCCATGGCGGCGCAGCTGAAGGGGCTGGCTGGCACGATCGGCCTTCTCGCGCGCGATGCGCAGGATTTTCTGCAGGCCGCACCTGCGGCGGAAGGCGGTCTCGATGCCGCAGTGATCGAGCAGATGATTGCCGACCGCGCGTCGGCGAAGAAGTCGAAGAACTTCGCCGACGCTGACCGCATCCGCAGCGAACTCACCGCCGCCGGTATCGTGCTCGAGGATTCCGCGACCGGCACGACCTGGCGGCGTGCCTGATTAGCCCGCTTTATCCCCGGCAATTTGCTGCGCCCGGGGATCGGGCGCCGGGTGTCGAAATTTCGCGGAAGTAGCCCCTGTACGCTGGAGCGATGCGCAGGACGGATCGCTATCAAGTGCCTTCATGGGGTGGCGCGGACTACGCCGCCGCTGCCGGCGGCGGAATGCGGATGACCCGGTTCTTGCCCAGGCGTTTGGCTTCGTAGGTGCCGCTGTCGGCACGCGCGACAAAGTCGCGGGGCGATTCGCCGGCAACGAAGGTCGTGACGCCGATACTGGCCGTGCACGTCACCTCCTGGTCCGGTGCCGGCATGATTGCGCAGCGGGCAAACAGCGAGCGGATGCGCTCGGCCGCAGCTTCCGCCTTGTCGAGATCGGCCTCCGGCAACAGCGCCACGAACTCCTCGCCGCCATAGCGGAATGCCTGGTCAGTGCGCCGCAGGCAGGCGGAGATGCATTCTGCCAGCTGGATCAGCACCTGATCCCCCTGGACGTGGCCCCAGGTGTCGTTGAATTTCTTGAAGTTGTCGACATCGAGCACGAGCAGCGCCAGCGAATGGTGGTAGCGCTCGGCGCGATCCATCTCATCCCTCAACCGTTGTGCGAAATGCCGGGCGTTGTAGAGGCCGGTCATGCCGTCGGTGATCGAGAGTACGCGATAGCGGTCTTCGCTCTGCCGGAGCTGCTCCTCGGCACGCTTCTGTTCGGTGATGTCCTGCAGTGTCTCGATGGCGCCGATAAGCTTGCCCTGCGCGTCGCGCAAGGGTGCGGCGGTGAAATACAACCAGCGGCCATTGCTGCCGAAGGTGGGGAAGAAGTCCTCCGCCTCGTAGCCGCCGGCAACCACCTGCGACGGATGGTATTTCTTCGTGCCGTAGTACTGCGCCACGCGCTCTTCCATCGCCCCATCGAGCACGAGGTCGGCCATGCAGGGGCGGGGGTCCGGGTAGAACGCCCGCCATTGCTCGTCGGTGCCGACCACCTTGTTGGCGGGAAGGCTGGTCAGCGCCGCACAGGCCTGGTTCCAGTGCGTGACGCGATGCTCGGCATCGATCACGAACATCGCCACGGCCGAACCATCGATGATCTGCGTCAGGCGCCGCTCGCTCTCGAGTTGCAGCGCTTCGGCACGCTTGCGCTCGGTGATGTCGATCAGCGTCTCGATGGCGCCTATGGTCCTGCCGGCATCATCGTGCAGTGGCGCAGCGGCAAAATGCAGCCAGCGCCCGTTCTCGCCGAGGCCGGGGAAATGGTCTTCGACTTCGTAGACGCCGGCGACCGTATCCGACTTCCTGTAGAGCCCGGAGTAGTAATGGTCAACAAGGCGCTCGTCGGCACCGTCAAGAACGAGATCGGCAAGGACCGGGCGATCGTGCTCGTAGACGTCCCGTGCCAGCTCGCGTGTGCCGATCGCGGACTCCGCCGTTCGTCCCAGTAGGCGCTCCGCGGCGCGATTCCAGTGGGTGACCTGATGCGTATGGTCGATCACGAAGGTGGCGACCGAGCTGCACTGGATGATCTGCCGCAACAGGTTTTCGCTGTCACGCAGTGCTTCCTTGGCGCGCTTCTGCTCGGTGATGTCCTGCAAGGTCTCGATGGCGCCGATGACCTTGCCCGCGCCATCGCGCAAGGGCGCGGCGGTGAAGAACAGCCAGCGTCCGGTTTCGCCGAAGTTGGGAAAGAAATCTTCCGCCTCGTAGGTATTGGCCAGCATTTTCGAGCGGCGGTAGCCCTTGCTGCCGTAATACTCGGCGACGCGGGCGTCGATGCCGCCGTCGAGAATGAGATCCGCCATGCAGGGCCGGGCGTGGTCGTAGAAGGCACGCCACTGGTTGCGGGTGCCGACCATCTCGATTGCCGCAATCCCGGTCAGGGCTTCGCAGGCCTCGTTCCAGTGCGTGACGCGATGTTCGCTGTCGATGACGAACATCGCGACCGAGCAGCCGTCGACGATCTGCGAGAGGTATTGCTGGCTCGCGCGCAGTTCGGCATCGAGCCGGAGCCGCTTGTCGCGTTCGTGGACGCGGCGCATGAGGCCTGCGATGACATCCGGCAGCTGCCGTTGCCAGGCATTGCCGACGTCGAGCATCTGCAGGTCGTCGATCCCGGCGCGCAGGAGGCCGATGGCCGAATCGAGCGATGGCGATGCGAGCAGCGCGATGGTGGGGGGCAGTTCGCCGGCGCTGGCAAGCCGGCTGTAGGTGCCGAGCAGCCGCTCATTGTCTTCATCGCAAAGGATCAGCAGGTCGCAGTCGTGCCCTGCATCCGCTAATAGCCGGCATGCGGCATCCACGTCCGCGGCCACGCGCAGCGAGCCGTCGCCGGCGATTGCCCGCAGGCCGTTGGCGACCCAGTTGTCGCCCTGATCCTGCAGGTCGAGCAGCAGGATATTCATATGAATGGTCCATTTTCCATGCTGGCGCTGACATCTTGCCTCAAGTCGTGCGCCAGCGGCAACCGACAGGCCAACAAAAAGCCCGCAACTGCGGGCTTTTCAGGGTGGCGGTGCGTGTTATCAGCGCAAGACGCGGCCGCCGCTGCCGACAACGGTCAGGTCGACGAAACGTGAACCGGCGCGTTCGTTGGCGGTGAAACTGACGCGGAAGCCGCCGAGATCGAAATTCGACATGCCTTCGAGGGTCTGCACCAGCTTCTCGCGCGTCAGATCCTTGCCGGATCGCTTGATGGCCTCGACCATCACCTTGGCGGTGATGTACGCCTCGATCCCGTAGTAGGAGTAATTCGCGCTCTTTACGCCCTGCATCAGACGCTGATACTCACGGACGACCGGTGTCGTGTCGTTGAACGGGTACGGCATGACTTGCGAGATGCCGATGCCGCGGGCGTCATTGCCGAGTTCGGCGACGAGCAGGTCGGCGCCGACCGGCGAGAGCGTCATGAACTGCGGGTTCTGGTTGATCTTGCGCATCGCCTTCACGAAGGCGGCAGTGGGCTTGTACAGCGTGACCATGACCACCGCCTGCGGTGAGGATTTGGCGATCGCCTTGACCGCAGCATCGACGTCGAGCGAGTTGCGCTCTACGGTGCCGACGGCCGAAGGTTCCATATTGTGCTTCTTCAGTGCCGCCTTGACCCCGTCGAGGCCGGAGAGACCGAAGCCGTCGTTCTGGTAGAACACGGCAATGTTCTTCAGGCCGAGGCCGACCAGCTGGTTCACGATGGCTTCCGTTTCGTCGGCATAGCTGGCGCGGACGTTGAACATGTACTTGTTGTTCGGGTGATCCTTGGCCGACTGGCGCAGCGTGCCGGCACCGGAGATGGTGCCGACCAGCGGCACCTTGGCCGGGCCGAAAACGTCGTTCATCGCCTGTGTCGTCGGGCTGGACCCGTAGTACTGGAGCAGCGCGAAAACCTTGCTTTCGTCGATCAGCTTCTTGGAGTTGGCGACGGTACGGTCGGTTTCGTAGCCGTCGTCGAGCGCGACGAGGTCGATCTTGCGACCATTGACGCCGCCCGCCTTGTTGATCTGGTCGAAGTACGCCGTGATGACGTTCTTCATGTCCTGTCCGTAGGCGCCGTTCGGGCCCGAGAACGGCGATGACATGCCCAGGGTGACGCTCGAATCGGTCACGCCCACATCCGCCGCCATGGCAGAGCCCATCCAGCCGATCAGCGCCATCAGCGCCAGCTTGCGAACCAGTTTCATGCGACTGTCTCCTCCCGAGGTTTTTGCCGTGAATATACGGCTTCTATCGTCTAGGATGCGGCCAGAAGCTGACAAGGGTCTTACAAAAGTCGTAGTCGCGGGCCGGCGTTGTACCGGCGGCGCCAGAAAAACCGGCAGGGCAAGGCCCTCCCGGCTGGTCTGCAGGTCAGCCGGCGCTGAAGAAGTCCTTGACGCGGTCCATCCACGACTTGGCGCGCGGGTTGTGACGGCCGCTGCTGCTCGCACTGATTTCCTCGAGCTCGCGCAGCAGTTCCTTCTGGCGCTCGGTCAGGTTGACCGGCGTCTCGACCGCGACATGGCACATCAGGTCGCCGTGCGCACTGCTGCGCACGCCCTTGATGCCCTTGCCGCGCAGGCGGAAAACCTTGCCGCTCTGCGTTTCGGCCGGGATCTTGATCTTGGCGACGCCGTCCAGCGTCGTGATCTCGATCTCGCCGCCCAGCGCTGCCGTCGTGAAGCTGATCGGCATCTCGCAGTGCAGGTCGTTGTGCTCGCGCTGGAAGACGGCGTGCGGCTTCAGGTGAATCTGCACGTAGAGGTCGCCCGGCGGGCCACCATTGACGCCATGTTCGCCCTCGCCGGTCAGCCGGATGCGATCGCCCTCGTCGACCCCCGCCGGAATCTTCACCGCCAGGGTCTTGTGCTGCTTGATGCGGCCGGCGCCGTGGCACTCCTTGCACGGCTCGGGAATGATGCGGCCGGTACCGTGGCACTTCGGGCAGGTCTGCTGGATCGAGAAGAAGCCCTGCTGCAGGCGCACCTGGCCGGACCCGGAGCAGGTCGGGCAGGTCTGCGGCTGCGTACCGGGCTTGGCGCCGGAGCCGTGGCAGTGCTCGCACTCCTCCATCGTCGGGATGCGGATCTTCGTCTCGGTGCCGAAGGCGGCCTGCTCGAGCGTGATCTCGAGGTTGTAGCGCAGGTCGGCGCCACGGTAGATGTTCGAACGTCCACCGCCAGCGCCGCCGCGCCCGCCGAAGATCTCGTCGAAGATGCCGCCGAAGGCATCGGCGAAGCCGCCCAT
>DAORCC010000116.1:0-4036 GCA_035345235.1 Azospira sp.
GGAAGCCAAGAACATCGAGTTCTACGAGCACTACAAGGCCGGCACGCTCGACATCCACGCCTTTCTCGACTTCCAGCTGAAACCGCTCGCCCGGCACCGGCGCGCCGAACTCGACGCCTGGCACCGCGAATTCATGGCCACGCGCATCCGTCCGATCATGACCCCGGCCGCGAAGGCACTGGTCGCCGAACATCTCGCCGCGGGCGATCTCTGCGCCGTCGTCACCGCCACCAACAGCTTCGTCACCGGCCCGATCGCGCGCGAATTCGGCATCCCGCACCTGATCGGCACGATCCCCGCGCTGGCTGACCCCACAACCGGCGACTTCACCGGCAAGCCGACTGGAACCCCGTCGTTCCGGGAAGGCAAGATCATCCGTGTCGAACAGTGGCTGGAGTCGCTCGGCCTGTGCTGGGACAGCTTCAGCCGTTCATATTTCTACAGCGACTCGCACAACGATCTGCCGCTCCTCCTCAAGGTCAGCGACCCAGTCGCCGTGGACCCTGACGACACGCTGCGCGCGCACGCCGGCAAGGCCGGCTGGCAGGTGCGCTCGCTCCGCCACGGCAACGTGTAACATTCGCGCCGGAACCCGACGATAGACACCCGCCAATGATCCGCAAGTTCATCACCCGCGTCTCGAAAGCCCTCGGCCGCAAGAAACCGCTCTCGCACGAGCCGGCCCTGATCGCGCACCAGCAGCACGGCATCCGCCGCGAGCACATCCACAGTTCCGCCCGCCGGGTATGCGAAACCCTGCAGGAGAAGGGCTACAAGGCCTTCGTGGTCGGCGGGGCCGTCCGCGACCTGCTCATCGGCGAAGACCCGAAGGACTACGACATCGCCACCGACGCGACGCCGGAGCAGGTACGCGCGGCCTTCCGCCGCGCCCGCATCATCGGTCGCCGCTTCCAGATCGTACACGTGATGATCGGCGCCGAAACGCTGGAAGTCACCACCTTCCGCGGCGAGCTGGCGCACGATACGAAGAAGGATGCCCACGGCCGGGTGCTGCACGACAACGTCTTCGGCAGCCAGGCGGAAGATGCCGCACGCCGTGATTTCACGGTCAACGCCCTCTACTACGACCCGGCCAGCGAAACCATCGTCGACTACCACCACGGGGTCGCCGATCTCAAACAGAAGACCCTGCGCATGATCGGCGAACCACGTGCCCGCTACCGCGAAGACCCGGTGCGCATGCTGCGTGCCGTCCGCCTTGCGGCCAAGCTGGGTCTGGTCATCGATCCGGAGGCGGCAAAGCCGATCCGGGAGATGGCACCGCTGCTGGAAAACGTGCCGCCCGCCCGCCTTTTCGACGAAATGCTGAAGCTGCTCACTTCCGGTCACGCGGTGAAGTGCCTGACGCAGCTGCGCGAAGCCGGTTTGCATCACGGCCTCCTGCCGCTGCTTGACGTCATCCTCGAACAGCCGCTCGGCGAGCGGTTCGTGATGCTGGCGCTGGAGAACACCGACCAGCGCGTGCGCGACGGCAAGCCGATCTCGCCCGGATTCCTGTTCGCGACCCTGCTCTGGCACGAGGTGCTCGCAAAGTGGGAGCGCATCAAGCAGGATGGCGAGCGAGCGATCCCTGCACTGTTCATCGCGATGGACGAGGTGCTCGACACGCAGGCCGAGAAGCTCGCCATCACCCGTCGCATCGCTGGCGACATCAAGGACATCTGGGCCATCCAGCCGCGTTTCGAGGCCCGCGCCGGCAGAAAACCCTACGCCCTGCTGGAACAGCCGCGCTTCAAGGCCGGTCTCGATTTCCTGCTGCTGCGCGCCGCCTCGGGCGAGGTGCCGCAGGAGCTGGCAGGCTGGTGGGAGCGCTTCCTGTTCGCCGAGGGCGACGAACGGGCGACGATGCTGTTGCCGGAAACCGGCGACAAGAAAAAGCGCCGGCGTCGGCGCAAGCCGGCCAATGCGACGCCCGCTGCAGGCGAATAGGCAAACCGCCTTCGTATTCACGCTGCTGCCATGAGCCACACCGCCTACGTCGCGCTGGGCGCCAACCTCGACGACCCGCAGACGACGGTTCGACTGGCGTTCGCTGAACTCGCCCAACTGCCGCAATCGCGCCTGCGCGCCAGTTCATCGCTGTACAGGACGGCGCCGGTGGGCCTCGCCGGCCAGCCCGACTTCATCAACGCCGTCGCCGAACTCGCCACCGAACTCGACGCTGACAACCTGCTCGATGCGCTGCTCGCGATCGAACGCCGCTTCGGCCGCATCCGCGCCGAAAAGAACGGCCCGCGTACGCTCGACCTCGACCTGCTGCTATACGACGACCTCGTCTGCGACACGCCGCACCTGCACCTGCCGCATCCTCGCCTGCACCTCAGGGCCTTCGTCGTCGTGCCGCTGGCGGAAATCGCCCCGGCAAGCCACATCCCCGGACGCGGCGCGGTCGCTGCCTGGGTGCCGGCAGTCGCCAACCAGCAGATCGAGCGCCTGCCATGAACTTCCTGCAGAACATCCCGGTCCTGTGGAAAACGGTGCTGTTGCTCACTGCCTCCAACGTCTTCATGACCTTTGCCTGGTACGCGCATCTCAAGAACCTGAACGACCGGCCGTGGTGGATCGCCGCGCTGGCATCCTGGGGGATCGCGCTGTTCGAATACCTGTTGCAGGTACCGGCCAATCGCATCGGTCACCACGAACTGTCACTGGCGCAGCTGAAGATCCTGCAGGAAGCGATCACGCTGACGGTATTCGTGCCCTTCGTCGTCTTCTACATGCAGCAACCGCTGAAACTTGACTATCTCTGGGCGGGGCTGTGTATCCTAGGCGCCGTTTATTTCATCTTCCGCAGCTAAACCCCCTGGAGATCGTCGATGTTTGGTAACGGCACACTGATCCGTACGCTGGAAGCGCGCGTCAAGGCGCTCGAGGAAGAAAACCGCCAGTGGCAGTCGCGTGCGACGGCCGCTGAATCCAGAGCAAACGAGGCTGAACGGACCAGCAGCAAGCGCAGCGACGAGCTGGCGGCATTGCACCGTCTCTTCCAGCAGTTCAGAGCCTATCGCGATTCACTCGGCGAGTCGCAGCAGACGCTCGCCGTCCTCGCCGACCGCCTGCGGGACGAGAAACAGGAAACGGTGCGTGCGGGCGGCCTTGCTGCCGAGAGCAACGCGGCCGTGCAGGGCATCAGCAGCGAGCTGACCCGCCTGGCAGACGACTCCCGTGCAGCGATGGACAAGGTAGTCGGACTGCAGACGGCCGCCGAGAAGATCGGCGGCATCGTCAACCTGATCAAGGAAATCGCCGACCAGACCAACCTGCTTGCCCTCAATGCCGCCATCGAAGCGGCACGCGCGGGCGAGGCGGGCCGCGGTTTCGCAGTCGTCGCCGACGAGGTGCGCAAGCTGGCGGAAAGAACGACGCTGGCGACCAAGGACATTTCGGAGCTTGTAAGCACGATCCAGAACGAAACCTCGGCTGCGAACACGAGTATCGGGCACCTCGCCGAGCAGTCGGAAGCCTTCAGCACGCAGGGAACGAGGGCATCGGAGAGCATGGCTGGCATCACCGGACTGTCGAAGCAGATGGAGCGGGCGATCGCGACGTCGGCCCTGCGCAGCTTCGTGGAACTTGCGAAGATGGATCACCTGATCTTCAAGTTCGACGTCTATCAGGTGCTGATGGGGCTCGTCCAGAAACAGCCGGACGAACTCGCGGAACATTCAGGCTGCCGGCTCGGCAAATGGTATTACGAGGGCGAAGGCAAGGCCTGCTTCTCCCGTCTCGATGGCTATCGCAGCATGGAAGATCCGCACGTACAGGTTCACCGCTGCGGGCGCGAAGCGCTGGCGTTGTACCGGGAGGGAGACCTTGCCGGTGCCGTCGATGCGGCCGCCCGGATGGAAGAGGCCAGCCGCGGCGTCCTCGCCTGCCTTGAACGAATGGCGGCGAATGGTGACAGTTCACCTGACATCCTCTGCATGGATCATTGATACGCTCGAATGGCGCAGCGCAACGTTCTCGAATCGGCACGCCACATCGTTGTCGAAGGCCCGATCGGCGTCGGCAAGAC
>DAORCC010000116.1:4136-5227 GCA_035345235.1 Azospira sp.
CTTTACCGGCAGATCTACGAGCGCGTGTCGCCGCAGGCACCGACGCCCGATCTCGTCATCTACCTGCAGGCCAGACCGGAGACGCTGATCGCCCGCGTGCGAAAGCGCGGCATCGACATCGAGCGCCGTATTTCCGACACCTACCTGACCGAACTCGCCGAACGCTATAGTCGCTTCTTCTACAACTACGACGCAGCCCCCGTGATGGTGGTCAATTCCGAGAACCTCAACTTCGTCGATCGTGACGACGATTTCCGCCTGCTGGTCGAGCGCATCGAGGCGATGCGTGGCCAGCGCGGTTATTTCAACCGGGGAGAATGAAAGATGTCAGCCCAAAGTGCCACCCGGCGCATGACCCATGTTGACCTGCTGAAGAAAAAGGCCGCCGGCGAGAAGATTGCCGTGCTGACCTGCTACGACGCGAGCTTCGCCGCCGTTTGCGACGCGGCCGGCGTCGATGCCCTGTTGATCGGTGATTCGCTCGGCATGGTCCTGCAGGGCCACGATTCGACGCTGCCGGTCACGGTGGCCGATATCGCCTATCACACCGCGGCAGTCGCGCGTGGCTCACAACGGCCGCTGATCATTGCCGACATGCCCTTCGGCAGCTTTCAGGAATCGCCGGTCCAGGCCTTCCGCAATGCCGTGACGCTGATGGCGGCCGGTGCGCAGATGGTCAAGATCGAAGGCGGTGCCGAAATGGCGGAAACCACGCACTTCCTGACCAGCCGTGGCATTCCGGTGTGCGCGCACGTCGGCCTGACGCCGCAGTCGGTGCACCAGCTCGGCGGCTACCGCGTGCAGGGCAAGGATGACGCCGGTGCTGCAAAGCTGAAAGCCGACGCCCTGGCACAGCAGGAAGCCGGCGCCACGCTGATGGTGCTGGAGGCGATTCCCGCCACCCTGGCGGCTGAAGTCTCGGCGCTGCTGTCGCTCGTCACCATCGGCATTGGCGCCTCGAAGGAATGCGCCGGCCAGGTACTGGTACTGCACGACATGCTCGACATCGCACCCGGCCGCAAGGCGCGTTTCGTGAAGAACTTCATGACCGGGCAAGCATCGGTGGCCGCTGCCATCGCCGCCTACGTGGC
>DAORCC010000116.1:5327-8154 GCA_035345235.1 Azospira sp.
AGAACTTCATGACCGGGCAAGCATCGGTGGCCGCTGCCATCGCCGCCTACGTGGCGGCGGTGAAGGATGGCAGCTTCCCGGCACCCGAGCATTGTTACTGAACAACAAACGCGTTCAACGCAGAGCGCGCGGAGACGCAGAGAACGCAGAGGAAATGACGAGCGAAAGCATGCTTCTCTCTGCGCCCTCTGTATCTCTGCGATCTCTGCGTTGAAAGAGGCTCATTCATGGACATTCATTCCGCCATCCCCGACCTGCGTGCCGCCCTGAAGAACCGCGGCCGCATCGTCTTCGTGCCGACCATGGGCAACCTGCACGCGGGCCACATCAGCCTGATGACGCAGGCCCGTGCCCATGGCGACACGGTGGTCGCCAGCATCTTCGTCAATCGCCTGCAGTTCGGCCCGAACGAGGACTTCGACAAGTATCCGCGCACCTTCGAGGACGATTGCGCCAAGCTGCATGCCGCCGGCGTCGACGTGCTGTTCGCGCCGACGGAAGCCGATCTTTACCCGGAGCCCCAGGAATACACGGTCGAACCGCCGGATATCCAGCACATCCTCGACGGCGAGTTCCGCCCCGGGCATTTCCGGGGGGTGGCCACCGTCGTGCTCAAGCTCTTCAACATCGTCCAGCCGCAGGTCGCGCTGTTCGGCAAGAAGGATTACCAGCAGCTGATGGTCCTGCGCAACATGGCGCGCCAGTTGGCGCTGCCGATCGAGATCGTCGGCGGTGAAACTGTACGCGCCGAAGACGGGCTGGCCCTGTCTTCGCGCAACGGCTATCTGTCGCCGACGGAGCGCGCGGAAGCCGTGCGCCTTTCCCGGGAACTGCGACGTATCCGCGATGCGATCCGCGCCGGAAACACCGATTACGCGGCGCTCGAGCAGGCCGCCGTCGCGGCACTGGCCGAAGCCGGCTGGAAGACCGATTATGTTGCAGTGCGACAACAGTCCGACCTCAAATCGCCGAAAGCCGGGAACCCGCCGCTGGTGGTGCTTGCAGCAAGCCGTCTCGGCAGCACGCGACTCATTGATAACATTGAAGTTTGAGCATCGCAACAATGTCACAATTGAGACATTGACAGAGGCACAATTGCCGCTACAATGCCGTTCCCCCAACTCATCTATGCACGGGTGAAGCCATGCAAAGAACGATGCTGAAGTCCAAGCTGCACCGCGTGACGACGACGCACGCCGATCTTCATTACGAGGGCTCCTGCGCCATCGACGAAGATCTGCTGGAAGCCGCCAACATCCGCGAATACGAGCAGATCGACATCTGGAACGTGAACAACGGCGAACGCTTCACGACTTACGCCATCCGCGCCGAGCGTGGCAGCGGCGTGATCTCGGTGAACGGCTCGGCTGCGCGCCGCGCTGCGCCCGGCGACATCCTCATCATCGCCACGTTCGCTGCCTACACCGAGGCGGAACTCGGAAAGTACGAACCGGCGCTGATCTACGTCGACTCGCAGAACCGCATCGTGCGCAAGGGCCACAAGATTCCGGTGCAGGCCGCTGCCTGATCCCCTGCCGCACCCATGAAAAAGCCGCGACACGTCGCGGCTTTTTCATTTTCAGGCGCTGCCTGCCGTCATCAATTGGCGGCGGGCTCGCCTTGCTTGCGGCGCGGACGGGCCGGCGCCCTGGCGCGCGGCTTCTTTGGCGACGGTACTTCGGCGACCGTAGCCGCAACGACTTCCGCCGGCGGCGCCTCGACCGTTGCGGAGACTTCCTTGTTGTCACCCGCCGCCTTGCGCCCGCCACGGCTGCGACGCTTCGCTGCCGGCTTCGACGCCCCCGGCTCGCCCGGCGCGTCGGACGATGCCACCACGGCGACAGGCTCGGTGGTCTGCGCTACCTCAACCACCACCGGCAAGGCCTGCCGTACGGCAGCGCGGGTCACGTAGGTGCCGGACTTCTCGTCGCGCCCGACACCGAGTCCACCACGTGTCGCGGCATCCTCGAGCAAGGCGCCGAAGGTCTTGTAGCCGAAATAGTTTTCGTTGAAGCCCGGGTTGCGGCGCTTGATCGCCTCCTTGAGTTGCGACGCCCAGATGCGCTCAGCATCGCCACGCACCGCGATGAGGTCCTCGAAGGTGGCGATCGCCTGTTCGACGGCCTTGAGCCGGCGTGCCTCCATTTCGTCGCGGCGCTTCTTCTCCTCCTCGGGCGTGCGCTTCGCCGGCTGCTCACGGCGACTGGCCGAACGCTGCGCATCACGGTCACGCACCAGATCGTCGTAGTAGATGAACTCGTCGCAGTTGGTCACCAGCAGATCGGAACACGACTGCTTCACGCCGACACCGATGACCTGCTTGGCGTTCTCGCGCAGCTTGGAAACCAGCGGCGAGAAGTCGGAATCGCCGGAGATGATGACGAAGGTGTCGACGTGCGCCTTCGTGTAGCAGAGATCGAGGGCATCGACGACCATGCGGATGTCCGCCGAGTTCTTGCCGGACTGCCGGACATGCGGAATCTCGATCAGCTCGAAGTTCGCCTCATGCATGGTGGCCTTGAAGCCCTTGTAGCGCTCCCAGTCACAATAGGCCTTCTTGACGACGATGCTGCCCTTGGCGAGCAGGCGTTCGAGCACCGGCTTGATGTCGAATTTTTCGTATTTGGCGTCGCGGACGCCAAGGGCGATGTTCTCGAAATCGCAGAACAGCGCCATGCTCGTAGTGTCGGAGGAACTGGCCATGGTCTTCATGAAAGTGGGAACCCCGGCAGTATAGCCCCTCCGTCAACTTTGACCCGGATCAGGGCAGGCGCCCGCGAGGCTCCGCTATAATGCGCGCTCCGCCATAGACAGCGGCCGCCGTGGC
>DAORCC010000117.1:0-5176 GCA_035345235.1 Azospira sp.
CGCAGCCGCCCTTGATCGTGTCGATGTCCTTGCTCTGCTGCAGGATCTCGCGCGAGACGTTGAGCGGCAGGTCGGCCGAATCGACCACCCCGCGCACGAAGCGCAGGTAGAGCGGCATCAGCTGCTCGGCGTCGTCCATGATGAAGACGCGCTTCACATAGAGCTTCACGCCGTGGCGGGCGCTGCGCTCGAACATGTCGAAGGGCGCACGCGCCGGGATATAGAGGAGTTGCGTGTATTCCTGCTTGCCTTCGACGCGGGCATGCGTCCAGGCCAGCGGGTCCTCGAAATCATGGGCAACGTGCTTGTAGAACTCCTTGTACTGCTCTTCGGTGATCTCCGACTTCGGCCGCGCCCACAGCGCACTGGCCTGGTTGACGGTCTCGTCCTCGTCGGTCTTGACCTGCTCGCCGTCCTTCCACTCTTCCAGCTTCATCAGGATCGGCAGCGTGATGTGGTCGGAGTACTTCTTGAGGATGCTCTTCAGCTTCCAGCCGCCGAGGAACTCATCTTCCCCGTCGCGCAGGTGCAGAATGACGTCGGTGCCGCGACCTTCCTTCTCGACCATCTCAATCGAGAAATCGCCCTCGCCCGCCGATTCCCAGCAGATCGCCTGATCCTTGTTCTGGCCGGCACGGCGCGAAATCACGGTGACCTTGTCGGCGACGATGAACGAGGAATAGAAACCGACGCCGAACTGACCGATCAGGTGCGCGTCCTTGGCCTTGTCGCCGGTCAGCTGCGAGAAGAACTCACGCGTACCGGACTTGGCGATGGTGCCGAGGTGGGCGACGGCCTCCTCGCGGGACAGGCCGATGCCGTTGTCGGAAATAGTGATCGTGCGCGCGTCCTTGTCGTACGAAACGCGGATCTTCAGTTCGGAATCATTCTCGTAGAGGCCGGCGTTGTCGAGCGCCTCGAAGCGCAGCTTGTCGCAGGCATCGGACGCATTGGAAATCAGCTCACGCAGGAAGATTTCCTTGTTCGAGTACAGCGAATGGATCATCAGGTGAAGCAGCTGCTTCACTTCGGCCTGAAAGCCCAGGGTTTCCTTGGTGGCGCCCATGCAAAAAACTCCGTTGTGGTTCAATGACCTGCCGGAGATGGGGCCATTTGGCTGCTTTTCAAGCCCCCTCGATGGCCTTGTATTCGACGGCGACGATATCGATCTCGCGGAGCCCGGCCGGGCTCTGGAAGCGGACTGAATCGCCCTCCTTCGCCTTGATCAGCGCCCGCGCCAGCGGCGAAACCCAGCTGATGTGGCCGCGACCGAGATCGGTCTCGTCGACGCCGACGATGGTGTAGGTGTTTTCCGTACCGTCGAGGTCGCAGATCGTCACGGTCGCCCCGAAGAAGACCTGGTCCCGGTTCGGCTGCCTGAGCGGATCGACGACCTCGGCGATGTCAAGTCGTTTGGTCAGGAAGCGGATGCGCCGGTCGATCTCGCGCAGGCGGCGCTTGCCGTAGATGTAATCCCCATTTTCCGAACGATCGCCATTCGAGGCCGCCCAAGCGACCACCTCCACGACATGGGGGCGCTCGACGCGCAGCAGGTGATCGAGCTCCGCCTTGAGGCGCGCATGGCCGGCCGGCGAGATGTAATTCTTCACCCCCTGCGGCAGCTGCAGGCCGGGAGAGATTTCCTCTTCGTCGTCGTTATCGGTTTCGCGGGTGAAGGCCTTGCTCATTGCTTCGTATCGCTATGGAAAGGCGGCAATGATAGCTGACCTTGGCTGCGCGGTCAGGCGATTGGATAGGGGGGCGGAGGCTGCTGATCGGCCTGAGCAACCCTCGAGCTACCTTTCTTTCTGTGGTCGATTCAGGTCGCAAAGCAGACTTTCATAACTGACTACAGAACCTGGGGCGAGTCAGCCTGCTTCCTCCCCTTGCCGTGTCTGCGCAGTCGCCGAGTGGCTCAGGACAAATCGGCCCAGAGCGATCCAATCATCGCATAAACCGGATAGATAACACGTTTTAAATCGACTCAAACTGCCAGTCAAATTGGCTAGGATGAGTTCCCGACTCAACTCATGGAAGGCAATTAGCGATGAAAGTAACGACTTCGATCCAGCGTGGTGCCAACTATCTCTACGTCAAGTTCGGTGAAGTAGTGACCGCGATTGAGCAAGTGGCCGTCGTCAAGGGACTGCCCATGTGGGAAGTTGAGCGTCAGTTGAAATCCGGGCTGAGGAAGCGGTTGATCGTTTCTGCCCGCGCACTGATGCCCATTCAAGAGGCCACCGCCTGAGCTTGTGCGCTGCCGCAGTCAAACCCGATGCCACCCTGAAAGAAGAGGTCCCTGATGCAAGCCAAAGACCAGAAAGCCATTCTTGCCATCGCCCTTCACGCCGCCTTCGCGGATGGTGCCAAGGACGACCGTGAGCGAGAGGAGGTCCGGCGCATTGCCGAGTCGCTGGCCTCGTCAGCGTCAGCGATCGACCTGCGCGCCATTTATCAGGATGTGCTGCTGAAGCGCTTTACGCTCGATCAGGCGGCTGCGGCGCTCGCTGACGATGGACTTCGCCACTACGCCTACGAAATGGCCGTTTGCGTATGCGAGGCCGACGGCCAGACGACAGCGGCTGAGCGCAGTTTCCTGGACCAGCTCAAGGCGAGTCTGGGCCTTGGCGATGACGAGGCACGTGGAATCGAACGTGAGGTGGATCCCTTTGTTGCCACCACGAGTAGCCCCACGGCTTCTGCCGCGGCGCCTGCCGCCACTTCCGGGAACGACAACGCTGCGCTCGATCGGTCGATTCTCAACTATGCCCTGCTCAACGGAGCGCTTGAGCTGTTGCCGCAGTCGTGGGCGTCGATGGCCATCATTCCGCTGCAGATCAAGATGGTGTACGGCATCGGACAGGCGCACGGGGTCACGCTCGACCAGGGGCACATCAAGGAGTTCATCGCCGCTGCGGGCGTTGGACTGACCTCCCAATACCTTGAACAGATCGGGCGCAAGCTGCTCGGTGGCCTGCTTGGCAAAGCTGCCGGAAAGACCTTCGGCAAGATCGGTAGCACCGCCACCGGCATGGCGTTTTCGTTCGCCAGCACCTACGCGCTGGGCCAGGTAGCCAAGCGCTATTACGCCGGCGGCCGGGTCATGAATACGGAGATGCTGCGTGACACATTCCAGAATCTGCTCGGCCCCGCCAAGCAGTTGCAGTCGCAGTATCTGCCGCAGATCCATCAAAAGGCCGCGACGCTGGATGCCGGTCAGGTAATGGCGATGATCCGTGGTCAGCAGGCGGGTCCCGCATGAACGATATTGCTATCGAATGCCCTGATTTTTTGCTGCACAAGTCAAAAGGAGTGCATCGCCCCGACATTTCTAGACAGCTAGTTGAAAAAGCAACAGGTCATTGTCGCTTTGCTGCCCAAAAATAAATCGGGAGCAAAAATCAGGCTTGGCCGGAAACCGGCCAAGCGCCGCGCTCACCCCTGCCCGGCCACCCTGCGGAAGAATGCCCGCCTTGCAGGCACGTCATCACTGCCGCTATTAGCGGATTGTGATACGGGCGGCTTTTCCGGAACCGCCGCCTCAGCGGCATCAACCACCGGCGCGGCAAACAAGGCGGTCAGTGCCGCTTCTGCCGCCGCAACAGCGGCCTCCTGAGTCACGAACTGGCTGACCGGCGCGAAAAGCGGGCAATACTGGCAGGCCGGCAGCGTACTCCCCGGATCGTAGTCGGCGATGAATTCGAGTTCGCCGACCGGGAAGGGAATTCGAACGCGATCGCCCGAGGCCAGATCAGTCCATAGCGTGCCGCCACCCGGCAGCACGAACAGGTTGAGGAACCACGGCGTGAGCACAGCACCGACCCAGTCACCGTCATGGCGGCGGAAGCCGATCGCGGCGACGGAGAGCGCTGGATTGACGAAGGGCATGTCGTGCATGCTCGTGTCCCAGACGCGCTGGTAATGCGCCTCAAGCAGCGCCGTCGGGTCATCCGCGTAGGCGACCGCCGCCTCGGCGGGCCTGGCAGCCTCGAAGAGCGGCTTGCGGACGCGTTCGCTCATGGGCGGATCGTCAATGCCGGGTGAGGTCGGCGAAGTGTCGGCTGGCGTCGTAATCGCCGTGCAGCGATTCGTCGAGCGCGGAAAGCGCATCCTCGATCAGCTTGCGGTTCTCTTCGTCGACGGTTTCCTTGGCGAGGCCGAGCGAGGCGAGGATCCAGGTGCCGATTTCCTGCGGACCGATCAGCATCATGTTCACGCGTTCGCGGCGCAAGGTTTCACCCTCGCCGCGCTCGACCCAGGCGAAGAAACCTTCATCGTCATCCCACTCGACGACACGCATCGGAATCGACAGGCACATCAGGCGAATCCCTTCACTTTTCCACGACCGTCACGCCGAAGTTGCGCAGTTCCTCGACCGCCATCGCCAGCACCTGCGGCATGGTCGCCGCGATCTCCGGCGTGAGCTCGATGCCGCATTCGAGGCTCTTCGGCTGGATGCCGATCAGTGCCAGATGCTTCGGGAAGCGCTCGCGCAGGGTCAGTGCGGCCAGCACATCGGAAATGCCGATCTGGTGCGGCGAAATCTTCATGCGGAAGAAATTCGGCACCTCGTCGTCGATGCGGCGGATCACGGTCGCCGGTGGCTGGCCGACCCGCACGCAGTCGATGATGATCAGCTTGTCGAGGTCTTCCAGCGATTCGAGCAGTTCCATGCCAGCGGTGCCGCCGTCGATGACCTGGACCTCCGGTGGCAGGACGTAGCGTTGCTGCAGTTCCTCGACCGCACGCACGCCGATACCCTCGTCCTCGAGCAAGGTATTGCCGACACCCAGAACAACGATCTTCATCGGATTTCTCTGCCTATGGATTGGCGTTAAAAAAATAGGGCGCGAGACGGGGGTCAGTCTCGCGCCCTGAGCGGCAGATAGCCTTGCGCCAGATCAAACGCTGATCAGGCGGCCTTTACCTTGACGATCTCGGTGTGCTCTTCGTCCATCACGTGGATCGCGCAGGCGATGCACGGGTCGAACGAATGCACGGTACGCAGCACTTCCAGCGGCTTCTCCGGATCGGCGATCGGGTTGCCGACGAGGCAGGCCTCGTAGGCGCCCGGCGCATCCTTCTCGTTGCGCGGCGCGGCATTCCAGGTGGAAGGCACGACGCACTGGTAGTTCTTGATCTTGCCGTCCTGGATGACGACCCAGTGCGACAGCAC
>DAORCC010000117.1:5276-8065 GCA_035345235.1 Azospira sp.
TCGAGCGGGATGTCCGGCACCGAGATGTAATCGACGATGCCCTTGCCGTAGGTCGTCCAGTCGGCATAGAAGGCGCCGATGGCGGCGACGTCGACCAGATAGACGTTCTTCACGAAGTCGTCGAGCTTGTCGATCCACTCCTTGACGGCGAGCAGGCGCTCGACCGTCAGCACCGACTGCGAATCCAGCGCCAGCGGGTTGGCAACGCCGCCGACGGCGACGTTCTGGATGTGCGGCGACTTCGAACCGAGGATGGTGACGATCTTGTTCGCGTAGCGCTGCACTTCCAGTGCCTGCAGGTAGTGCACCACGGCGAGAAGGTTCACTTCCGGCGGCAGCTTCATCGCCGGGTGGCCCCAGTAGCCGTTGGTGAAGATACCGAGCTGGCCGCTGGCGACGAAGCCCTTGATCTTGTCCTGCACCTTCTTGAATTCCTGCACGCTGTTGCCGCTCCACGAGGAGAGGCTTTGCGCCAGGCTGGCCGCCTTGGCCGGATCGGCCTTGGTGGCACTGACCACGTCGACCCAGTCGAGGGCCGAGAGGTGATAGAAGTGGACGATGTGATCGTGCAGGCCGTGCGCCAGCATGATCAGGTTGCGGATGTACTGGGCGTTGACCGGAATCTCGAGCTGCAGCGCGTTCTCGACCGCACGCACCGAGGCCATCGCATGCACCGTGGTGCACACGCCGCAGATGCGCTGGGTGATCGCCCAGGCATCGCGAGGATCGCGGCCGATCAGGATGTTCTCGACGCCGCGCCACATCTGGCCGGACGACCAGGCCTTCTTGACCTTGCCGCCTTCGACCTCGACGTCGACACGCAGGTGGCCTTCGATGCGGGTGACCGGATCAATCGTGACTCGCTTGGACATTGTTATAACCTCCGAAAAACCTTAGTGGGCCACCTGCACGTCTTCGCGCGGCAGGACCGGGAAGCGGCGGGTAATGATGATGTAACCGAGGACTTCGATCGCGAACATGCCGATGGTGACCATCAGCTCGGGGACCGAGGGGAAGTAGCGCCAGCCGGTATCGACGCCGACACCGGTGTCGTAGCCGATCAGGAAGGCGTTCAGTCGCATGAAGATGCCGCCGAGCATGATCGCGGTACCGGCCAGGAACAGCTTCGCCGGGTTGCGACGCGCGCCGGCGCTGCCGATCAGCGCGAAGGGTGCCAGGAAGCACAGCATCTCCACCCAGAAGGCCAGTGCGACGAGATTCGCCTTGAAGGCATGGCCAAGCGCACCGCGCACGACCAGATCACCGAAGCGGACAACGATGAAGAGGGCGAGCATGCCGAGCATGACCTTGGCCAGCGGCTCGAGCAGGTGCAGTTCGATCTTGCGCCGATAGGCCGAGGCGGCGACGCAGGATTCGAAGAGAACTACGCCGTAGCCGATCACCACCGCCGTCAGCAGGAAGAGCAGCGGAATCAGTTTGGTCTGCCACAGCGGGTTGATCTGCACGCCCATGACGACGATCAGCGTGCCAAGCGAGGACTGGTGCATCATCGGCAGGACCGTGCCGAGCGCGACGAGGAAGAACAGAACCTTGTTCAGCTTCTTCTTCGCATCGACCATGCCCCACTTCTCGAAGAAGGCCGGCGAGAACTCCAGCCACATGACGACGATGTACGCCGAGATGCAGACCGCCACCTCGAACATCACCGAGTTCGGGTTGGAGTAGCCGGGCCAGAAGATGTGCCAGAAGTTCCACCAGCGGCCGAGGTCGAAGATGACGCCGATACCGGCCAGCGTGTAGCCGAACAGGCTGGCCAGCAGCGCCGGACGGATCAGCGGGTGATACTGCCCCTTGTTGAAGATGTAGACCAGCATCGCCACCGAGAAGCCGCCGCAGGCGAAGGCCGAGCCGATGACGACGTCGACCACTACCCAGATGCCCCACGGATAGCCGTCATTGAGGTTGGTCACCGCGCCGAGGCCGAAGATGAAACGCACGGCGAGGATCGCGATCATGATCGCGATCAGTACCCCGCAGACGAAGGTGGTGGCGTTGAACAGGTTGCCACCGACTGGAGCCGGGGCGTGATGAGCACTATGGTTCGCTGCCATCTCAGTTCTCCCCTTTCTGGTCATCGTCGTCGTGATGCACGTTGCGCTTGGCGATAAACGCCATTCCGCCGAGCACCGCCAGCGGCATCACGAGCCCGCCATAGAGCATGTGCTGGATCGACTCGGAATGCGCCGCAGCAGCTTCCGGCGGCAGGTTCGGCATGCCGACCTTCTCGAACGGCACACCGGAGAGCTTGAGCACCTGCGTGCCGCCGTACTCCTTCTCGCCGTAGACGTGCTGCTGGTAGTTGCCGACAACGTTCTCGTAGCTCTGGTCCTTGCCGCCGCTGATGTTGCCGCGCGGGAAGACAGCCTTTTCACCCGGCTTCAGGGCGAGGCGGCGCTTGGCTTCGGCGAGCAGGTCGCTGGTCTTGCCGTAGAGCGTGGCACCGGTCGGGCAGACCTCGGCGCAGGCGGAGTAGTGGCCGTCCTTGTAGCGATGACGGCACAGTTCGCACTTGCCGATCTTGCCGGTCGGCGAGTCGTACTGGTACTTCGGGATGCCGAACGGACAGGCGGCGACGCAGTAGCGGCAACCGATGCAGGCGTCGGCGCTGTACTCGACGATGCCGGTTTTCGGATCCTTGGTCATCGCCGAGACCGGACAGGCCGATACGCAGGACGGATCGGCACAGTGCATGCACGAGGTCTTCATGAAGGCATAGCCGTTTTCCTCGGCGTCCTTCGTTTCCATCGTGCCGCTGCGGTACATCTTGA
>DAORCC010000118.1:0-4010 GCA_035345235.1 Azospira sp.
GCCTGCAACAAGGACTTCTCGTGCCTGAAGGGGTTCTGCCCGTCGTTCGTCACCATCGAAGGCGGGCAACTGAAGAAGCCGAAGGCCATGGACGCCAACGAGGCCTTCGAGCGCCACTTCGCGGCGCTGCCGATGCCGGCCCCGGTCGACACGACCAAGCCCTTCAACATCCTCGTCACCGGCGTCGGCGGCACCGGCGTCGTCACCATCGGCGCGCTGATCGGCATGGCCGCACACATCGACGGCAAGGGCGTCTCGGTGCTCGACATGACCGGACTCGCGCAGAAGTTCGGCGCCGTCTATTCGCACCTTCGCATCGCCGACCGGCCGGCCGACATCCACGCCGCACGCATCGCGACTGGCGAAGCCGATGCGCTGATCGGTGGCGACCTCGTCGTCAGTGCCGGCAACGAAGCGATCGCGAAAACACAGGCAGGCAAGACACGCGCGGTCGTGAATCTGGCGAAGACTCCGACCGCTGAATTCACGACGAACCCGGACTGGCAATTCCCGCTCGTTCGCATGGAGCAACGCATCGCTGATTCCTGCGATGGCAGCGTGCTGTTCCTCGACGCCCAGGCGCTGGCACTGAAGCTGATGGGCGACGCCATCTTCGCCAACACATTCCTGCTCGGCGTGGCCTGGCAGCAGGGGCTGGTACCGGTTTCCGGGGCCGCGCTCGACAGGGCGTTCGAGCTCAACGGCACAGCCGTCGACAAGAATCGGCAGGCCTTCCTGTGGGGGCGCCGTGCCGCATTCGACCTCGAGGCCGTACGCCGTTTCGTGCAGGGCGATAACATCGTCACCCTGCCGCAGTCGCTGGACGCCCTGATCGCCGAACGCGTTGCATTCCTCACCGACTATCAGGATGCCGCCTATGGTGAACGCTACCGGAGCCTCGTCGCCCGCGTGCGGGCCGCCGAGCTGCCCCTGGGCAGCACCGCGTTGAGCGAGGCTGTCGCGCGGCATTACTTCAAGCTGCTGGCGATCAAGGACGAGTACGAAGTCGCGCGGCTCTATACTGATCCGGCCTTCATGACGAAGATCCGTGACAGCTTCGAAGGCGATTTCCGGCTCAACTTCCACCTCGCACCGCCACTGCTGGCGAAGATCGACCACAACACGGGGCATCCGAAGAAGCAGGCCTACGGCCCCTGGATGATGCGTGCCTTCGGCCTGCTCGCGAAGCTGCGCTTCCTGCGCGGTGGATCGTTCGACATCTTCGGCAGGACGGCAGAACGACGCATGGAAAGGCAGCTGATCACCGACTACGAAGCCGACATCGCACTGATCCTCGAGCGGCTGGATGCAGGCAACGCCGACGTCGCGACAAGGCTCGCCAGCCTGCCCGAGCAGATTCGCGGCTTCGGTCATGTCAGGGCAGCCAACGTCGGGAAGGCGGAAGCGCAGCGAGCCCTCCTCAGGGCGGCGCTGATGAATGCGCCAGCACGATCAGTCGCGGCCGCCGGCTGAGCAACAGGCGGGTAGAATGCGGCGTTCGCAGCCCCGGAATGCCGCATGACCCCGCTTCTTCAACCGCATTTTCGTCAACTTGCCCTGCAGTTCGCCGCCCTGATGGCGGTGCTGTCACTCGCCTGGCCCTATTACGGCGTACGCGGCGAGCCCTTGCCCTGGGGGCACGTCGTCGTTGCCATCGGTATCGTTGCGGTACTGTTGGCGACCTTCCTGAAGCAGCCCTGGTGGTGGCGGCTGATCCATGGCATCTTTGCGCCGCTCGCCTGGCTGGTCGCGCAGGCGGAAATCGATCCGGGCTGGTTCCTTGCCGCGGCAATCGCGCTGCTGCTGGTGTATCGCGGCGCGCTCAGCGGACAGGTACCGCTCTATCTGAGCAACCGGCAGACGGCGCAGGCCCTCGCCAACCTGGTGCCGCCGTCGGGCAACTGCCTCGATCTCGGTGCCGGACTTGGCAGCATGTTGCGTCCGCTCGCAGAAGCACGGCCGGATGTTCGCTGCATCGGCGTAGAGAACGCGCCGCTCACCTGGCTCGGCGGCAAGTTACTGATGCTGGGTCTCGCCAACTGCGAATGGCGCTGGGGCAGCCTGTGGAAGACCTCACTCGCCGACATGGATGTCGTCTATGCCTTCCTGTCGCCGGTTCCGATGGCCGAACTGTGGGCAAAGGCCCGCATGGAAATGAAGTCCGGGAGCCTCTTCGTCAGCAACAGCTTCCCTGTACCGGACGTCGCGCCAGATGAGGTGATCGCCGTCGACGACGCACGTCAGACGCAGCTCTACTGCTACCGCCTGTAACCCCAGGGATCTGCTCACATATAAACGCTGGATTCCGTTGATATGTGGATAGCGTCTAGAGCCGGATGTTGTGCTTGGTGACGGCGACCAGCGCCTGCGTGCGGCTGGAAACGCCGAGCGCCTTGAAGATTGCGGTGATGTGGATCTTGACCGTGCCTTCGGACAGACCGAGCAGCTCGGCGATCTCGCGGTTGGAGCGCCCCTTGACCATCAGGCCCAGCACATCGGCCTGACGCTCGGTGAGGCCGGCCTCGGCAGGCGAGACCCCCTTGCCTGAGGGCGGCATGGCGATGCCGACACCGTTATGGCTCGGCAGGCTGGCCTCGGGCACGAAGATGACGCCATCGAGGACGCTGCGCAGCGCATCGAGCAGCTTCCCGCCGGAATAGGCCTTGGGAACGAAGCCCGCCGCCCCAGCCTTGAGCGCCCGGTTCACGGTATGCGCATCGTCGTATGCGGAAACGATCACGACCGGTAGTGCAGGATAGCGCTGACGAAGCAGGTTGAGACAGGTCAGGCCATCGATGCCGGGCAGCGCCAGATCGAGCATGACGAGATCGAAATCATCGGCATCGGCGAGAATGGCGCAGCCGGATTCGCAATCGGCAGCCTCCATGACCGTCACCTGCGCATCGAGTTGGCGCAGGGTCTGCACGAGTCCTTCACGGACAAGAGCATGGTCTTCAATGACAAGCAGTTTCAGCATGGCGACAGCCAATGAACGGGATATCCGGCAACTTTATCACCAAGTGCCGCATTTATGACTATCGCAATTTTTCCTTCTGCTAACATAGGTCCATCGGCCGCATGGATACATTGATGCAGCCCCCGCAGGTGACCGACCGGAGACAGGCATGAGCAACGAGGCACAGAACGATCCGCTGGAATTCATGAAGGGCATGTGGGGCAACATGGGATTTTCGTTGCCTGGCATGGTGACGCCGACTTTCGATGTCGACGAACTTGAAAAGCGCATCCACGACCTGAAGGCTGTCGAAGGCTGGCTGCGCATGAATCTGTCGATGCTGCAGATGACCATCCAGAGTCTGGAAATGCAGCGTTCGACGCTGACTGCCGTGCGTGCGATGGGGCAGATGGCGGCCGAACGCAGTGCCGCCGCCAGTGAAGCGGGAGAAGTCGGCGCCGCACCTGATGGCGCGAGCCCCTTCGCGCAGGCAGCCATGTGGCCCTGGAACATGATGCAGCAGATGCAGACACAGATGGCACAGCAGGCCCAGGCCGAAGCCCCGCCGTCGCATCCGGAACCGGAAGCGACCAAGGCTGCCGCAAAGAAGGCGAAAAAGCAGTAATCAGTTCGCCTTGGCAACCCATGTCGCCCACAGCGGCATGGTCAGCATCGAAGCCAGCGTGGTCGCTGAGATGATCCACGCCACGCTGCGCCCGTCCCCGCCCATGCGCATGGCCAGGATGTAGGCCGACGACGCTGTCGGCAGCGATGCGAACAGGACCGCGACGCCCAGATAGGTTCCGGACAAACCCAGCCATTGCCCCAGCAGGATCGCCAGCAGCGGCAGCGCCGCGAGCTTGACTGCCGAGAGGTAGAGTGAGGCGCCCAGCCCCCCCGACTGCTCCTGCAGGCGCAGCGCGGCACCGACGGCAAGCAGCCCGAGGGCGATCGAGGCGTCGGCAAGACGGCCAAGGAAGATCGCGGCCGGCTTGGGCGGAACGAATCCGGCGAGGTTGAGGAGCAAGCCGGCAAGCGTCGCCCAGATCAGCGG
>DAORCC010000118.1:4110-5862 GCA_035345235.1 Azospira sp.
CAGAACAGCTGCCAGAATTTCTCTTCGAGCGCGGCAACGGCCAGATAGCGGTCATCTGCAGTCCGGTAAACCGCGTAATTGGCGTGGCCGCCGGTCAGCAGATCGGCGCCTCGCGCCGGTGCAGCACCGGCCGCATGTGAAAAAAGCGGAAACAGGTTGTGTGCCAGCACGCTCTCGGCCATTGCCACGTCAACGAAACTCCCCTGCCCTGTGGCGCGCGCCTGATACAGCGCGGCGAGTATCGCGGCGACGGCACTCATCGCGCCGCCGAGCAGATCACCGATCTGCAGCGCTGGAATCGCCGGCGGCCCGTCCGCCGTGCCGGTCTGTTCGAGGACTCCGGCCTGGGCGATGTAATTCAGATCATGCCCGGCGCGCAGTGCCCACGGGCCATCCTGCCCGTAGCCGGTGATGGCGCAATAGACGAGCGCAGGATTGCGTGCGCGCAGGATCTCATGGCCGACGCCAAGGCGATCCAGGACGCCGGGGCGGAAACTCTCGATCAGGATGTCGGCCGACGCCACGAGACGCAACAGCACCTCGCGGCCCTCCGGCTGCTTGAGGTCCAGACGCAGACCACGCTTGTTGCGATTGACTGCGCGGAAGAACCACGAGGTACCGTCGGCCCCCTCCCCCATCGTGCGCGCATAGTCGCCGGCGCCGGTGTCCTCGATCTTGATCACATCAGCGCCGAGGTCTGCCAGATGCAGGCTTGCGACCGGCCCCGGAAGGAGGCGAGAGAGATCGAGGATGCGAACGCCGTTGAGCGGCTTCGCGGCAGCGGCTGGCACGGTCATGGCTCGCAGCGCAGCAGCAGGGTGCCGTCAATATCGAGTTCGACCCCCTGCTTCAGCTCGGTATCCAGGAAGTGGCCCTTCATCAGCATGCCGTTGCGGCCGTGTTGCAGGGCCCAGGGGGTTTCCCAATCCTCAACGCGCAAGCGGATGCGGATGACCTCGATCTCGGCGACTTTCGCCGGGTCGCTGACACAGGGATAGGCTTCAGCCAGCTCGCGCCAGTCGGCACGGGTGTAGTTCAGGCGTGTCCGGGGAATGCTGGGACAAAGCTCCATGCGATGCGAGCGCTTGTAAACCTCGGCAATCGTGCCCCGTACGTAGTAGGTCGGCGCGACGAGAATGTAGCCTTCCCCGCCCTCGCGATAGAGCGCGCAGTCGCCAGGTTGCGGCAAGGTCGGCTCGGTTGCCTGCAATGGCAGGGAAAGGAGAAGTAGCGAAATAATGAGTGAGCAGCGCATCACTCGTATTTTCGCACGTCCTCGATCACTTTTCCGTCGTTGGGCAGCTGGCCGGCGCCGCAGAACTGCACTTCGCCGCGCAGTTTGGTGATGTCACGCAGGCTGGCGACGATCGCTTCACCCAGCGCCGGATCGCCGGCGGCTTCGCAATTCAGTGTCATGCGGTCCTGCCCGCTGGCGTTGTCGACGACGAGGCGAACGCGGCCCAGTTGCGGGTGGCGCTTGACGACATCGGCGATCTGCTTCGGGTGCACGAACATGCCCTTGATCTTGGTGGTCTGGTCGGCGCGGCCCATCCAGCCCTTGATGCGCAGCGCCGTGCGCCCGCAGGGAGAGGCGCCCGGCAGCACAGCCGAGAGATCGCCGGTCCCGAAGCGGATCAGCGGATAGTCTCGGTTGAAGGCCGTCACCACCACTTCGCCGACCTCGCCTTCCGGCACCGGGTCTCCGGTGCCCGGACGAACGATCTCCACGATCACGCCTTCGTCCGCAATGAG
>DAORCC010000118.1:5962-8064 GCA_035345235.1 Azospira sp.
GCCCAGGCCGGCGCGTAGACCTTGGCGAATGCAATCAACGACGGCAGCGCTGCCATCTGCTGCCGCTCGCGAACCTCCGGCGTACGTGTTTCGAGTGCGTCAAAATATTCCATATGCATATCCTCGGGCAAAGCAGCGGCCAGCCTAGGGCAGAAATTCTTTTAAATTCGGGGGTTAGGGGTCCGGCAAACAAACCACGCCGAAGCGTGTCCGGAGGTTGCCAAGTAGCGTCGACAGGCGAGGCGCGAGCCTGCGCCGTGTGCTACAGGCACACAAGCGGGCGCGCAACGAAGCATGACGACGCGCACGGCAACCTCAAGAGAGCCAGCGCTTGCGGCGGCGGTAGTGCTTGACGTCGCGGAAACTCTTGCGCCCTGCACTCGACAAGCCGAGGTAGAACTCCTTCACGTCCTCGTTCGATGCCAGTTCCTTGGCATCCCCTTCCATCACCACCCGGCCGTTTTCTAGGATGTAGCCGAAATCGGCATAGCGCAGCGCAACCATCGTGTTCTGTTCGGCGAGCAGGAAGCTGACGCGCTCGCTCTGGTTCAGATCCTTCACGATCTCGAAGATCTCCTCGACGATCTGCGGCGCAAGACCCATCGAAGGCTCGTCGAGCAGGATCATCTCCGGCTTGGCCATCAGGGCCCGGCCGATCGCGCACATCTGCTGTTCGCCACCGGAGGTGTAGCCGGCCTGTGTCATGCGTCGCTGCTTGAGGCGCGGAAAATAGTGATAAACCATTTCCAGGCTCTGCTTCAGTTCGGCACGCGAGATGCTACGCGTGTAGGCGCCGGTCAGCAGATTTTCCTCCAGCGTCAGGTGACCGAAGCAGTGACGGCCCTCCATGACCTGAATGACGCCGCGCTTGACGAGCTCGTTCGGCGTCATCTGGTCGACGCGTGTCCCCTTGAAGACGATGTCGCCCTTGGTCACGTCGCCGCGCTCGGCCGCGAGCAGGTTCGAAATCGACTTCAGCGTCGTCGACTTGCCGGCGCCGTTGGCCCCGAGCAGCGCCACGATCTTGCCCTTCGGAACCTCAAGCGAGACCCCCTTGAGCACGAGGATCACGTGATCGTAGATCACCTCGATGTTGTTGACCGTCAGATAGCTTTCGCCTTCCGCGGTGTGGTGTGTCGTTGTCGTCATAGTCTCCATCCGGTGATACCGCCGGGATGCGCGCCACGCAACGCGTGTCCGCACAATCCCGGCAAGTCAAAGCGGCGCACAAAGTGCGTCCGATTTAACCCTCCTTGGAACAGTCACGCGGGGTGATGTTCTTTTCCTTCGCGTACTTGGCCGCCGATTCCTCGATCATCGGGCGGACCAGTTCCTTGTCGGCATCGACCCAGTCAGTGATGACCTTCCACTGCTTGCCATCCCACTGCTGGAACTTGACCTTGCCGGAACCCTCGTGGTCGAGGCAGCTCACCTTCAGATCGGGCATGAAGCCTTCGGCACCGAGTTCCTTCAGGCGCTTGGCATCGATGTTGAGATGCTCGAAGCCCCAGCGCATCTGCTCGCCATTCATCGTCTGACCCTTGCCGTACTTCGCCTGCGCGGTACGGATGGCTTCGACGGTGATGATGCCGTGCACCACGCCGCGGTTGTAATAGACCGAGCCGATACGGGCCTTGTCTTCCATGTTGCCCTTGTTCTTCTTGTAGACCTTGTCCTGGATCTCCTTGATCACAGGATAGTTGGCACCGGCGACGTTGAAACCCGCTGCGATGAAGCCTTTGGCAGCATCGCCGGCAGGAATCGTGTCCTCCTCGGCGCCGGACCACCAGACGCCGACGATCTTGTCACGCGGGAAACCGATCTTGGCGGCGGCCTTGATGGCCGTCGGGTTCATGACGCCCCAGCCGCGCAGGATCACCCAGTCCGGCTTTTCCTGACGGACCTTGAGCCACTGCGCCTGCTGCTCGTTACCCGGATGGGCGACCGGCACATGGACCACGGTGAAGCCATACTTCGCAGCCTGCTTGTCGAGCAGTGCAATCGTTTCCTTGCCGTAGGCCGAGTCGTGATAGATGTTCACGATCTTCTTGCCCTTGAGCTTGTCCATGCCGCCTTCCTTCATGCCGATGAACTTGATCTTG
>DAORCC010000119.1:0-8024 GCA_035345235.1 Azospira sp.
GCGGGCGATCGCGATGATCTCCTTCAGCAGCTCGTCCGGGTAGAGTGCACCGGTCGGGTTGTTCGGGTTGATGACGACGATGGCCTTGGTCTTCGGCGTGATCTTGCTGCGGATGTCGGCGAGGTCCGGCAGCCAGCCGTTCGCCTCGTCGCAGAGGTAGTGCTTCGGCGTGCCGCCGGAGAGACTGATCGCGGCCGTCCACAACGGATAGTCGGGAGCCGGCACCAGCACTTCGTCACCGGCATCGAGCAGCGCATTCATCGCCATCACGATCAGCTCGGAGACGCCGTTGCCGACGTAGATGTCTTCCAGCGTCACGCCCTTGATGTGCTTCTGCTGGCAGTAATGCATGATCGCCTTGCGGGCGGCGAAGATGCCCTTCGAATCGGTGTAGCCCGCCGCATTGGGCAGGTTGCGGATGATGTCCTGCTGGATCTCTTCCGGCGAGTCGAAGCCGAACGCGGCGAGGTTGCCGATGTTCAGCTTGATGATCTTGTGGCCTTCTTCCTCCATCTGCTTGGCCTTCTGCAGCACGGGGCCGCGGATGTCGTAGCAGACGTTGGCGAGCTTGGCGGACTTCTTGATGGGGCGCATTGCTGTTGTGTTCTCTGTAATTGTTAGAGGAGCCCGTCCTTGCGGAACATGTCCTTGATGCCGCGGACCGCCTGGCGGATCCGTTCTTCGTTCTCGATCAGCGCGAAACGCACATGGTCGTCTCCGTACTCGCCAAAGCCGACGCCGGGCGACACCGCCACGCGGGCTTCCGCCAGCAGCTTCTTGGCGAACTCCAGCGAGCCCATGGAGGCGTAGGCTTCCGGGATCTTCGCCCAGATGTACATCGAGGCCTTCGGCACCTCGACCATCCAGCCCGCTTCATGCAGGCCTTTGGCAAGCACGTCGCGGCGCGTCTGGTACATCGCGCGGACTTCCTCGACGCAGGCCTGATCGCCGTCGAGCGCAATGATCGACGCTACCTGGATCGGCGTGAAGGTCCCGTAGTCGTGGTAGCTCTTGATGCGTGCCAGCGCCGACACGAGTTCCTTGTTGCCCACCATGTAGCCAACCCGCCAGCCCGCCATGTTGTAGCTCTTCGACATGGTGAAGAACTCGACAGCGACATCGCGCGCGCCGGGCACCTGCATGATTGACGGGGCCTGCCAGCCATCGAAGACGATGTCGGCATAGGCCAGGTCGTGCACGACGAGGATGTCATGCTGCTTCGCCAGCGCCACGACGCGCTCGAAGAATTCCAGTTCGACGCAGCGCGCCGTCGGGTTCGACGGGAAGCCGAGGATCATCATCTTCGGCTTCGGCGTGCATTCCTTGATCGCCCGCTGCAGTTCCTCGAAGAAATCGACGTCCGGCGTCATGCGCACCGAGCGGATGTCCGCACCGGCGATGATGGCGCCGTAGATGTGGATCGGGTAGCTCGGGTTCGGCACCAGCACGGTATCGCCGCGGTCCAGCGTCGCCAGCATCAGGTGGGCGAGGCCTTCCTTGGAGCCGATGGTGACGATCGCCTCGGATTCCGGGTCGAACTGCACGCCGTAGCGCCGGTCATACCAGTCGCAGATCGCCTTCCTGAGGCGCGGGATGCCCTTCGAGATCGAATAGCCGTGGGTATTCTCGCGCAGCGCCGCCTCGACCAGCTTGTCCGTGATGTGCTGCGGCGTGGGCTGGTCCGGATTGCCCATGCTCATGTCGATGATGTCCTCGCCCCGGCGACGGGCGGCCATCTTCAGCTCGCCCGTGATGTTGAACACGTAGGGCGGCAGGCGCTTGATGCGGGGAAAGTCCTTCATGGATCGGTCGGCTCGAAAATGGCGCCAACAGGCGCAAGGGAACGCAGGAGGCGAAAAGGTATAATCCTACTTTATCGTATTGTGCACCGCAATTTACCGTGAAACTCCACCTCGCCAGAACCGACGGCATCAATACCTTCTCCGGCTACGGCGGCGACCATGTCGCGGTCAATGGCAATCCGTACCGGCAGAACATCGTGGTGCTGCCGGGGCAGCTCCTTCCGGGCTGGACGGACGCCACGTTCGAGACGCTGACCGAGGATGATTTCCGGAAGCTCGCCGACCTGCAGCCCGAAATCCTGCTGCTGGGCACCGGCCAGACGCTGCGCTGGCCTTCGCCGGCGCTGCTGCAGCCGCTGATGGCGGCGCGTATCGGGCTGGAAGTCATGGATACGCAGGCCGCCTGCCGCACCTACAACATCCTCGCCGCCGAAGGGCGCAAGGTGGCGGCAGCGATTCTCGTCTGACCAGCCCCAAGAAACGAGAAAGGCGGCCGCGGCCGCCTTTCTCTTTGGTAAAGCCGTCGCTCAGTCGCGCTCGCCCGTGAAGGCCATGATCAGGTTGAGCAGGCTGACGAACACGTTGTAGATATCGAGGTACACCGCCAGCGTCGCCGTGATGTAGTTCGTCTCGCCGCCATGCACGATGTTGCTGATGTCGTACAGGATGTAGGCCGAGAAGATCATCACTGCGGCGGCCGAGATCGTCAGCGCCAGCGCCGGGATCTGGAAGAACACGTTGGCCAGCGCCGCCAGCAGCAGCACGACCACGCCGACGAACAGGAACTTGCCGATGCCGGTGAAGTTGCGCTTGGTCGTCGAGGCGATGCCGGCCAGCGTGAAGAAGATCGCGCCGGTGCCACCTGCGGCCATGGCAATCATCGTGCCGCCGTTCGAGAAGCCGAGCGCCACCTGCAGGATGCGCGAGAGCATCAGCCCCATGAAGAACGTGAAGCCGAGCAGGAGCACAACGCCCATCGGGCTGTTCTTGGTCTTCTCGATGCCCCAGAAGAAGCCGAAGGCAATGCCGAGGAAGAGCAGGAAGGAAATCAGCGGGCTGCCGGCAAAGAACGAGAAGTTCAGTTGCACGCCGATCAGCGCGCCGATCACGGTCGGCACCATCGTCAGGGCAAGCATCAGGTAGGTGTTGCGCAGGACACGGTTCTGCTGCAGGGCGACCTGTTCAGCCGACTGCTGGGCAACCGGGGCGGAACCCCATTGATACTGTTCTTGCATATGCGTCATCCTCCAGAGGATTCAAGTTGATACGGCCGTGAGACTACTGAAAGGCGATGAAAGTTGCAACGCGATTACGTGCAATCGAGTAACCATTTGTGACGTGTTATCATCGGCGCCCTTCGGAAGCGTGGCAGAGTGGTCGATTGCACCGGTCTTGAAAACCGGCAAGGGGCAACCCTTCGTGAGTTCGAATCTCACCGCTTCCGCCACCCCATCGCCGCGCTGTGGAGCCGCTGCGCATGATCTTTCCCCGATCCCTCAACGCCAGAATCCTGATCGGTGCCGCCGTCGGCATCGCCATCGGCCTGGTCGTTCTCGACGGCGGCCCGGCCGCGTCGTTCTCGGCACCGGTGCTCTATGGTGCAAAGATCCTTGGAACGCTCTTCCTCGACCTGCTGCGCATGGTACTGCTGCCGCTCGTCTTTTCATCGATCGTCGTCGGCGTCGCCAACCTGCAGGCGCACCACCAGATGCATCGCGTCTGGAAGCTGACCCTGGGCTTCTTCGTCCTGTCGATGACCATTGCCATCATCATCGGCTTCGGTGCCGCCCACCTCTTCCGTCCCGGCGAGGGCATGCAGCTTTCGATGTTTGCCGAGGCGACCGCCAGCTTCCAGGCCCGGCAGATGCCGCTGGCCGACTATCTCGCACAGTTTGCGCACGGGCTCTTCCAGAATCCGTTCAAGGCACTGGCACAGGGCGACATCCTGGCCGTGGTAATCGTGGCGCTGTTCCTCGGCGTCGCACTGGTCGTCGGCGGCGAGCGCTACCGGAACATCCGTGCCGTCATGCAGGAGCTTCAGGAACTCTGCCTGATGGTGGTCGGCTGGATCATGCACCTCTCGCCCTTCGGCATCGGCGCCCTGCTGCTGCAGCTGGTGGCCACGCAGGACGGCCGGCTGCTGGGGAGCCTGGCCCAGTTCATCGCGGTCGTCATCGGCTCGACATTGTTCCACGGCATCGTCGTACTGCCGCTGATGCTGTGGCTGGTGACGCGGATGTCGCCGCTGCGCTTCTGGCGAGGCGCTCGCGACGCACTGATCACGGCCTTCGCGACCAGTTCCAGCGCTGCCACGCTGCCGGTCACGCTGCGCTGCACGGAGCAGCACCTGCACGTAAAAAAGGATATCGCCAACTTCGTCGTTCCGCTTGGGGCCACTGCCAACATGGACGGCACCGCGCTCTACGAGGCAGCCGCAGCACTGTTCGTGGCGCGGCTGGCGGGCATCGAGCTCGATCTCGTCCACCAGCTGGTGATCTTCTTCGTGGCGATGCTCGGCGCCATTGGCGCCCCCGGCATCCCGTCCGTCGGCATGCTGAGCATGGTGCTGGTACTTGAATCAGTCGGCCTGCCGACCGCCGCCATTGCGATCCTGCTGCCGATCGACCGGATCCTCGACACCGTACGCACGGCAGTCAATGTCGAAGGTGACATGGTTGGCAGCCTGATCGTGCAGGAACTGACGAGCGGGCGTCAAAAGGACAGCTAGCGGGAATTCCGGAGTGAATGCCCCATGCAGGGACATCCCTGCGAGAGCAGGATTCAGGACTGCGGACGAGTGGCATCAGCCCAGCAGTTGGGCGTTTCGTAGAGGCGAACCCGCTCTAGGCGGAGATGGTTGCCATAGGTGTCGCGGTACATCGGCTCGAGAATGGCAAAAGCGGCCTCCGCGAGATTCTCGGCGGTCGGGATGCAGTCGAGGACGACCGTCCGATGGTCCGGCAGGCTGCGCAGGAAGTCGAGCACCGCAACATCCCCCTTGTAGACCAGGAAGGCATGGTCCCAAAGATCCACCACGTGCTGCTTGGCGATTGCCTTGACCTCGGAAAAATCCATCACCATGCCGTTCGCCGCGTCACCTTCCTTGCCGATGATGTCGCCCGACAGCGTGATTTCGAGCGCATAACGATGGCCGTGCAGGTGCCGGCACTGGCTCTTGTGGTCAGGGATTCGGTGACCGGCGTCGAATTCAAGGCGGCGGGTGATCTGCATGGGCAAATGCCGTGTAGAGAACGGGGAAGGATTATATCATCGGGGTTGAGATCCCCTTTCGAGCCGACATGCTGACCGTCACCGACCATCGCCGCGACTACAGCGGTTTCCGCTACGCCTATCCCGTCGTCTCACGCCGCGTGGGGGGCGTTTCCGTCGGCATCAACCTCAACCCGAACAACGCCTGCAACTGGGCGTGCATCTACTGCCAGGTACCCGACCTGACGCGCGGCGGGCCGCCGCCGATCGACCTGGGGCAGATGCAGGCGGAACTGGAGGCGCTGCTTGGCGACGTCGTGCACGGCGATTTCATGCAAAGGGAAGTGCCGGAAGGAGCCCGGCAACTGATGGATGTCGCGTTTTCGGGCAATGGCGAACCGACGAGTGCTGCCGAGTTTCCGGCGGCAGTGGCGATCGTCGTCGCCACGATGCACCGCTTCAACCTGCTTCCTGCGACGCGGTTGCGCCTCATCACCAATGGCAGCCTGCTGCACCGGCAGGCAGTCCAGGACGGCATCCGCGGCATTGGCGCGGTGGATGGCGAGATCTGGTTCAAGATCGACCGCGGCACGGCCGCAGGGTTCGAGACGATCAATCGCATCGGCGTCGATCCGGCACGGGCACTCGCCGCACTTGACCGCTGCGCGACGCTGGCACCGACCTGGGTACAGACCTGCTGGTTCGCCCTCGACGGTCGTGCGCCCGGGGATGCCGAGGAAAGCGCATACGTCGAACTGCTGCGCCCGGTCGCCGAAAAAATAAAGGGCGTGCACCTTTACGGTCTTGCACGCCCTTCACTCCAGCCAGATGCCCCTCGTCTTGGCAGACTCCCGGAACAGGAGATGGCAGCCTTCGCTGCCCGCATTTCTGCGCTCGGGGTCGAGGTCAGCCTCAACCCCTGATTGCTACTTACGCAACCTTCTTCACCTTGGCCTTGGCGGCCTTCTTCAGGTTCTTGAAGAGCTCCGGATCGTTGGCCTTCAGGTACTCGATCACATCGAGGTCTTCGCGCTTCACACGCTGGATGTCCACCTGCTCGACATGCACCAGACGCAGCAGTTCGCGGACCGGCTTCGGCATGTTGCGGCCACTTTCATAGCGCGAGCCACCACTCTGGGTTACGCCGATCTTCGACCAGAACTGCTGCTGGTTCAGACCAAGCTTGCGGCGGATTTCGCGGGGTTCGACCTTCTCGATCGCTTTGACATTGCTCATGGCTGTCCTCTCATCAAATTACGGGTTGGGTTTCCGACGGGAGATTTCCCCACAAATTGCACTGCTAGCCATATCACCTTACGGCTATGACCTTAGTAATACAAGCGCAGTATAATCAATCTGGATAAATTTGCAAGCGGCATTTGCAAACGGTATATCCGGCGAGCGGGGAATTCCCGGCAAAGTCCCGATTCCCCTTACTTATCAAGCCCCAATGCGCTAGAATTGCGGCCTTTCACCCAAACCACCTCTTGGAACATCAATGGCGCTGATAGTTCAGAAATACGGCGGCACTTCGGTCGGCTCCCCCGACCGTATCAAGAATGTCGCGAAGCGCGTGGCGCGCTGGAAAGCCATGGGGCACGACGTCGTGGTCGTGCCGTCGGCCATGTCAGGCGAAACCAACCGTCTTATCGCTCTGGCCAAGGAAATCATGCCCTCCCCGGATGCGCGCGAGCTGGATGTCATCGCCGCCACCGGCGAACAGGTCACCATCGGCCTGCTGGCCATGGCGATCATGCAGGAAGGCTGCAAGGCGAAGAGCTACACCGGCCCGCAGGTGCGCGTGCTGACCGACAGCACCTTCACCAAGGCACGCATCCTCGACATCGACGACCAGAAGATCCGGAAGGACCTCGCGGACGGCAATGTCGTTGTCGTTGCAGGCTTCCAGGGCGCCGACGAGAACGGCAACATCACGACGCTCGGCCGTGGCGGCTCGGACACCTCCGCAGTCGCGCTCGCCGCGGCGCTGAAGGCCGACGAGTGCCAGATCTACACCGATGTCGATGGTGTGTACACCACCGACCCGCGCGTCGTGCCGGAAGCGAAGAAGCTCGATACGGTCACCTTCGAGGAAATGCTGGAAATGGCCAGCCTCGGCTCCAAGGTGCTGCAGATCCGCTCGGTCGAATTCGCCGGCAAGTACAAGGTCAAACTGCGCGTGCTCTCCAGCTTCACCGACGAAGGCGAAGGCACGCTGATCACTGTTGAGGAAGACAAATCCATGGAACAACCGATCATCTCCGGCATCGCCTTCAATCGCGACGAAGCCAAGCTCACCGTTCTCGGCGTCCCTGATCGCCCGGGCATCGCCTACCAGATCCTCGGCCCGATCGCCGACGCCAACATCGACGTCGACATGATCATCCAGAACGTCGGCCATGACGGCACCACCGATTTCTCGTTCACGGTGAACCGCAGCGAATTCAACAAGGCGCTGGGCGTTCTTGAGAGCGTAAAGAGCCACATCGGCGCGCGCGAGATCGTCGGCGACAACAAGATCTGCAAGGTCTCTGCGGTCGGCGTCGGCATGCGCTCGCACCCGGGCGTCGCCAGCCAGATGTTCCGCTGCCTCGCCGAGGAAGGCATCAACCTGCAGATGATTTCGACCTCTGAAATCAAGATCTCGGTCGTCGTCGACGAGAAGTATCTGGAACTCGCCGTGCGCGTGCTTCACAAGACCTTCGGTCTGGACGCGTAGTCAGGCGGTTCCTTGTTTGACCGGGTGCGGTGAAACGGCTATCATCGCGCCCTTCCGGAGACGTGGCCGAGAGGTCGAAGGCACTCCCCTGCTAAGGGAGCATACGGGCTAAAACTCGTATCGAGGGTTCGAATCCCTCCGTCTCCGCCAAGTTTTTGCTGCAATTAACTTGGCAAAAAAGGAAGCGATCCGTATAATGCCGCTTCTTCAACGCGCCCGTAGCTCATCTGGATAGAGTACTTGGCTACGAACCAAGGGGTAGGGAGTTCGAATCTCTCCGGGCGCGCCAGTTT
>DAORCC010000120.1:0-8020 GCA_035345235.1 Azospira sp.
TTCCCGAACCTGAGCGTGCGCGAGAACCTCATTGCCTTCGCGGCCAACCGCCGCAAGGTGGCCGAGCCATGGACACTGGAACGCGTCTTCACGCTTTTCCCCCGCCTCGCCGAGCGGCAGCAGAACATGGGCAACCAGCTGTCCGGCGGCGAGCAGCAGATGCTGGCGATCGGCCGTGCGTTGCTGACCAACCCGCGCCTGCTCATTCTAGACGAGGCCACCGAGGGACTGGCGCCGCTGGTGCGCGAGGAGATCTGGCTGTGCCTTGCGCGACTGCGCGAGGCGGGTCAAACCACGCTGGTCGTCGACAAGTACGTCGAGCGCCTGATCCGGCTGGCCGACCGGCACACCATCATCGAGCGTGGGCGGGTTGTCTGGCGTGGAACGTCAAGTGAACTCGATGCCGATCACGGCACCTGGCACCGCTATCTCGGGGTCTGACTATTCCTCTGCCACGAGGGCCGAGAGTTCGCGTTCGAGCAGCGATGGATCGCCGAGGTTCAATTCGACGAGCCGGCGCAGGTGGGTGGCGCTGTCGATATCCAGGTTGCGGCAGGACAGGCCGAGGTAGAGCCCCTCCGTGTGCGCTACGGTGCCCTGCATGCGGATGGTCGCATCGAGGTCGCCGAGCGGAACGCGCAGCGTGCAGTTCTCGCCCTTCACGATCTTGTGGCCAAGGGGCATGCGGATCAGTCCGCCTTTCAGCGACAGGTCGAGCACGACGACATCGAACTGGCCGTGGCCGGTCGTCAATTCGGCGTGGGTGTGGAACGCGATGCGGGAAAACTGGCGGCGATTGGTGTTCATGCGGGAGATCTCCTCGTCGAGACGACATTCCTGAAGCCTGAACTACTTGCCTTGCATGTTACCCCAAAGCACCTTGTGCAACTGCAACTGGAAGCGCACCGGCAGCCGGTCCTCGAGGATCCAGCCGGCAAGGTCGGCCGGCGCCAGTTCGCCCTGTACCGGCGACAACAGTACCTGGCAGCGCTCCGCAATCAGGCGTTCCGCGATGATGCCGCGAGCCCACTCGTAGTCGGCTCGGTCGGCGATGACGATCTTGACCTCGTCATGGGCCGTGAGTCGGGGAATGTTGGACGGCAGGTTCTTGTCGACTTCGCCGGACCCCGGTGCCTTCAGGTCCATGATGCGCGAAACGCGCGGATCGACATCGCCGATATCGAGCGCACCGGAGGTCTCCAGGGAAACGTCGAAGCCGGCGTCGCACAGGGCGGTCAGCAACGGCAGGCAGTTCTTCTGCGCCAGCGGCTCGCCGCCGGTCACGCAGACGGTGCGTGTGCCATGGCGGCCGGCCTCGGCGACGATCTCGTCGATGGGCCGGTTCTCCCCGCCGGTAAAGGCGTAAGGGGTGTCGCACCAGCGGCAGCGTAGCGGGCATCCGGTCAGGCGGATGAAGACGGTCGGCAGTCCGACGCGCGAACTTTCTCCCTGCAGCGAATGGAAAATCTCGCTGATGCGTACTGTCGGCACGCCGGCGGCCTTGCTCACTTCTTCTTCAGGCGCTGACTGGCGGAGGCGGCTGCGGAACTGCCGGGGTACTTGGCGACCAGCATTTCAAGCGTCTGCTTGGCGCCCTTGGCGTCGCCCAGTTCCTGCTGACAGGTGGACATGTTGAGCATCGCGTCCGGTGCCTTCGGATGGTCGCCCCAGCGCGCCACGACGACTTTCTGCGCCTCGATCGCCTTCTTGCAGTCACGCAGGCCGTAATGCGAATTGCCCTGCCAGTACTGGGCCGACGGCGCGAGGTCGCTGTCCGGATGATTCTTCACGAAGGCGGCGAAGGCGGCTGCCGACTCCTTGTACTTGCCGGCCTTGAACTGGTTGAGTGCCGCTTCGTAGGCCTTGGCCTCCTCGGCGGGATCGGCCGGCTTCCTGACTTCGGCAGCGTCGCCGGCGGGCTTGCCTGCGGCGCCTGCTGCAGCCGGGGCTGCCGCGGGGCTGCTTGCCGGTTCGATTTTGCGCAGGCGCTCGTCCAGGTCGACGTAGAAATCCTGCTGCCGCTTCTTCGCCGTTTCCAGCTCGTAGGTCAGGGATTCGACCTGGCCGCGCAGCCGGGCGACTTCGCCCTTCAGCGACTCGATCTGGTTGGCCAGATCGAGCTGTGCCCGGCTCTGCGTATCCAGGCGCTCGCCGGTCTGCGTGCGCAGCTCCTTGATCTGGCGACGCGCCTCGTCGTCGTCGAAAAGCGCCCAGGCCTGCGACGAGGCCAGGGTGCCAAGCGCGGCGAGCGCAAGGGCGAGACGCCGGACGCGCATGATCAGAACTCGCCGTTGTAGAGGATGTCGCTGCGGCGGTTCTTCGCCCAGCAGGCTTCGCTCTGATCAACGCACGACGGCTTCTCTTCGCCGAGGCTGACCGATTCGACCTGGTCTTCGCGCACGCCGAGCAGCGTCAGTGCCTTCTTCACGGCATCGGCACGTTTCTGGCCGAGGGCGATGTTGTATTCGCGGCTGCCGCGTTCGTCGGTGTTGCCCTGCACGAGCACGCGGAACTGACGGTTCTCGTTCAGAAACTTGGCGTGGGCCGCGACCAGATCCTTGAACTCCGGCTTGATCTCGAAGCTGTCGTAATCGAAGTAGACGCTGCGCTTCGAGAGGATGCTCTTCGGGTCGGTCAGGATCGCGGGCAGTTGGCTGCTGCCGACGCCGCCGGCGGTCACGGTGCGGACCCCGTCGCGGCCTTCGACCGGGGCGCCGCTCTGCTCGGCGCCGGTGTCCGGGGTGGAACTGCAGCCGGCGATAAATAACGCCAGCAGGGCGGAAATGACGAGATGCTTCATGGTGTTTCTCCTTGCAAAAAGCTCAATGTGAAATCAGGAATTCGTACGTTGGCGGGTGGCGCGGTTCATCGTTGGTAGGGGGCCCAGGCCGGTTCGCGCACGTCGCCGGCGGCCACCGACAGGCGCTGCTTGATGCGGCCGTCGATCGAGACGGCCGAGAGCACGCCGCGACCGCCGATCTCGGTGGCGATCAGGATCATGCGACCGTTGGGCGCGAAAGTCGGCGACTCATCCTTGAACGAATCGGTCAGTACCTGCACCTGCTTGCTGGCCAGGTCCATTACTGCGAGGCGGAACCCGCCGTTGCCGCGGGTGATGAAGGCCATGGCCTTGCCGTCCGGCGAAAGACGCGGCGTCACGTTGTAGGTACCCTCGAAGGTGACGCGCTGTGCGGCACCGCCCGAGGCCGGGACGCGATAGATCTGCGGGCTGCCACCGCGGTCCGAGGTGAAATAGATGAACTGCCCATCGGGCGAGAACTGCGGCTCGGTGTCGATCGAGCCGGATGAGGTCAGGCGGGCGACGCCGGAACCATCGGCGTTGAGGGTAAAGAGCTGCGAGCCGCCATCCTTGGTCAGCACCACGGCCAGTTTGCGGCCGTCGGGCGACCACGCCGGTGCCGAATTCGAACCCTTGAAATTGGCAGCGACGGTGCGCTTGCCGGTGGCCAGCGAATGCACGTAGATCACCGGCTTCTTGTTCTCGAACGACACGTAGGCGAGCTGTGCACCGTTTGGCGACCAGGCCGGCGAAATGATCGGCTCCTTCGAGATCAGTGCCGCCTGCGCATTCTGACCATCGGCATCGGCAATCTGCAGCTCGAAGCGGTTGATGCCTGCCTTGACGACATAGGCGATGCGCGTCGAGAAGATGCCGGGCTCCCCGATCAGCTTTTCGTAGATGACGTCGGCGATGCGGTGGCCGGCGGCGCGCAGTTGCGGTGCCCCGGTCACGAAGGCGGCCCCGGCGAGTTGTGCCTGCTTGTTGGTATCGAAGAGGCGGAAACGGGCCTCGGGGCGTCCGTCGGGCGAATTCGCGACGCTGCCGGCAGCGATCGCATCGGCGCCCCGGCTGCGGGCTGCGTTGAAATCGATGCTGCTCGCCTCGGTCAGGCCCGGCTGTGCCTGCTCGACCAGCTTGAACAGGCCGGACCGCTCGAGGTCGCTGCGGATGACGCTGGTGACCGCGCGCGACATGCCGGGATCGCCGCCGAAGTCCGCAATGGTGACCGGGATACGGTTGGCGCCGGCTCCGGTCACCTCGATCGACAGCTGCGCGTAGGCAGCGCTGGTGCCTGCAAGCGAGCTGACGGCAAGCGCGAGCGCGGCAAGCATACGGCGGCGGAGAAAGCTTGAACGGGTCATCGAATGATTTATTCCAGGAAAGTCGTGATTATACCGATACTTACAGTGATTAATCTTCAAACGGGCGGTACTTGATCTCGAGCACCCGCTGGAACAGCTCCGGCTGATCCGGTTTCGGCAAGGGCGAGGACTTCAGGATCGCGCGTTCGATGGCGGCATCGAGGCTGGCGTTGCCGCTCGATTTCTTCATCTTCACGTCGATCACCTCGCCGGACGGCAGCTGCGTGACCGTAAACAGCGCTTCCGGATTACCCTGGATTGCCTGCGGCAACACGATGTTGCCGCGGATCTTGCCGCGGATCTTGCCGGCGTAGTCGGCCAGCCCGCGGCTGCGCGCGGCGGCGGCCTGTTCGGCACGCGCCTCGTTCATCGCGCGCGCCTCGGCATCGGCCCGTGCCGACTGTGCCTGCATGCGCTTCTGCTGTTCGAGCTGCTTCTGCTCGCGTTTGAGTTCCTCGTCGAACGAAGGGCGCGGCGGTTCCGGTTTCTTTGGTTCTTCCTTCTTCGGCGGCTCCGGCTTCTTCGGCTCCTCTTTCTTTTTCTTGTCGTCCTTCACCGCGATGTCGGGCTTGGGTTCCGGTTTCGGCTCCGGCTTTGGCTCCACCTTCGGCTCGGGTTTCGGCGGTTCCGGCTTCGGCTCCGGCTTTACCTCCTGCGGCGGCGCGGGTGCCGGTCGTGGTGCCGGCACATTGCTCCACAACTCGACCTCGACCGAGGTCGGTGGTCGGCTCTTCCATTGCACGCCGAGGAACAGCGCGAGGACGAGCGCGATATGTACGCCGGCGGCGAGCGCCAGCGATTTCAGCTTTTCCTTCTCGTCCTGTGGCTGCGGCAGGATCATTACTGCTTGCGAACCGTTTCCAGGCCGACGCGCTTGATCTCGAGCGCCTTGATGCCGTCGAGCACATCGAGCACGGCTTCGTACTTCGCGTTCTTGTCGCCGGCGACGAGAACGGCCAGGTCCGGATTCTTCGTCTTCTCGGCGTTCAGGTAGCCGGCCAGCCCGGCGCGGTCGACGCTGCTGTCGTTGCCCTTGGCGTCCTTGATCGCGATCGAACCGTCGGCGCGCACCATGACGCGCGTCGGGTTGCTCGGCACCTGCGAGCTCTTGCCGGTGCTGGGCAGGTCGACCGAACCGGTCGTCATCATCGGCGCTGCCACCATGAAGATGACGAGCAGCACCAGCATGACGTCGATGTACGGCACGACGTTGATTTCGTTTTTCAGGCGGCGCGGGCGCATGGCTTATCTCATCTGGCGCTGCAGGATGTTCGAGAACTCTTCCTGGAACGATTCGAAGCGGGTGGCAAGCCGGTCGATTTCATGCGCGAAACGGTTGTAGGCGAGCACGGCCGGAATGGCGGCGAAGAGACCGATGGCCGTGGCGACCAGGGCTTCCGCAATGCCGGGCGCAACCGAGGCCAGCGTCGCCTGGCCGACGTTCGACAGTCCACGGAAGGCATGCATGATGCCCCACACCGTGCCGAAGAGGCCGATGTACGGCGAGACGGAACCGACCGAGGCAAGGAAGGCGAGGTGCGATTCGAGTTCGTCGAGTTCGCGCTGGTAGGTGGCGCGCATGGCGCGGCGCGAACCGTCGACGACATCTTTCGAATCGAGGTTCTTCTGCCCGCGCAGTTTGGTGAATTCACGGAAGCCGGCCTCGAAGATGCGCTCCATGCTGCCGGCGTGGTGGCGATCGTTCACCGCGCTGTTGTAGAGCGAGTTGAGATCGCCGCCCGACCAGAAGTCACGCTCGAACTGCTCGGTCTTGCTGCGCTGCTGCTTGACCGCGAAATATTTGCGGAAAATGTAGTACCAGCTCATGAACGAGACGCCGGCGAGCAGCAGCATGACGGCCTGGACGACCGCGCTGGCGTTGAGGATGAGATGGAGGATCGACAGGTCTTGCGTGACGTTCATTGCAGGGTCTCCAGCTTGGCACGCAGCCAGTCGGGGATGGGGGCGGATTTGAACTTGGCGAAATCGATGCAGACGATCTGGACGGTGGCGGCGGCCAGCTCGGTCCAGCTGCCGTCAGCTTCCTGGCGACGTGCGTGCTGGCGGAAGATGATCTGGCTGCGGCCCAGCTTGTCGACTTCCAGCCCGATCTGCAGCAGGTCGTCGAGGCGGCCGGGGCGCAGATAGTCGATGTTGATGTTGCGCACGACGAAGACGAGGTTGTGTTCCTCGATCAGGTTCTGCTGGTTGTGGCCGAGCTCGCGCAGCCACTCGGTGCGGCAGCGCTCGAAGAGATCGAGGTATTTCGAGTGGTAGATGACGCCGCCGGCATCGGTCTCCGCGTAGTAGATGCGGACCGGGATCGTGAAGGCGTTCGGCTTCTGTTCGTGCTTGTGGGACTGATTCATCGGCGAATTTTAACCTGTTGCTTGAGTTGTTGTTTGTAACGGTTTGTTATTGAAGTGTTCTTTTCAGGTTTCTTCGTTGTAGCGGCGCAGTTTCCGCCACAGTGAAACACGATCGATCCCGAGCAGTTGCGCGGCCAGCGCGCGGTTGCCGCCAGTGTGTTCGAGGGCCTTCAGTATGTGCTCGCGTTCGAGCGTTTCCAGCGTCTTGATCGGCGAACTGTCGCCGCTTGCCGCGGGGGGATGGGCGAGCGCTTCCGGCAGCAGATCGGCCGTCAGGGCCGTGCCGGTCGCCAGGGCGACGCCGCGTTCGATCAGGCTTTCAAGTTCCCAGACGTTGCCGGGAAAGGCGTAGGCGAGCAGGCGATCGAAGGCCTCCGGGCTGATTTCCGAGACGTTCTTGTTCAGGCGTTGCGCGCTGCGCGTCAGGAAATGCATGGCCAGTAGCGGAATGTCGCCGCGCCGCCTTCTCAGCGGGGGCACGTCGAGCGTGACTGCGTTGAGCCGATAGTAGAGATCCTGGCGGAACTGGCCGCTCTCGATGCGTGCCGTGAGGTCGCTTTCGGTCGAGGCGATCACGCGGGCGGTGCTCCGGCGCGGCTGGGCATCGTCGGCGCGCGCGAATTCACCGTCGCCCAGCAGGCGGGCGAGGCGGGCCTGGATGGCGGCGGGGGCCGCCTCGATGCCATCGATGAAGAGCGAGCCCTCCGCGGCGTTTTCGATCGCACCGTTGCGCTCGGCCTCGCCGAAAAGCGCCGTGCCCAACGCCTCTTCATCCTGCCCGGCGCAGGTCAGCGCGACGAAGGCGCCCGTGCGACCGCTCTTCGCGTGAATGTGCCGGGCCAGCGCCTCACGGCCACTACCTGCCTCGCCGGAGATCAGGACGCTGCATCCCGTCGTCGCGATGCTGTCCGCCGTTGCGAGGACTGCCAGCATCTCCGGGTTATTCGAAATGATGCGTGGTGCGCTCGCGACCTGGTCGAGCGCGGCCTTCAGCGACGCGTTCTCCCGCTTCAGTGCTGCCTTCTGCGTTGCTTCGCCGACGATCTTGCGGACGTCGGGCAGGCGGAAAGGCTTCTCGACGTAATAGAAGGCGCCCGTGGTCATTGCCTCCACCGCCGAGGCGGCGTTGGCGTGTGCCGTGATCATGATCACTTCGGTATCGGGCCAGCGCTGCTTGATCTGGCGCAGCAGTTCGAGGCCGTCGATGCCGGGCATGCGCAGGTCGGTCAGGACCAGCTGGTAGGCGTTCTCGGCCAGCAGGGCGAGGGCGGCGGCACCATCCTGCGCGCAATCGACGGTGTAGCCCTCCCGGGTCAGCACGTGGGACAGGTTGCGGCGGGCAATCTCTTCGTCGTCGACGACGAGGATGCGGGTCGGGTTCATTGGAGGTTCTCCGGTTTTTTCTGGTCGGGGATATGGATGCTGAAGCGGGTGCCTTGCCCGGGCTGTGAATCGACGCTGATCGTGCCGCCGTGCTGGCCGATGAT
>DAORCC010000121.1:0-7985 GCA_035345235.1 Azospira sp.
CCGTCCTTCTTGAAGGCCGGCTTCATCTTGGCCAGCGATTCCATCGTCGTGCCGCGCTTCAGGTGCTCGTCGGTATCGAAGACGACATCCCCCTTCCGGGTCTGCTTGACGATCGGCAGGATCTGCGACTTGAAGTAGCCGGCGTCGATGGCAGCCGCTGCGCGACGCTGCGACTCGACAGCGAAGGCATCCTGATCTTCACGGCTGAAGCCATGCTTGGCGGCCAGATTCTCGGCGGTGATGCCCATGTGGCCGACACCGAACGGGTCGGTCAGCACGGCAACCATCGCGTCGATGGCCTTGGCATCGCCCATGCGGGCGCCGGAACGCAGCGCCGGCATCAGGTAGGCAACCTTGGACATCACTTCGACACCGCCGCCGATACCATACTCGGCATCGCCGAGCATGATGTTCTGCGCAGTGGTCACGATGGCCTGCAGGCCAGAGGCGCACAGGCGGGAAACCTGCATGGCGACCGAGTCCATCGGCAGGCCAGCCTGGATGGAGGCGACGCGGGAAACGTAGGCGTAACGGGAATCCACCGGCATCGTCGTGCCGACGGTAACGTAGTTGATCTGCTGCGGATCGACGGAGGAGCGGGCGATCGCTTCCTTCATGACCATGCCGCCAAGATCGCATGGATCCATGTCGGCCAGGGAGCCACCGAAAGCACCGATGGGGGAACGAACTGCGCTGAGGACGACGACTTCTTTGCTCATGTTATTAACCTCTCTGATATCAACTCGACTACACGACTGCTTCAACCGCCCACCAAACTGGCAAGCCCCAACAAAAGCAACAGCACGACCCAGAGCACGATGGCGCGCCAGACGAGGCCCACCGCACTCTGCATGAAATCCACATCGGCATCGTCACCGGTGCCGAGTTCGGCACGATCGGAAACTTCACCGCTTTCCATCACCGGCATGCCCAGACGTACGCCGAGCGCCCCGGCACCACTCGCCAGGACGATGCCTATTTCGTCGTCGGGCCAGTTTCCGGCCTGCGTCCGCCAGCAATAGACGGCATCCTCGAAATCGCCGACAACGGCAAAGGCTGCCGCCGTCGCCCGCAAAGGCAACCAGTCGATCGCTGCAAACGCCTGCTGCGCGAAACTCGCGAAACCGGGTGCCACGGGATCAGTATCCTGGCGGCCCCAGTGCTCCGAAAAAACGGCGGCAGCGCGATACAGTATTGCGCCGCACGGCCCCGGAAGCAGAACGAACCACAATAGTACGCCGAATACGTGACGGTGGGACGATGCCAGCGCCTCCTCGATGGAAAGTCGGGCGACATCGCTCGAGGACAGCCCTTCGGCCGACTTGCCACGCCACTCGCCGAGCAGCTGGCGCGCACGCGGCAGATCCTGCATGCTCAGGGCGAGCTGGATATCGGTGTAGTAATGGCTGAACTGACGGAAACCCATCGTCGTGTAGAGAATGAGTACGTTCCAGGCCAGCGCGAACAGGGGGTTAAGCGCAAAGAGCAGGGCATAGACCAGACCACCGGCCAGCACCAGCCCTCCCACGCCGATCAGCCAGGCGACGACGCCATGCTTTTTTTCACCCGCGTTGAACAGGCCGTCCAGCATGTCGGCAAGACGGGAGACCGGCCCGAAGACGATCTGGCGATACTGCAGGGGCCGCGCCTGCTCGATCAGCAGGGCGAGAACGAGAGAAACGAGACTCAAGGGGCGAGGGCGACGTAGCGCCTGTTGTTGACTTCGGGTTTCACGATAACACAAAACCCCTGCCATTCCGGGCTTTTCGGATACCGGAAGCGCGCATCCATCAGGCTTGCGGCGCGAGCAGTGCCAGCCGTCTGCACAGGGAAACAATCATGCCGGCGGTTGCCCCCCAGATGAAGCGATCACCATAGGGCATCGCGTGGTAGCGCCGCAGGCGACCCCGCCAGTGGATCTCGTGCTCCTGATGATTGGCGGTATCGAGCAGGAAGGCGAGCGGCACCTCGAAGGCCTCGGCGACCTCGAAGGCATCGAGGCGCAGGTCAAACGGCGGTGTCACGAAACCAACGACAGGCGTTACGTTAAAGCCGGTGCCGGTCCGGTACTCCGGCAGAAAGCCGACCACCTCGACATGACGCGGGGCAAGACCGATCTCCTCCTCCGCTTCTCGCAGCGCGGCATCTACCGGGCCGCTGTCCTCGGCCTCCATGCGCCCGCCGGGAAAACTGATCTGGCCAGCATGGTCGCGCAGATGGGCGGTGCGTTGGGTAAGGAGGACGGTCGGCTGCCCCGGATGCAGGACGATCGGGACGAGGACGGCGGCTGGCGTCAGTTCGCCATCACCGACAGCATCCTCATGCACGGCACCGTAACCCCCCGGCTGCGGCGACAGGCAGGCACGCAGGAGATTGAGATCAGGCCCTGCCGTCATTTCGACTGCACGTCCTCCTCCTCGATCTCGGCATGTATGGAACCCAGCGCATCCTGCAGGGTTTCCTCGGACATCTGGTTGATGGTCGTTGCGACCAGATCGGCCGCCTCGACGGCACCGACCGGCAGATGCTTGCTCTCGAGGCTGGCAATCAGTGCTGCGGCAGAACCGGCCACCCTCAGCAAGACTTCGCGCTCGCCCATGAGGAGTTCGACCTCGCGGCGGAGCATGGCAATTTCCTGATCACGGTGGGGCATGGCAGCCTCCTTAAAAACGTTTCTTCAAAGTCATCGTCGTACCTTCGTTGCGCATTTCGGTACGCGACAGAAAACTCATGCCGAGCAGCACGATCGGCAGATCGGATTCTTGCACAAGGCCGTCAACACCGTTGATGGTGACATCACCAACCCTGACGCTGTCGAGCGTCACGCGCCAAGCACGCACCAAGCCATTCGCGGTCTGTACAACGCTCGGTTGCCCCTTGCGCCAGTCGATGCCGATACGTGCCGCTTCACTGGTTCCCATCGACACCATCGTTGCACCGGTATCGACCACGAAGCGGGTACTGCGACCGTTGATGGCTCCCACGGTCTGGAAGTGACCACGAGCATCGGCAGCCAATTTCGTTTCCGGCGGCCCGTCACCGCCCTTCTGGGAAACGACATGCTGGCCCATTCGAATGCTGCGCCGCTTGCCGTCCAACTCGACAACGACCGCATCACCCTCGACGGAGACGAGACGCACGCCTTCGGCGGTCGTCTGGCCGACATGTACGATCGTCGGTGCGCCGCCATCGATCACCAACAGCGCCTTGCCCGAGAACACGCCCGCTACCGCAACGCCAGTCGCAGCCGCAGGCAACGCCGATAGGCAGAACATGGCGGCGACCATACAATGGCGCATCCTCAACTGTCGCATCCAGGAACACATGAAACCGGTCGCCATCTTCAGACACACTCCCACCGAGGGTCCGGGTTATTTTGCCACATTCCTCGAAGCGCACGGCGTCCCATGGCAGCTTGTCGCCATCGACGCCGGCGCGGAGGTGCCACACGCCCCGGAGAACTTCAGCGGACTCTGCTTCATGGGCGGACCGATGAGTGTCAACGACCCGCTGCCGTGGATCGACGCAGTCTGCGACTTGGTGCGCAAGGCCGTTGCCGCCGACATTCCGGTCATCGGCCATTGTCTCGGCGGCCAGTTGATGGCGCGGGCACTCGGCGGCAAGATCACGCGCAACCCGGTTAAGGAAATCGGCTGGGGAGAGGCGATCGTCGACGATGGCGAGGCCGCGCAGGACTGGCTGGGAGATTTTTCCGGCAAGGCGACCGTGTTCCAGTGGCACGGAGAGACCTTCTCTATTCCGCCCGGTGCCACACGCCTGATGCACAACGACTGGTGCAGCAGCCAGATGTTCGTCTTCGGCCCGCATCTCGCAATGCAGTGCCACGTCGAGATGACGCCAGAGATGATCGCGACCTGGTGCGAAAGCTGGGAGGACGAGGTCAGTGGGTTGTCGGCACTGCCGCCACCGGTACAGACTCCGCAACAGATGCAGGATGACACCACCTACCGGCTGCCGGCAATGCGCGAACTCGCCGGCAGGCTATATACGAGGTGGATAGGCGGGCTGAAGCGGGACTGATCAGTCCCTGAAATTTCCGTACTTGATCGGGAAGTCGGTGATGCTCTTGGTGACGAGGGCGATCGCCGACTGCAATTCGTCGCGCTTGGCACCGGTGACGCGCACGGCATCCCCCTGGATTGCGGCCTGAACCTTCAGCTTCGAATCCTTGAGCATCTTGACGATCTTCTTCGCCAGTTCGGACTCGATGCCGATCTTGATCTTCAGTTCCTGCTTCACCTTGTTGCCCGAGATCTTCTGCACGGCCTGGTGATCGAGGCGCTTGACGCTTTCCTTCTCCTTCTTCTCCATCGCTGGAAAGAGGATGTCCTTGATCTGGTCGAGCTGGAAGTCGGAGTCACCGTAGAGGGTGATGCTCTTCTCCTTCTCGTTCAGCTCGACCTTGGCCGAGGTACCCTTGAAATCATAGCGGGCAACGATCTGGCGACCGACAACGTCGATCGCGTTCTTCAAGGCTTCCATGTCGGCTTCGGAAGTGAAGTCAAAGGATGGCATGGTCGTTACCCCAGGTTGATCAGATCAGCAAAAGTAGCAGACGTAGTGATACGGCTCGTCGCAGGCGATTTCGAACGATGAATTACCCGGAACGTTGAAGGACTGGCCTTCACCGTAGGTCTTCCATTCGCTCTCGCCCTTGAGCTTGACGCGGCACGAGCCGCCGACGCCTTCCATGATCTCCGGCACGCCGGTGTTGAAGGTCAGCGACGACGGCAGGATGACGCCGACGGTCTTCTTGCTGCCGTCCGCCATCAGCACGGTATGGCTGACACACTTGCCGTCGAAATAGACGTTGGCCTTCTTGATCACGGACACGTTATCGAATTGAGACATTTCAGATTCCCCAGATTTTTTGAATGACGGCCTTGGCGATGAAGCCGACCATGCCGAAAGCGAGCACGAAGAACAGCACCATCGTGCCCGTCTTGCCAGCCTTCGACTTCCAGGCGATCTCGCCGATGATGAACAGCATGAACAGGATGAAGGCACCAACGCCCCAGGTCGAGACGAAGTCCGCAACCTGTTCCTCGGTGAAGCCGAACAGCGTACCTTCCATGCGACCTTACTTCTTGCGTGCCGCGAGGTTCGCGGCAATGCGCATGCGCAGTGCGTTGAGCTTGATGAAACCGCCGGCATCGCGCTGGTCGTAGGCACCGGCATCGTCCTCGAAGGTGGCGATGGTCGGATCGAACAGCGAGTCGGTCTTCGAATCGCGACCGGTGACGATGACGTTGCCCTTGTAGAGCTTGACGCGCACCCAGCCGTTCACGACTTGTTGCGTGTGGTCGATCAGCGCCTGCAGCGCCTTGCGCTCCGGGCTCCACCAGTAGCCGTTGTACACCAGGCTGGCGTAGCGCGGCATCAGGTCGTCCTTGAGATGCGCGACTTCGCGGTCGAGCGTCACCGACTCGATGGCACGGTGCGCGCGCAGCAGGATCGTGCCGCCCGGAGTTTCGTAGCAGCCGCGCGACTTCATGCCGACATATCGGTTCTCGACCAGATCGAGGCGGCCGATGCCGTGCTTGCCGCCGAGCTGGTTCAGCGTATAGAGCAGTTCGTGCGCCGGCATGCGCTTGCCGTTGATCGAGACGAGGTCGCCCTTCTCGAATTCCAGATCCAGGTATTCAGCGGCATCCGGCGCCTTCTCAGGCGACACGGTCCAGCGCCACATCGACTCCTCGGCCTCGGCGGCCGGGTCTTCGAGGTGACGGCCTTCGTAGCTGATGTGCAGCAGGTTGGCGTCCATCGAGTAGGGCGAGCCACCCTGCTTGTGCTTCATGTCGACCGGAATGCCATGCTGCTCGGCGTAGGCCATCAGCTTTTCGCGCGACAGCAGGTCCCATTCGCGCCACGGGGCGATGATCTTGATGCCGGGCTTCAGCGCGTAGGCGCCGAGCTCGAAGCGCACCTGGTCGTTGCCCTTGCCGGTGGCGCCGTGCGAGATGGCGTCGGCGTTGGTCAGGTTGGTGATCTCGATCAGGCGCTTGGCGATCAGCGGGCGGGCGATCGAGGTACCAAGCAGGTACTCGCCTTCATAGACGGTATTGCAGCGGAACATCGGGAAGACGAAGTCGCGCACGAACTCTTCGCGCAGGTCGTCGATGAAGATGTTCTCCGACTTGATGCCGAACTGCAGCGCCTTGGCCCGCGCCGGCTCGAGTTCTTCGCCCTGGCCGAGGTCGGCGGTGAAGGTCACCACCTCGCACTGGTAGGTGTCCTGCAGCCACTTGAGGATGACTGAAGTATCGAGACCACCGGAATAGGCCAGTACGGCACGCTTGATGTCGCTCATATCGTTTTCCTGCTGAGAATTAACTATTGACCCGGCCGAGGAGCAGATACTCCATCAGCGCCTTTTGTACATGCAGGCGATTTTCCGCCTCGTCCCAGACCACGCTTTGCGGGCCGTCGATCACTTCGGCCGAGACTTCCTCGCCGCGATGCGCCGGCAGGCAGTGCATGAACACCGCATCCTTGGCGGCAGCGCGCATCATGTCGCCGTCGACCTGCCAGTCGGCGAAATCGCGCATGCGCTCCTCGTTCTCGGCTTCGAAGCCCATCGAGGTCCACACGTCGGTGGTCACCAGATCGGCCCCCTTCACCGCATCCATCGGATCGGCGAATTGCTCAAAGTGGTCGGTACCGTAAAGACCGGCACGCTCGGCTTCCACCTCGTAACCCGGCGGCGTCGACACGTGCACGTTGAAATCGAGCACTTCGGCCGCCTGCAGCCAGGTGTTGCAGACGTTGTTCGAATCGCCCACCCACGCCACCGTCTTGCCCTGGATCGGACCGCGGTGCTCGATGAAGGTGAAGATGTCGGCCATGATCTGGCACGGGTGATATTCGTTGGTCAGGCCGTTGATCACCGGCACGCGCGAGTTGGCGGCGAAGCGCTCGATGATCTCCTGCTCGAAGGTGCGGATCATGACGATATCGCTCATGCGCGAGATCACCTGCGCCGCATCCTCGACCGGCTCGCCGCGACCCAGCTGCGAATCGCGCGTGTTGAGATAGATCGCCGAACCGCCGAGCTGCTGCATGCCGGCCTCGAAGGAAAGGCGCGTACGCGTGCTCGCCTTCTCGAAGATCATCACCAGCGTACGGTCGGTCAGCGGCCAGTACTGCTGGTAGGACTTGAACATTTCCTTGATCCGGCGCGAACGATCGAACAGATAGTCGTACTCCTCGCGCCCGAGATCCTTGAACTGGAGGTAGTGCTTTACAGTCCCCATGGCCGCTTCCTTACGCCGTCAGGAAGGCACGGATCAACGCCGAAAGGCGCTCGACGAGCTCTTTCGCCTCGGCATCGGTCATTACCAGTGCCGGCAGCAAACGAACCACTTTCTCGGCGGTGACATTAATCAGGAGGCCGGCATCGAGGCCCTTGGCTACCAGTTCGCCGCAGGGGCGATCCAGTTCGATGCCGATCATCAGACCCTTGCCGCGGATGTCGACGACACCACTCACATTGGCGAGCGCGTCCTTCACACCCTGACGGATCGCCGCGCCCACCGCTTCGGCACGTGCCATCAGGCCGCCCTGCTCGATCGTCGCCAAGGTGGTCAGCGCGGCCGTGCAGGCCAGCGGGTTGCCACCGAAGGTCGAACCATGGTTGCCCGGCTTGAACAGCCCGGCGGCCTTGCCGGCGGTGACACAGGCACCGATCGGCACGCCGGAGCCCAGCCCCTTGGCGAGGGTCATCACGTCCGGGACGATCCCCGCGTGCTGGAAACCGAACCACTTGCCGGTGCGGCCGATGCCGCACTGAACTTCGTCGCACATCATCAGCCAGCCCTGCTCGTCGCACAGTTTGCGCAGGCCACGCTGGAATTCATCCGACGCGATATTGATGCCGCCCTCCCCCTGCACCATTTCGAGCATGACGGCGACAACACTCTTGTTGTGCTCGGCCACGGCGCGAATGGCAGCAAGATCGTTGTACG
>DAORCC010000122.1:0-7967 GCA_035345235.1 Azospira sp.
TGCCGCGGCCGGCGTAGTTGAGGTGCGAGAAGTAGAAGCGGTCGATGCCTTCGTCTTCCACGAGCTTCAGCAGCCCCGGCAGGTCATGCGCGTTGTCCTGCGTCATCGTGAAGCGGACGCCGATCTTCAGGCCGAGGTCGCGGCAGCGACGGATGCCTTCAAGCGAAGCCTCGAAAGCGCCCTCCATGCGGCGGAATTTGTCGTGGGTTTCCTTGATGCCGTCGAGCGAGATGCCGACGTAGTTGAAATCGCACTCGGCGATCTTGTCGATGTTGCTGTCGTCAACCAGTGTCCCGTTCGACGAGAGCCCGACGTAGAAGCCCATCGCCTTCGCCCGCTTCGCGATGTCGAAGATGTCCGGGTGCAGCAGCGGCTCGCCGCCGGAGAGGATCAGCACCGGCACACGGAAGGCCTTGAGGTCGTCCATCGTGCGGTAGATTTCCTCGGTCGTCAGTTCGCCGGGAAAATCCTTGTCGGCGGAGATCGAGTAGCAGTGCTTGCAGGTCAGGTTGCAGCGGCGGATCAGGTTCCAGATCACCACCGGGCCGGGCGGATTGCGCTTCGGGCCGAGCGGCGTCGGCGAAGCGATTTCGTGCATGTACTGGGAAATGCGAAACATCGTGAGACCTTGTGCGGACGGGGTTCGGCGTATTAGAGGACAGCCCGCTCGCCGCGACCTTGACGTGGATCAACCGGAGCCGGATCGCCGGCTCCGCCCCCCCTACTCCGCCAGCAGCGCCTCGGCCACGGTGCCGACGCGGACGTTCCCCCAATGGCGCCCGCCAACGTGGATCGGGAGGGCGATATCGCAGAGGAGTTCGCCGGTGTCACGGACATAGGTACGCACGAGCACCGGCTGCGTGTTTTTGGCCGCCCGCAGCTCGCCCGGATTCTCGAACTTGCGGCAGGTCCGGTTGCCGGCCAGATCGACGGCATTGTCCCCGGTCAGCGGCTTCGAGAACTTCAGGTTGTGCGCCGACAGATAGCCATCGGTATTCACGGCCACGGCATAGGCGCACGCCGGCACGGACGCCAGGGTCTTCTCGAGCAGCCCCTGGCAACGGCGGGCATACTCGTCGCCCCAGGAAACCTTGAACTTCGGCGGGACGCAATTTCCGAACGGACGGTAGTCGCGATCGAACACATCGATCCCGGCGCGATGCATGGCCTCGAGTTCAGCCGCCACCGCATCGCGCAGCTCGCGGGACGCATCCACCGCGAGATCGAACGCACCGCGGCCTGTCTTGAAGCGGGAAACGAGTTCCTGGACACCCTCGGTCGCGCTTGCCAGCGCAGAGGTACGGGCTTCGCAATCAGCCATGTTGCTGGCAACTCCGCCCGACAGATCGTGAATGTGGGTGACGTTCTCGTGAACCTGCGCGTTGGTCGACGACAGCTCTTCCATCGCGCTCGCGATATGCAGCAACTGTTCGCCAGTCCGCTCGAAATCGAGCACCATCTGCTCAAAATGCGCGGCAGAGCGCGCCACCACCTCGCGCGTCTGCTGCACATCGACGTTGATCTCTTCGTTCTCGGTGCGCGTATTGCCGACCAGCGCCAGCATCTTGTCGATGTTGCCGGTAATCTCGGTCGACGCCACCGTCACCCGTTCGGCCAGCTTGCGCACCTCGTCGGCGACGACGGCAAAGCCGCGCCCGGCCTCGCCGGCCCGCGCCGCCTCGATCGCCGCATTCAGCGCCAGCAGGTTGGTCTGGTCGGCCACTTCGCGGATCAGCGCCGCAATCTGGTTGATCGAGGCCGAGCGCTGCGACAGGTCATCCACGGTCTGGTTGAAGCGCAGCACCTTCTCGCCTACCCCATTGATCTTGCTGGAGATTTCCTGCATTTCACGCAGGGAGATGCGGGCCCCGTCGAGGTTGGTACTGGTCGAATCCGAAATCAGTTGCGTGCTGTGCGAAACCTCGTCGATTGCCTGTGTTGCCTCGGTACTGGCGGTGAACACCAGGTCCGTCATCTCCCCCTGGCGACGGGCGCCTATGCCCGTTTCGTCGACTCGCACCTTCACCTGCACGGCTTCGGTCGCGATGCCGATGCTCGCCTTGCGGATTTCGCTGATGATCCCGCGCATTTTTTCGGCGAAGCGGTTGTAGCTCTCGGCCAGTTCCCGGAATTCGTCATGCGATATCGGCTTCAGGTCGCGCGAAAAATCACCGGCACCGGCGGCAATCTCGTTGAAGGTCGTGATCACCGAGCGCACCGGCTTGAGGATCAGGTAGCGCAGATAGAGGACCTGGCCTACGTTCCAGACAAGGCCGACTGCGGTCAGGGCAACGACAACCGTCAGCCCCCCTTCGAGCGAGCCATTGATGCGCGCAGCCAGTTCCGGGGAGGCCTGGCCCGCCGCGAGCTGCGCCGCAATGAAGGCTTTCTGGTCGAGATAGACATAGAGGTAGGCGAGATTGATCAGGTAGAGCAGCAGGAAGCTGGACAGCTTCTTGGTCAGCGAATTCCAGAACGTCCGCTCGTTCCAGTCGTACAGTTGCCAGAATGTAGTCATCGCTGCGTCCCCCGTATCGTTATCGTTGCCCGGCATCCAGCACCATGACAGCTGAATTGTATGGTTGCCTGACAACAGGAATGCTGGCGATTGTAGCAAACACGGCGACAATGAGACATTCCGAAACCCTGAGCACACGTTGGAGACGACCCATGCAGATGACCACCACCCCCGGCTTCGAAGGCAAGCGCATCACCCGTTATTGCGGCGTTGTCGCCGGCGAGGCGATTCTTGGCGCGAATATCTTCAAGGACTTGTTCGCCGGCATCCGCGATCTGGTTGGCGGACGCTCCGGGACCTATGAAAAGGAACTGCAGCGCGCCCGCGACATCGCGATGACGGAACTCGCTGAGCGTGCCGCCGAACTGGGGGCAAACGCCGTCGTCGGCATTGACCTCGACTACGAGGTGCTTGGCGAGAAGAACGGCATGCTGATGGTGTCGGCGAGCGGGACGGCCGTCGTCGTCGAATGACCGCACGGGCGATGCACGGCCGCTGCAGGCTGCCGCGCTGACACGCTATTGGCTGCCGTCGTTACCCGCGCCAGGAGCGAACTTGCCGGTGCCGGTGGCCTTTTCGTAGGCATCCCAGGCGGCATCGTAACGCCGGCGATGCCAGAAATTTGCACCGGCCAGCACGACCACTCCGATGATGACCGGCCAGGTCCATGATTGATAGATGGCGGCTTCCAGATACATTGCGGAAAGTACGGCAATGCCCCAGCGCAGGCGCTCGATCAGGCGCAGTTCGGCGTCGGCGATACGGGTCTTTACTTTCAGTTCTTCAATTTCGGTCATTTCCGGTCCATTCGGCATGCGATAGGTAAGCAACTTCGGCGCGCATTTTCCCACGTGCCGACCATTTTTCGCGAACCGCCCGCAAAGCCGCTCCGCTGCAGGATGCAACGCTGCGGCTGCGAGCAGTTCGGCGTATACTTTCAGCTATATTGCAGATAGATCTGCCACAACCCGAAAGCCGGCCCGCCCGGCGACAAGAAGCGTCTGATGACCGACCCGAGCACTATCCCGACTCCGACCAGCCCCAATGCCCCGCCTCCCCTGCCGCCGCAATGGCAGGCAAGCCTGCAGGACCACCTTGCCCCCGGCGAAACGCTTCTGGCGTGGCTTGAAACCGATCTTGATGCCCGCCTGAGTTTCGCCAAGGGCCTCCTCGCCGTCACCGAACGCCGCCTGCTGTCGCGCCCGGCCGGAAGCGATGCCTGTCTGGAATGGCCAATTGCCGCCGGCCTCACGCTCGCCCATTTCGACCACGCCGGTGTCGGCACGCTGGAACTGGTGAATGCGGAAGGCCGACTCGCCTGCTGGCGCTTCACGCTCTCCGAAAACCTCGCGGCACTGCGCGTCGTCAACAACTTCGAGGAACGCCTGCAGACGATCGTCACCGGCCACCCGCCGGAGCGGGACGAGGAGGAAGTCTGCCCGAAGTGCAAGGCACCGCTGCCGCCGGGCGAGGACGAGTGCCCGGTCTGCGTGCGCGAGCACCAGACCCCCCCCTCGACCTGGGTGCTGTTCCGCCTGTGGCGCTTCGCCCACCCCTACCGCTGGCAACTGCTGCTCGGTTTCTCGCTGACGCTGTGCGCGACCGCCGCCTCGCTGGTGGCGCCGTACATGTCGATGCCGCTGATGGACAAGATCCTGATCCCGTACCAGAACGGTACGCCGATCGACCGCGACCTGGTCATGCTCTACCTCGGCGGTTTGCTCGCCTCGGCACTGGTCGCCTGGGGCCTGGGCTGGGCGCGCACCTACATCCTCGCGCTGGTGTCGGAGCGCATGGGCGCCGACCTGCGCACCACCACCTACCAGCACCTGCTGGCACTGTCGCAGGAATACTTCGGCGGCAAACGTACCGGCGACCTGATGGCACGCATCGGCTCCGAAACCGACCGCATCAACATCTTCCTGTCGCTGCACCTGCTGGACTTCGCCACCGACGTGCTGATGATCACGATGACCGCGGCGATCCTGATCTCGATCAACCCCTGGCTGGCGCTGGTCACCCTGCTGCCGCTGCCATTGATTGCCTGGATGATCCATGTCGTGCGCGACAAGCTGCGTACCGGCTTTGAGAAGGTTGACCGCATCTGGGCCGAAGTGACCAACGTGCTCGCCGACACCATCCCGGGCATCCGCGTGGTCAAGGCCTTCGCGCAGGAAAAGCGTGAGGTCGATCGCTTCCGCGCCGCCAATCAGCACAACCTGCAAGTGAACGACAAGGTCAATCGCGTCTGGTCGCTGTTCACGCCGACGGTGACGCTGCTGACCGAAATCGGCCTGCTCGTCGTCTGGGCCTTCGGCATCTGGCAGGTCTCGAAGGACGAGATCACGGTCGGCGTGCTGACCGCTTTCCTTGCCTACATCAGCCGCTTCTACACCCGACTCGATTCGATGAGCCGCATCGTTTCGGTGACGCAGAAGGCGGCTGCCGGTGCCAAGCGCATCTTCGACATCCTCGACCATGTCTCCAGCGTGCCGGAACCGCAGAACCCGGTGCACCTGCCGCCGGTGAAGGGCCGCATCGAACTGAAGCAGATCGGCTTCCGCCACGGCACGCGCGCCGTGACGCGCGACATGAGCCTGACCATCGCGCCGGGCGAGATGATCGGCCTCGTCGGTCACTCGGGTTCCGGCAAGTCGACGCTGGTCAACCTGATCTGCCGCTTCTACGACGTTGCCGAAGGCGCGATCCTGATCGACGGCATCGACATCCGCTCGGTGCCGGTGGCCGAATACCGCAAGAACATCGGCCTCGTGCTGCAGGAGCCCTTCCTCTTCTTCGGCACCATCGCCGAGAACATCGCCTACGGCAAGCCAGAGGCGACGCGCGAGGAAATCATCGCCGCCGCCCGTGCCGCCAATGCCCACGAATTCATCCTGCGCCTGCCGCACGGCTACGATTCACTGGTCGGTGAACGCGGCCAGTCGCTCTCGGGCGGCGAGCGCCAGCGCATCTCGATCGCCCGTGCGCTGCTGATCGACCCGCGCATCCTGATCCTCGATGAAGCCACCTCCTCGGTCGACACCACCACCGAACGCGAAATCCAGAAGGCGCTCGACAACCTCGTCCATGGCCGCACCACCATCGCCATCGCCCACCGTCTCTCCACCCTGCGCCAGGCCAACCGCCTGATCGTCCTCGATCGCGGCAAGATCGTCGAGGTCGGCAACCATGATGAGCTGATGGCGATCGAGGGTCACTACTACAAGCTGTACATGGCGCAGGCCCGCAACGTCGACACCGAAGAGCAATTGCCGCGCTTCACGCCGCCGACCAAGGAGCACGCATGAGCACCCCCGACTTCACGCTGGTCCGCAACCCGTTCGGGCGCCTCGTGTTCACCGCGGCCGACGGCGAGATGCACGAATCCGTGGTCCCGGTTCGCGCGTTCCCGATCGGCGAGCCCGAGCGCGGCATCGCGCTGGTCAGCACCGAGGGGCATGAACTGGCCTGGATCGACGGATTCGAACAGCTTCCCGATGCGATCGCCCAACTGATTCGCGAGGAACTCGAAAGCCGTGAATTCGTCCCGGAAATCAGGCGCATCCGCAGCGTTTCGAGCTTCGCCTGCCCGAGCACCTGGGATGTCGAAACCGATCGTGGCGATGCCCTGCTGGTGCTCAAGGGCGAGGAAGACATCCGCCGTCTCGATCGCGAAAAACTGCTGATCGCCGACACCCACGGCATCCAGTACCTGGTGCGCAATCTGGCCACCATGGATCGCGTCAGCCGCAAGATTCTGGATCGATTCCTGTAAGCCGAATCGCCGCCATCACGTTAATTGTCCATTACCCCTCTCGATACCTGAAGAACATCGCCCCTACATGAGCCATAAAGACATCATCTTCCGCAAGATCGTGCCGCTGCGCGGCCCCAATGTCTGGACCTACCGTCCGGTGCTGGAGGCGTGGGTGGATATCGGCGAACTCGAGGACTTTCCCTCGAACAAGATTCCCGGCTACTACGAGCGACTGAAGGCGATGCTGCCCTCGCTGATCGAGCACCGCTGCTCGTACGAGGAGCGTGGCGGCTTCCTGCGTCGGGTCGAGGAAGGCACCTGGCCGGCGCACATCCTCGAACACGTCACGCTCGAACTGCAGAATCTGGCAGGGCTGCCCGGTGGCTTCGGACGGGCACGCGAAACTTCCGAGCGCGGGGTCTACAAGGTCGCCATCCGCGCCTGGCAGGAAGACGTGACCCGCGCAGCGCTGATGCAGGGGCGCGAACTGATCATGGCAGCGATGGAAGATCGCCCCTTCGATGTGAACGCCGCCGTCGAGGAACTGACCGACATGGTCGATTCGCTGTGCCTCGGCCCGTCGACGGCCAGCATCGTCGATGCGGCCGATGACCGCGACATCCCGGCGATCCGCCTGCTGGAGGACGGCAATCTGGTACAGATCGGCTACGCTGCGGCGATGCGTCGCATCTGGACGGCCGAGACCGACCGCACCAGCGCCATCGCCGAGGGTATCTCGCGCGACAAGGATCTCACCAAGTCGCTGCTAAGCTCCTGCGGCGTTCCGGTGCCGGAAGGCCGTGAAGTCGACAGCCCGGAAGACGCCTGGGAAGCAGCACAGGACATCGGCCTGCCCGTCGTGGTGAAGCCGGTCGACGGCAACCACGGCCGTGGCGTTTTCATCGACCTGAAGTCGCGCGAGGAAGTCGAGAAGGCCTACTCGGTCGCCGTCGATGAAGGCAGCGGCGTCCTCGTCGAGCGCTCGATCCCCGGTACCGAGCATCGCCTGCTGGTCATCGGCGGCAAGCTGGTCGCAGCGAACCGTGGCGACATGATCAAGGTCATGGGCGACGGCAAGTCAACCGTGCGCGAACTGATCGACCTGCAGATCAACTGCGATCCGCGCCGCGGCCCGACCGAGAACCACCCGCTGTCTGTGATCCGCATCGACACCGCGGCCCGCATCGAACTGGAGCGACAGGGGCTGACCGGCGACGACGTGCCGGCGGCCGGCCGCGAAGTGCTGATACAGCGCAACGCCAACCACGAATTCGACTGCACCGATGAAGTCCATCCGGAAACGGCGCATCTCGTCTCGCTCGCCGCGCGCATCGTCGGCCTCGACATCGCCGGCATCGACCTCGTCGCCGAGGACATCTCGAAGCCGCTCGACGCTCAGGGCGGCGCCATCGTCGAGGTGAACGCCGGCCCCAGCCTGCTGATGCACCTGAAGCCCGGCGTCGGCAAGCCGCGCCCGGTCGGCAAGGCGATCGTCGATCACCTGTTCCCGAAGAATGCCAGCGGCCGCATCCCGATCGTCGGCATTACCGGCTCGCGCGGCAAGACCGGCGTCGCCCGCATCCTGCGCCACCTGCTGCAGATCACCGGCAAGCACATCGGAGCCGCGACCAGCGACGGCCTTTTCCTCGGCCGGCGTCATGTCGAGAAGAAGGATTGCGCGCACTGGCAGCC
>DAORCC010000123.1:0-7956 GCA_035345235.1 Azospira sp.
ATCTGGCGCGCGAACTGCACGAGACCGATCCGGCGCTCTACAACAGCTTCGGCATCTTCCGCTCGCACACGATGTCGCTGGTCGGCCCGGACGGCGCGATGGACCTCTACGACGGCCGCTTGCGGGCCCGTGACGACCAGGGTGGCATCTACTTTGATAACGTCGCGCAGGCCGACTACGCGAAGCTGATCCAGGAGGAGGTCAAGCCGTGGAGCTACATGAAGTTCCCGTACTTCCGCGCGCTCGGCAACGAACAGGGCTGGTACAAGGTCGGCCCGCTCGCCCGCGTGCAGAACTGCGACAGCATCCCGACGCCGCTGGCCGATGCGGAGCGCCGCGAGTTCATCGACTACGCCGGCGGCACGCCGATGCATGCGGCGCTCGGGTACCACTGGACGCGGATGATCGAGATGCTGCATGCAGCGGAAACGATCAAGGATCTGCTGCATGACCCGGACATCCTCGGCCGTGACCTGATGGCCGGCGGCGAACGCGGCAGCGAGGGCGTCGGCATGATCGAGGCGCCACGCGGCACGCTGATCCACCACTATCAGGTCGATGAAAACGATCTGGTGACGATGTGCAACCTGATCGTTTCGACGACGCACAACAACCAGGCGATGAATGAGGCGATCCGCCATGTGGCGCGACGCTATCTCTACGGCCGCGAAGTGACCGAGGGTCTGCTCAATCACGTTGAGGTCGCGATCCGCGCCTACGACCCGTGCCTGTCCTGTGCCACGCATGCGCTGGGCAAGATGCCGCTGACCGTGGAACTGCGCGATCCGGACGGCACGCTGGTGCACAGCCTGAGCCGCAATTGAGCGTCGCACCGTTCGTCGTACTCGCCTGCGGCAACCCGAGCCGCGGCGACGATGCCATCGGGCCGGCGCTGCTGGCACGGCTGGCGACGTGGCTGGACGAAGAAGGGCTGGCCGACGCGTTCGAGCTGATCGAGGATTTCCAGTTCCAGATCGAGCATGCGCTGGATTTGAAGGATCGGTGCGCCGCGCTTTTCATCGATGCCGGCGAGCGCACCCCGGCGCCCTTCGCGTTGTGCCCGGTCGACGCGCACGCGCCCCCCTCGCACAGCACGCACGCCATTTCTCCGGCGGCGGTCCTGGCCGTCTATCACCGCGTCGTCAAGGCGCCCGCGCCGACCTGCGATACCCTCTGCGTGTGCGGCGAAAGCTTCGAACTCGGCGACGGGCTCAGCCCGGCCGCCGCCGCCTGCATCGAAGCCGCCTGGCCGGCGCTGCAATCCTGGTGCCGGGAGGCCGTGTGTGCGGGCACTGAAAACGAAAAAGCTTGATCTGCATCATGACGGGCATCGACCATGCCCGGCTAACATGACTTCCGCCCGATTTCGGGTGTGACGACATTTGGCGATGCGTCTCCTCCTTCATTCTTTCGCGGCGGCCCTGGTCGCCGTTTCTTTTTCCGCTGTAGCGGATGCCGATGACGTGCTGTCGTACGGAGCGCCGTGCACGGGCGATCCGTCGCGCGTTGCGGCGCGCTATGCTGCGGCCCTTGCGTTGCCAGGGAGCAGCCTGGTCGGGCAGCGCGTCACCCTGCCCGTCGATCTTGCCTCAAGCCTTGGGTTCGGCATCGATGCGGACGGCACCTTCCACTACCGCATGCTGTTCAATGATGTGGCCGAAGGCTGGAGCTGGCAGCCGCAGGTCCGTCCCGGTGAGGCCGACTACTACCGCTGGAAATTTTTTCCGCTCGGGTCGGTCGTCGACGAGCGGCCTTCCTATGTGCAGGAGGAGAAGATCGGCGAGCCGCAGCGGACCGAGGTGCAATGGCGCTACGATCATTTCCTCGCGTTCGACAATGCCTACGCGTTCTATCGGCATCGGGAGGACGATGAAACGGGCTTTGTGGTCCCTCTGCCCGCCGGCATCGGCGGCACGCGTGCGATCAGCGTCCACGCGGTAGCGACGCTGGTCGAGCCGCCTCTGAGCGAGAGCACGACCTTCTGGAAGGCGATCTATTCCCGGCCCGTCGATTTCACGCTGAAGAAGCGCTATTTCGTCGGCCGGCTGGAGGCGCTGGTGATTTGTGCGGCGGACGCCGCGGGGGGCGGCGCTGAAGAGGTCGCCCGCATCCTGCCCTTGCCGGCTGATGCGGGCGGGGAGAACGCTCAGCAGGAGCGCACTCAGCGGTAGACGAGGACCGGAATCTTCGAGTGCGTCAGGACCTTGTTGGTCTCGCTGCCGAGCAGCAGGCTGCTGATGCCGCGGCGGCCGTGCGAGGCCATGAAGATCAGGTCGCAGCCCGACTTCTCGGCGGCTGCGATGATGGCCTCGTAGGGGACGTCGCTGGTCATCGACAGCGAAGTGCAGTCGACGCCAGCTTCCTTGCAGACGCCTTCGACGAAGCTCAGTACCTGCCTGGCCTGTTCTTCCGCGAGTTCGGCAAATTTCTCGGGCGTCGTCGGGTCGATCAGCGCGCCTTCGCCGTAGTAGGTGACCGGGTACTCGGGCTTGGCATAGAAGGCTGTTATCCGCGCGCCGGCTTCCTTTGCAAAGGATATGGCGCGGCGGACCGTTTGCTGCGAAAGCTCTGAACCGTCGGTAGGTACGAGAATGTGCTTGAACATCGTGTGCTCTCCCTTGCTGCCCGAAATCGGGGGTGTTGATTCACTATAGGCGGAGCATCGTAGCCCGAAATTGATGGAAATCAAACCGGTTGCGGTGGCTGGTGCAACAATCATCGCATGAGCAGCCTACAGTTCTTCGGTGCGGCCGGTGAAGTGACCGGGTCCTGCCATCTCGTGCGGATGGCGGGCTGCACTTTTCTCGTCGATTGCGGCATGTTCCAGGGGGGGCGCGATGCCTGCCGCAAGAACATGGATGCCTTGTCGTTCGACGTGCGCGAACTCGATTTCGTGCTGTTGACGCATGCCCATATCGACCATTCCGGCCTGCTGCCACGTCTCTGCATGCTCGGCTATCGCGGGCCGGTGTACGCGACGGCGGCGACCATCGACCTGCTTGGCGTGCTCTTGCTTGACAGCGCCCACATCCAGGAGAAGGAAGCGGAATGGGCGCTGCGCCATCGCCGTTCGCGAAAAGGGGCGTTCCGGGTACAGTCGCAGCCGCTATACTCGGTCACGCAGGCGATGACTGCCTTGAAACGCCTGCGCCCGGTTGCCTACGGTGAGACGCTTTCACCGCATCCGGCATTGCAGGTCCGCTTCCTCGATGCCGGCCATATCCTTGGTTCGGCGATCGTCGAGGTCAAGGGTGGGGGAGGCACGCTGGTGTTTTCCGGCGACCTCGGTCAGCCCGCGCGGCCGGTGATGAACGATCCGACGCCGCTGTGCGAGGCCGATGTGCTGGTGGTCGAGTCGACCTATGGCAATCGCCTGCACCGCTCGCTGCGGGAGACCGAGAACGAACTGGTCGATGCCTTGACGCGCACGCTTGCCGGGCGACGTGGCAACGTGATCATTCCCGCCTTTGCGGTCGGGCGCACGCAGGAATTGATCTACGTCCTGGCAGGCCTTGTCCGCGCCGGCCGCCTGCCGGCGATGCGCCTCTACGTCGATTCGCCGATGGCGCAGGCGGCGACGCGCATCACGCTGCAACACGAAGCCTTGCTCGATGACGAAACGCGCGACCTGATCGCCTGGCAGCGGGCGCATCCGAAGTTGCTGGACGTCCATTTCGTGGCCGACTACCAGGAATCGATGGCGCTGGCGGAAGTGCGCGGCGGCGCCGTGATTCTCTCGGCCAGCGGCATGTGCGAGGCAGGCCGGGTCAAGTATCACCTCGCGAACAACCTGCCGCGATCGGAATGCACCGTGCTGATTACCGGCTTCCAGGCGGCCGGTACGCTCGGGCGTCGGCTTGTCGACGGCGCCCGCAATGTCCGCATCTTCGGCCAGCCGGTCCCGGTTCGGGCCAGTATCGTCACCACCGGTGGTCTGTCGGCGCACGCCGATCAGGCGGCGCTGCTCGGCTGGCTTCGCGGTTTCCGGCGTCCTCCGGGGCAGACATTCGTCGTTCATGGCGAGCCCGAGGCGGCCGGGGCTCTGGCAACAGCCCTGCGGCGCGACTTCGGCTGGCCGGACGTGGAAGTTCCCGCCTACGGCAGCGAGTGGCGCCTGTCGGGTCTATGATATGTTCAGGATGTCGATCATGAAGGGAATCGCTCATGGGTAACGGATATTCATCCGCACGCGGCCATCGTGGCCTGGACCTCACGGATGCGAGTCCGCTCGAGAACCTTGCCAGCGTCATCGAGAAGCACCTCGACCCGTTCGGCGTCACGACCTCCATAATCAATGCGCAGGCCGCCTGGCTGACGCATCCACAGGAACTGAGCCGGGCGATGACGGCACTTTCCAGCGACATCCTCGCGCTGCAGACGCATGTCATGCGTCGTGCGATGGGATTCCCGAGCGAAGACGTGGTGACGCCGCATGAGGACGACACACGCTTCGCCGATCCGGTCTGGAAGGACTCGGCGACCTGGGACATCATCAAGGAAACCTATCTGGCGTTCACGCACCGTCTCGAGGACATGTGCTACGAGACTCCGGGGCTGTCCGACAAGGAGCGCCGGCGTGCCGCGTTCTGGTTCCGCAAGTGGCTGAACGCGATGGCCCCGAACAATTTCTTCTGGACCAATCCGGTGGCGATGCGGAAGTTCGTCGACAGCAAGGGCGAGAGCCTGCGCAACGGCATCAAGTACATGATGCGTGACGCCCAGTCCAAGACCGTCCGCATGGTCGAGGCTGATGCCTTCACTGTCGGCAAGGACCTGGCGACGACACCCGGTACGGTCGTGTTCCGTAACCGGCTGGTCGAACTGATCCACTACACGCCGACGACCGATAAGGTGCACAAGACGCCGCTGGTGATCGTCACGCCGTGGATCAACAAGTATTACATCCTCGATCTGACGGCGAAGAAGAGCATGGTCAAGTGGCTCACCGACCAGGGTTTTTCGGTCTTCATCACGAGCTGGAAGAATCCGACGGCCGAAATGGCGAACACGAGCTTCGACGACTATCTGCGCGCGGTCGACGAGGTGGTGCAGGCTTCCTGCAAGCTCTGCAAGGTTCCACAGGTGGCGCTCGCCGCCTATTGCATCGGCGGTACGCTGGTTTCGACCTACATGGCCTGGGCCAACCGCCATTACGGCGAGAAGAAGATACCGGTCGTTTGCTGGACACTGTTCACGACGCTGACCGACTTCTCGAAGCCCGGCGACATCGAGGTCTTCATCGACGAAAGCAGCATTCGCTGGCTGGAGCAGTCGATGGCGAAAAAGGGTTACCTCGACGGTGGCGAGATGGCTTCCAGCTTCCGCATGCTGCGCTCGAACAGCCTGATCTGGCATTACTTCGTGAACAGCTACCTCTATGGCGAGCCGCTGCCGCCCTTCGACGTGCTGTTCTGGAACATGGACACGACGCGCATGCCGCAGGCGATGCATTCGTATTACCTGCGCGAGATGTATCTCAACAACAACCTGATGAAGCGCGATGCGCTGACCATCGCCGGCGAACCGATCGACCTCGACCGCATCACGCAGCCCCTCTACGCGGTGACCGCGGAGGACGACCACATTGCGCCATGGCGCCAGTGCTATCGCATTCGCAAGTACGTGAATGTGGCCGCGCCCGTACGCTTCGTGCTGTCGACCTCCGGCCATATCCTCGGCATCGTCAATCCGCCGGTGAATCCGCCCAAGCGCAGCTTCTGGGTCGGAGAACCGGAGCGTAACGAGCACTTCGAGCACTGGTTCGACCGTGCCGAGCAGAAGCCGGGATCGTGGTGGGATGACTGGGTGACCTGGCTGCGGCCGCAGTGCGGCGCCATGGTAGCGCCGCTGTCGCCGGCGTCCAGCGATTATCCGGCCCTCGCACCGGCGCCGGGTACCTACGTGCACGAGAAGTAGGTGGGTGGCCGGTAAAGCGGGGCGCCGCGGGAGTATCCAATCACGGCGCGGGCTGATAGAGTCTCGCGTAGTGCCGGTGGTGACCGGCAATGTTTCCATTACCTTGTGGACGGCGAAAGACAGGCAATGACGGCCGAAGAAAATACAAGCGAATGGCAGGGTGGTGACGAGGCCTTCGTGCCCGTGGCAACGGAATCCTCTTCCGGCGCGGCCCTCGATCTTCTGCGCATCGTGCGCATCAACGAGGAGATCAAGCGCGTCGTTTCCGTCGCCTTCAAGATCAACATCATGGCGCTGAACGCGATATTCCTTGCCAAGCGGGCGGGGAATGCGGCTCTCGGCTTCGGCGTACTGTCCAACGAATTGCGCGTTTTCTCCAAGGACCTGCGCGAAGGCATGATGGCGCTGACGCGACAGATTCATGATCTCGTGGCGGAGGTCTCGGTGATCCTGCAGGAGTCTCGCTACGACAGGGTTTTCGCCGAAGCCGCGCGGGCAGCGCCGGACCATGCGCAGTTGCAGACGGTCCTCGAGCGGCGCGAGGCGCGGCACGGCGAACGCGCCGATCGCATCGCCAGTCTGCGTCGTGGCTTGCGTCTGGCGATCGATGACGCGGCACGACTGGTCGAGCTTGGTGGCGTGCTGGCCAAGTCGGCCAAGATCGAGGCGGCCTACGGTGCCGGCTTCGCATCCTCGCTCGGCCAGGTTTCGGGTGAGTTCGACGGTATCGTCGAGGAGATTCGATCGTCGCTCGACAGCTTGCGGCGATCCGGCTTTTTCGGGGGGAGTGCATGAAGACCACGCAGACCATTTTCGAGGATGGCGGGCACAAGTGGACAGCGATCGTCCGTGATCCGGCCAAGCCCGAGTTCCTGATCGATACCAACGAATATCTCGTGCAGCACGGCGGACAGGGGCTCCTGCTCGACCCGGGCGGCTCTGAAATCTTTCCCGCAGTCTTCTCGGCGCTCTCGTCCGAATTTGACCCTTCGAAGATCGCTGGCATTTTCGCCTCGCACCAGGATCCCGACATCGTTTCCTCGCTGGCGCTCTGGCTCGAATTCAACCCGCAGATGAAGTGCCATGTCAGCTGGCTGTGGGGCAGCTTCATTCCTCATTTCGGCGGCAAGGGCGACACTTTCGTGCCGCTGCCCGACGAAGGCGCCGTGATTCCGCTGGCCGGACTCCAGCTGCAGGCCGTGCCGGCGCATTACCTGCATTCGTCCGGCAATCTGCACCTCTACGACCGGCAGGCCAGGATCCTCTTCTCCGGCGATGTCGGTGCCGCGCTGCTGCCGGCCGAGAAGCAGGGGCTCTTCGTCGAGGATTTTTCGTCGCACATCCGCTTTGCCGAAGGTTTCCACCGGCGCTGGATGGGCTCGAACGAGGCCAAGCGCCAGTGGTGCGAACGCGTCTCGCATCTGGAGATCGACATGCTCTGTCCGCAGCACGGCGCGATCTATCAGGGCGCCGACGTCCAGCGCTTCATCAACTGGTTCGACGAGTTGCACGTCGGCGTCCTGCGCAGCTGAACCCGGACGTTCTTCCTGCGACAACCGGTCACACGCGCCCCTCGCGGCGCGTGTCGCCTTTTTGATATTCGTCAATGCTCCCGGCAGGCCCCCCTCCGAAAATGGCCCGACCCCTTTGAAGGCCAAACGTAATGACTTCCATCCGAGATTTTCTGACTGACGATCATCGCCGCTGCGACGATGTGTTCGCCGATGTCGAGCAGGCCGTCGCTGACGGCAACTGGGCACTTGCCGGCGATACCTTCGGCCGCTTCAGCGCCGCCGTGCTGCTGCATTTTGCGGTCGAGGAATCGCTGCTATTCCCGGCTTTCGAGCAGAAAACCGGTATGACCATGGGGCCGACGCAGGTCATGCGCAGCGAGCACGTGCAGATGCGTGAGCTGATCGCCGCCGCGGGGGCGGCACTGGCGGCGCAGGATGCCGACGAATACGCCGGCAATGCTGAAACCCTGCTGATCATGATGCAGCAGCACAACATGAAGGAGGAGAACATCCTCTATCCGATGTG
>DAORCC010000124.1:0-4292 GCA_035345235.1 Azospira sp.
GCCTGGATGCCGTCGCCGAGCAGCGCGTCGTCTTCAACTAGCAGAACCCGCAATGACATCCCCTTCCTGTCGATTCCCGCGCGCAGCGCCTGACGTGCCGCGTCGAGGGTGGCCCCGGTAGCGCTGACGCACGAACGGTCGGCGAGATACTCGCCGCAAAAATATTTCGGGTCAATGTTGTCCGTATTGACATCGGCGTTCAGCCAGGTGTCGGAGATGGTTTGCAGGCATCGCTCAGGTCCAGGCGGCGGTCGCGGGTGGCGGTGTGCACATCGAGCATGCCGAGGACAGTGTGAAACAGGTTGTCGTGCGTTGCCGGCAATGAGGCCCGTTGCCGCAGACAGTCCGGAGCCAGGGCGAAGCTGTCGGCGTAGCCCGGGGACAGCCACATCGCCATCGGCACCTGGGTTTGTTCCTTCGGAGCGATGGCATAGGGGACACCGTGCAGGAAGAGCCCTTTTTCGCCCAGCGACTCGCCGTGATCGGAGACGTAGATCATCGCTGCGTCGTGCGTTGTCTGCGTCCTGAGGAAGTCGATGGCCCGAGCCAGCACGTGGTCGGTGTAGCGCACGGCGTTGTCGTAGGCGTTGACGACTTCCTCGCGCGTGCAGCGGCCGAGATCGGCGCTGTCGCAAGTGGGAGTGTATTGCCTGAACTCGACCGGGTAGCGCTTGAAATAAGCGGGACCGTGGTTGCCGAGCGGGTGCATGACGAGAACAAGGTTGTCGTGTGTGCCATCGACGATCTGTTTGACGCCTGTCAGCAAGGCTTCGTCTAGGCAGCCGCCGCTGGCGCAGAGAGCCGGCGTCGTGGAGGCGCCGGGCTGCCAGGTTTCGATGCCGTCGCAAACGCCTTTGCAGCCGGACTGGTTGTCGAGCCAGGCGACCCGGAAGCCGGCGCGGCGAAGCAAATGCAGCAACGATTCGCTGCCGCGGATGCGTGCCTCATCGTAGTTGCGACGGCCGAGCGACGAAAACATGCAGGGTACCGATACCTCGGTGTTGGTGCCGCAGGCGGTGACATTCGGAAAGTTGATTGCGTCCGTTGCCGCCAGTTCCGGCGTCGTCTGCCGCGGGTAGCCTGATAGCCCCCAATTGGCAGAGCGTACGGTTTCGCCGACCACGATGAGCATAAGAACCGGCCGTTTCCGGTCCTGCCAGCTTCTGGCGAGTACAGCATCGGAGCCGATCGGCTCGCGTTTTCCGCTAGCGCTTCGGGCGTCGCTGACGAGAACCCGTGGTAATGAATAAAGTGCATTGCCCGGCGTGGCGAGAAAGCGCAGCTCCTTTTTTTGCCGCATCAGCGCAGAGAATTCCTGGAAGCAGGCGAGCGAGGCCGTCACCATGGTCGCCAGCGCGAGCGCGATGGTGAGCGCACGAAAACCGGCTGCGCGCATCGGCGTGGTGTGCCGGATTTTTGCCAGCCAAACCAGCGCCAATGGCGGAGCGGAGAGGGCGGCGACCGGCGGCAGCATGCTCCAGGAAAGCAATTCGGTTGCTTCGCGCGCGTCGGTGCGCAAGATATTGCGTAACATCGACGGGTCGAGGTAAACGAAATACCGCTGCATGTAGTACGCCGCGAATGCCGTGCCGATGACCAACAGCGTCAGTAGCGGCCTGGTGGTCCAGCGGTTGAGAAAGACGACGAGGACAATGAAATGGGCTGCGGTCAGCATCAGCACGCAGGCGGCGATCAATGCCGGCGATGCGGCCGTTGCCGGTTCTCCCGGTGCGAGGAGCGTGTTCCAGAATGGTGTGTTGCAGGCTGCCGTGAACCACAGGCTGACTGCCAGGGCGAGCGTTTCCGCCCGTAGTGTCGGGCGGTGGACAAGCCACGGCGATGCGACGCCGCCCCCGGTTGTCTCGGGTGGGGGAGGCGCTATTCCTGTCATGCCTGCGGCTTGGGAAGCGGCGCGGCGCCAAAGGTCGTCGATGCCGCGGGGCGGGTCAGCAATTTCCCCGAAAAAGCCGCGACCAACCCAAGCAACAGCGCGCTGGCGAGCCAGGCCGTCCAAAGCGTGTGCGTGAGGAAATGCTGGCCGCGCATCTGCTGTACCCAGCCCAGAAAGAATCCCGCGCCAATGCCGCCGACGAAGGCGAGGGATGCCTTGCGCGGGGAATGGGGTAGCCAGAAGACCGCCAGCGCGCAAAGCCACATGGCCGCACTGGCGTGGCCGGCCGGGAAACAATGTCCGGCATTCCAGCCTTCGGGCACCCAGTCGAGGAGACGAAGCAAGGGTTGGTTGCCGCCATAGCGGTCGATTCCCCAGGGGCAGTGCATGTTGGAATTCTGTTTCAAGTACCGGATCAAATACGGCTCGATCAGGAATGCCAGTGAAAGCACGCGCAATCGGGCGCTGAAACGAGGCGACGCGCTACGCAATGGACGGACGAAGTCGACCAGCGTCAGTGCAAGGACCATAAACCCTGACCCGCGTAGCACATTTTTTACATGGCCATGCATGAAGTCCTTGGCAAACCAGGTTGTGTCCCAGGGGAAAATCTGGCGCTGCGAGTCGAAATAGAGATCGGCGAGCAGCAGATCGAGGTCCGTATATTGGCCGAGGATGGTGATCAGTACCGCGGTGCAGAGCAGGGCGACGCAGGCGGGCAGGATGATGGCCGAACTTGCCTGCTGTCCGATCGGGTTGACGGGGGAGGTGGCGAGCGGTGGCATGTGCGGGCTTTTGTCCAGTGCGGAAGGAGCGATGGCGCATTCTGTCGGCCAAACCTTAATCGGCCATTAAAGCCGTGTTGGAATCACGAGGTGTTTTTCTGTTTCTCCGTTAAGACTGGTTTAAAATTCGCCCGCTAAGCTGCACGCCTTCCTTTTCCGATATGTCCTTAACTTTCAATGCGTCGTTCCTCCACTGACCAAAATTTCTCTGGCATTGCCCGTTTCTGGCAGTGCCTGACCGGCCTCGGCCCCTACGCGCCGCTGGCGATGCTGTTCGCCGTGGCCTTGCCGCTGCTGACGGCTTCGCGCGCGGCGCTGATGTTGTGGCAGTCGGAGCGGGTCGTGGCCACCGGTATCTGGGGGGAGATGCTGCTGCAGGGCGTGCGTGCGGACCTCATCCAGCTCGGGCTGATGGCCTTGCCGCTCCTGCTGTTGATGCCCTTGCTCGTCACGGCTGAGCCCGTGTGGCGCCTGTGGCGTCGACTGTCGGCGCTCTGGCTGATCGTCTCGGTGGCGCTGCTCGTTCTGCTCGAGGTGTCTTCACCGGCTTTCATCAACGAGTACGACACCCGGCCGAATCGCCTTTTCGTCGAGTACCTGAAGTATCCGGGCGAGGTGATTCCAATGCTATGGGAAGGGTTCCGCGGACATCTCGTCGTCGGCCTGCTGTTGACCGGGGCGGCTTGCTATCTGTTGGCCCGGCTGACGAGGCCGTGGCTCGACCAGCCGAGGACCTGGTCGAATGCGAGATTCTGGCTGACCTGGCCGGTGGTCGTGTTGCTCTGTGGCCTAGTGATCCGCTCCAGCGTCGACCATCGTCCGGCCAATCCGGCGAGCTTCGCGCTGACCAGTGATCCGATGGTCAATACGCTGGTCCTCAATTCGGCGTACTCGGTCACCTACGCTGTCTATGGCATGCGTCACGAGGCACGCTCCAGCGAGATCTACGGAAAGATGTCGGAAGCGGAAATTCTCGAGCAGTTTCGTGCGACGCGGGAACTGCTCGGCGACCGCCGCGAGTTGCTGGGGGATGCCGAGATACCGACGCTGGTGCATCAGGAGGCAGGCATGCGGCGCGAGCGCCCGCTCAATCTGGTGATCATTCTGGAGGAAAGCCTTGGCGCGACCTTTGTGGAATCGCTCGGCGGCGTGCCGGTGACGCCGGAAATCGAGAAACTGAAGAAGGAAGGCTGGTGGTTCGAGCAGCTGTACGCGACCGGCACGCGCTCGGTGCGCGGCATCGAGGCCGTGACCACCGGTTTCCTGCCGACCCCGGCGCAGGCCGTGGTCAAGCTGTCGCTGGCGCAGCGCAACTTCTCGACGCTGGCGGGCATCCTCGGCCGGCAGGGCTACGAATCCGAATTCATCTACGGCGGCGAATCGCATTTCGACAACATGCGCGGCTTCTTCCTCGCCAACGGCTTCTCGCAGGTGACGGACGAGAACGACTATGTGAACCCGGTGTTCAAGGCCAGCTGGGGCGTTTCCGACGAAGACCTGTTCAACAAGGCGCACGAACGCCTGGCGGAGAAGCATGCGCAGGGCAAGCCGTCCTATACGCTGGTGTTCACCTCGTCCAACCATTCGCCCTTCGAGTTTCCCGATGGCCGCATCGA
>DAORCC010000124.1:4392-7923 GCA_035345235.1 Azospira sp.
TCGCTGATGGGCATCGGCGCGCAGCACCCGATGCCGGGCCGCGACCTGACGGTCGAGCCGGACGGGCTGCCGGGGCGGGCGATGATGCAGTACAACGACCATCTGGCCTGGATGGAGGGCAATCGCGTCGTCGTCATGCGGCCGGACAAGGCGCCCGCGCACGGCCGCTACGACCCGCAGCGCAAGCATCTCGACAGCGTGCCGCCGCCCGACGATGCGGCCGCGCTGGAGAAGCGGGCGCTCGCCCACTCGCTGCTGCCGGCCTGGCTGTACCGCGAGCAGCGCTACCGCCTGCCGGATACGCCGAAGAAGTAAAAAAGGCTTGATAAATCTCGGAAAGTTGGTTTAGAATCGCCGGCTTTCCTCTTTCAAGATTACTAACGGAGCAACAACATGGCGCGAGTATGCCAAGTGACGGGCAAGGCCCCGATGGTTGGGAACAAGGTTTCCCACGCCAACAACAAGACGAAGCGCCGCTTCCTGCCGAATCTGCAGTACCGCCGCTTCTGGGTTGAAAGCGAAAACCGTTTCGTGCGCCTGCGCGTTTCCAACGCCGGCCTGCGCATCATCGACAAGAAGGGCATCGACGAGGTCCTGGTCGACCTGCGCGCCCGCGGCGAAGTCTGACAGAGAGGAACCTGAGCCATGCGTGAAAAGATCAAGCTCGAGTCGACCGCCGGTACCGGTCACTTCTACACCACCACCAAGAACAAGAAGACGATGCCCGAGAAGATGGAGATCAAGAAGTACGATCCCAAGGCCCGCAAGCACGTCGCCTACAAGGAAGTGAAGCTGAAGTAATTCGGCCCGCCTCCCCGAGAAACCCGCCCGAGTCCTGCTCCGGCGGGTTTTTTGTTGTCCCGCACGAGTGGGCGATGTTAGATCTTAAGACTGCGTTAAGGGTCGGCGGCAATAGTGCGGCTTTCTTTTCGCCTGCCCTGCCCATGCGCCAGCTTGCCCGGTTGTTCCGGATATCGCTCGTTCCGTCGTCCGCCGGCGCTCGCCCGGTGGCTGCATGATGGTCTTGTCCGTAACAAGACGGAAAGCTGTCTGCGATAAGATCGGGGTTCGACCGCATTGGCGAGGATTCCGTATGGCGGCACCGTTTGTGATGTTGGTGGGCATGCTCTGCGCGGCCACCCTTTATTTTCAGTTCGCGGGCCCCACCCTGCTGGATTTCGGTCTGGAGTCACCGGCGGGGATGACGGCGCTGGCGGCTTCGTGGGCGAAAGGGGAGGTCGTCGTCCTGGTCCGGCACGCCGAGCGCTGCGACCGTTCCACCGCGCCCTGCCCGGATACCCCGGATGGCATTACCGCCGACGGGAAGGATCTCGCCGTCGCACTGGGCGCCGCCTTCGCGCGCCTCGGTATCGAACGCGCTGATTTCCTGACGAGCCCGCTGACGCGCACCCGGCAGACATCGACCTACATGTTCGGTGCAACGGTGCCGGAGCAGGCGTGGCTGGCGAACTGCAAGACCGTGCAGGTGGACGACATCGCCCGGACGAAGGTCGCGGGGCGTAATCTCATCTTGGTCACGCACAGCCATTGCATCGAGAAGATCGAGAAGGATCTTGGCTTGGCGGCTACGGAGCCGCCGTATGGCGGCATGCTGTTCCTTGCTTTCGCCGGACGGCAGCGCTTGCCGGGCGCCGCCGGCACGCTCGATGCCGAACGCTTCATCGCCGGCATCGGCGCCGCGAAGTAGGCGGAAATGGGGGGAACGATGCCGGTTACGAAAACGTATCGCCTTCTGCTGCTCGCCACCGTCGCCGTCGGCGCGCTGGTCTTCTTCTGGGGGCTCGGCAGCCTGCCGCTGCTCTCCTACAACGAGGCGCGGCGGGCGATCCCGGCGAGCACCATGTTCGTCAGCGGCGACTGGCTGCTGCCGCGCCTGAACGGCGATCTCTATCTCGCCAAGCCTCCGCTGCTGTACTGGCTGTCGGCTGCCAGCGCGCATCTCTTCGGCGCCGCCAACGAGTGGGCCGTCCGCCTGCCTTCCGCGCTGGCGGCGAGCGTCGTTGCCGTCCTCGCCTACCGTTACGCGCTGCGCCAGTTCGGTCCCTGGCCGGCTCTGTTCGCGGTGCAGATCCTGATCGCCAACACCAGTTTCGCCATGGATGCCCGCCGCGCGCAGATCGAGATGCTGCTCACCGCGCTGTGCTTCTCGTCGCTGCTGGCGGCGTTGCATTACACGCGCGGCGACGGCGACCGCCGCTGGCTGTGGCTGAGTTACCTGCTGCTCGGCGCGGCGACGTTGACGAAAGGGCCGCTGGCACTGCTCTTTGTCACCTTGCCGCTACTCGCAAACGCCCTGTACCAGCGCCAGCCCCGCCTGTGGCTCGCGCTGCGCGACCCGATCGGTTGGGCCATCTTTCTCGTCGTCGGCTCGTCGTGGTTCCTGGCCGTGACCTGGCAGATGGGAACCGGCATCTGGAGCGCCATCCTGCAGAAGGACATCGTGAGCAAGGTCGCCGGGGCCTCCGGCGATCCCTTCTTCATGTACCTCGTCTGGATGCTGGCGGATTTCTTTCCTTTCAGCCTGCTGCTCTTCGTCGCGCCGCTCGCCACCTGGCGGCGGTGGCGGGAGGAGCCGGCAAAGCTCACGCTTTTGCTGGCCGTGGCGGCTTCCCTTGTCGTGTATTCCGTCTTCAGCAGCAAGAACGCCAAGTACCTGCTACCGGCCTATCCGCTGGTCGCCATCTTCCTTGGCGCCCGCCTCGGCGAACTGCTCGAAAGCGCGGGGCCGCGGCTGCGGCGCGGCCTGCTCGGTCTGGCGCTGCTGCTGCCCACCGGCTATGCGGCGTTCTATGCCGTTGCCGAGGCGCGCGTGCTCGATTATCGCTACACGGCCTTCCCGCAGTTCACCGGCTGGCTGGCAAGCGTCGGCGAGACGCCGCTCTACGGCTATCTCAGCCTCGATGAACGGCTGATCTATTACGCCCGGCGCGACATTCCGATCGTGAACGACGAGGCGCTGCAGCGCTTGCGCGCAGCCGGGACGCCGTTGCTGCTGCTCGTGGAGGGCGGCAAGGCGGCCGGAATGAAGGCGCAGGCCGATTGCAGTGTCCGGGAATTCCAGCCCTACCTGAGCAGGAACAAGGTGCTGGCGGTCTACGGTTTCGGCGCGGCCTGCCCGGCGCCCCGGTAGGCGGGTTCCAGAAGCTTGTCGTGCGGCGCGCTCAGCCGTCGGCAAAGGCGTTGCAGAAGCGCATCTCTTCCGGGTACGGGTAGAAATCCGGCACCTTGCCGGCCTGGATCTGCGCCTTCGTCTGCTGCCAGAACTTCGCCGTCAGCAGGTCGCGGTGGTGCTTCATGAAGGCTTGCCGCACCTTTGGCGAGCCGAGCAGGAAGGTGCCGAACTCCTCGGGGAAGACATCGTTCCTCGCCACCGAGTACCAGACCTCGCCCGACATCTCCGTCTCGTAGTCCGGCGCTTCCGGAATCTCGCGGAAGTTCATGTCGGTCATGTACTCGATCTCGTCGTAGTCGTAGAACACCACGCGGTTGTAGCGGGTGACGCCGAAGTTC
>DAORCC010000125.1:0-7768 GCA_035345235.1 Azospira sp.
GCCTGAGAGGGAATGAAATGAGCTGGTTGAACAAACTCCTGCCGCCGAAGATCAAGCGTAGCGAACCCGGTGTCGCGCGCAAGTCGGCACTGCCGGAAGGCCTCTGGAGCAAGTGCCCCTCCTGCGAGGCGGTACTCTATGCGACCGATCTGGAAAACAATCTCAACGTCTGTCCGAAGTGCGGCCATCACAACCGCCTCAAGGCGCGTGAGCGCCTCGACCTGCTGCTCGACGCCGAAGGCCGCTTCGAGATCGGCGCCGAGGTGCTGCCGGTCGACACGCTGAAGTTCAAGGACAGCCGCCGTTATCCCGAGCGTCTGGCTGATGCCTGCGAGACCAGCGGCGAAACCGATTCGCTGGTGGTGATGCAGGGCGCGATCAAGACCATCCCCGTGGTCGCCGCGGTCTTCGAGTTCGATTTCATGGGCGGCTCGATGGGCTCGGTGCTCGGCGAGCGCTTCGTGCGCGGCGTGCAGATCGCCGTCGAGCAGAACATGCCCTTCATCTGCGTCACCGCCTCGGGCGGTGCGCGCATGCAGGAAGGGCTCTTTTCGCTGATGCAGATGGCGAAGACGACGGCTGCACTGACCAAGCTTTCGCAGAAGGGCCTGCCCTTCCTCTCGGTGCTCACGGATCCGACCATGGGCGGCGTCTCGGCCTCATTCGCCTTTGTCGGCGACATCGTGATCGCCGAACCGAACGCGCTGATCGGCTTCGCCGGCCCGCGCGTGATCGAGCAGACGGTACGCGAGAAGCTGCCGGACGGATTCCAGCGTTCAGAGTTCCTGCTCGAGAAAGGCGCCGTCGATCTGATCGTCGATCGCCGCGAGATGAAGGACAAGCTGGCACAATTGCTGGCACTGCTGCAGAAACTGCCCGCTGCCGCCTGATCGCTTGAAATCCCTCGATCAGTGGCTGGCCCACCTCGAATCCCTGCACCCGAAAGGTCAGGCAGGGATCGAGCTGGGGCTCGAACGTGTCGCGCGCGTCAAGGCCGAACTCGGCCAGACGCAGCATTGCCCGGTGATCATCGTCGGCGGCACCAACGGCAAGGGCTCGACCTGTGCCTACCTTGAACACATCCTGTCTTACTCCGGCTACCGCACCGGCTGTTATGCCTCGCCGCATCTGCTGGCCTACAACGAGCGCGTGCGGCTCGACCGTCAGCCGGTCGACGATGCCTCGCTGTGCGCGGCCTTCGCCCGAGTCGAGGCGGCACGCGCTGCTGCCGGGAATGTCGCGCTGACCTACTTCGAGTTCGGGACGCTTGCCGCGTGGGAAGTCTTCGCGGCCGCAAATATCGACGTTGCCATCCTTGAAGTCGGACTCGGTGGCCGGCTTGACGCGGTGAATGTCTACGAGCCTGACACCGCGATCGTCACCGGCATTGCCCTCGACCACACCGACTGGCTTGGCCCCGACCGCGAAAGTATCGGCAGCGAGAAGGCCGGCATCTTCCGCGCCGGCAGGCCGGCCATCTACGCCGACCCGCAGCCGCCACAATCACTGCTTGACCACGCCGCAGCGATCGGGGCCGACCTGCAGCTGATCGGCCGCGACTTCGGCTATTTCGGTGACAAGACGCAATGGACCTGGTGGGGTCGCAACAATCTCCGTCGTGGTGGCTTGGCGAATCCCGGCATCCGTGGTGCGCAGCAGCTGGCCAACGCCTCGGCGGCGCTGGCTGCGCTCGATGCCTTGAAGACGAAATTGCCGGTCGACATGCAGTCGGTACGGCGGGGCTTGATCGAAATCGAACTCGCCGGGCGTTTCCAGCTCGTTCCCGGCAAGCCGGCGATCGTGCTCGATGTCGCGCACAATCCGCAGGCGGTCGGCGTGCTCGCCTCGAATCTTGGGGACATGGGGTTCTACGCGAATACCCACGCCGTCGTCGGCATGCTCGCCGACAAGGATGTCGCCGGTGCTCTGGCGACCCTGAGGGGCAGGGTGGCGCACTGGTACGTCGCGCGCCTGGATGTGCCGCGTGGGGCCGCTGCCGAAGCGCTGGCGGCAATCGCGGACGGTCTGGGCGGTACGGTTGCCGCGTTCGACGATGTCGCGTCAGCCTTCGCTGCAGCGCGAAAAGCCGCCGGCGAAGATGATAGAATTCTGGCCTTTGGATCCTTCTACACCGTGGCGGCCGTCATGCGCGCCCTCAAGGAACGCCCCTGATGTCGATGCCCGAAGACGACGCCCAGCTGCCGCTCAAGAAGCGCGCCCGTCGCCGCCTCGTCGGCGCGGTCGCACTGGCGGTGCTCGCCGCCGTGGTGCTGCCGATGGTCATGGATCAGGCGCCGCAGACGCCGGTCGCCGACGTACAGATCCGTATCCCCGGCCAGGAGCAGGTGCCGCCATTCAGGCCGGCGGTGGCGGCGAAACCGGCGGAGGCCTCGCCGGTGCCCGTAGCGCAGGCCGACAAGCCGGCGCCGGCCGCGCCGCAGGAAAAGCCGACCCCCGCAGCCAAGTCCGCCGACACCCCGCCGCCGTCCGAGAAGGCGACGAAGCCGGCAGAAAAGCCCGCCCAGAAAGCCGCTGAAAAACCGGCCGAAAAGGCGCCGGAAAAACCGGCAGCCAAGGAAGATTCCCAGCGTGCCGCGGCCATTCTCGCCGGCAAACCGGCCGAGTCCGCCAAGCCTGGCCCCGCCGCCAACGGCGAATATGTCGTGCTCATCGGTGCCTTCGCCAATCCCGCCAACGTCAAGCAGCTACAGGGCAAACTGGGCGAACTGAACATCAAGGTCTATACCGAAATACTGGATTCGCCGCAGGGCAAGAAAACGCGCGTGCGCGCCGGCCCCTTCCCCAGCCGCGATGCGGCCGAGAAGGCGCTGGAGAAGATGAAGCGGATCGGCGTCAATGGCGTTGTTGCCGCGAAGCAGTAAGCGCAGGGCCTTGCCGTGACGGTGTTCGACTATGGCGTGATCGCCATCCTCGTCGCGTCGCTGGCGCTGGGATTGTGGCGGGGCCTGGTTGGCGAGGTCCTCGCGTTGCTGGCTTGGGTGTTGGCGGCGCTGGCAGCATGGCAGTTCGGGCCGGAGATCGGTGCCTTGCTCACCGGGATCGCCGATCCGGGCTTGCGGTTGCTGGCGGGTTATGCGGCGGTGTTCGTCGCGGTGCTGATCGTGCTCGGGCTGCTGCGCCTCGCGATCCGCGGCCTGTTGAAAGCGCTCGGTTTGACGGCCGTTGATCGCCTGCTCGGTGTAGTCTTCGGACTGGCGCGAGGCATGCTGATCGTGCTGATTGCAGTGGCGGTCGGGGGCATGACCTCGGCGCCGAAGGAACGCTGGTGGCGTGATGCGGCACTGTCGGAACCGCTGGAAACGGCGGTGCTGGCGTCGCGGCCCTGGTTGCCGCCGGAAGCGGCGAAACGGATTCATTTCAGGTAGCAATCTGGTAGGAAACCACGAAGATGTGCGGAATTATCGGCGTTGTAGCAAGCACCCCCGTCAACCAGCTGCTGTACGACGGCCTCATGGTGCTGCAGCACCGCGGCCAGGATGCAGCGGGCATAGCCACGGCAGAAGGCAACACCTTCCACATGCACAAGGGGCCGGGGCTCGTGCGCGATGTCTTCCGCACCCGCAACATGCGGGCACTGCCGGGCAACATGGGCATCGGCCACGTACGCTACCCGACGGCCGGCTCGGCCTACAACTTCGCCGAGGCGCAGCCCTTCTACGTCAATTCGCCTTTCGGCATCGTGCTCGGCCACAACGGCAACCTGACCAACACGCAGCAGTTGCAGGAAGAGATGTTCCGGCTCGACCGCCGTCACATCAACACCAACTCCGATTCCGAAGTGCTGCTCAATGTGCTGGCGCACGAGCTGCAGGCCTGCGCCCATGGCTATGAACTCGATGTGGATAGCATCTTCCAGGCCGTGGCCGGGGTGCATCGCCGCTGCCGTGGCGCGTATGCCGTGGTCGCCATCATCGCCGGCTACGGCCTGCTCGCCTTCCGCGATCCGCACGGCATCCGCCCGCTGGTCTATGGCGCCAACGAGACGGAGGCCGGCGTCGAGTACCTGGTCGGCTCCGAATCGGTGGCGCTCGATACGCTGGGCTTCTCGGTGATCCGCGACGTCGAGCCCGGCGAGGCCATCTTCATCGATCTCAACCACCAGCTGCACACGCGCCAGTGCGCGCAACAGCCGGTGTATTCACCGTGCATCTTCGAATACGTCTATCTGGCGCGACCGGATTCCGTCATCGACGGCGTGTCGGTCTACGAAACCCGCCTGCGCATGGGCGAGCATCTCGCCGAAAAGGTCAGGCAGCACATTCCGGTCAGCGAGATCGACGTGGTGATCCCGATTCCGGATTCCTCGCGTCCGTCGGCGATGGAACTGGCCCAGACCCTGGGTATTCCTTACCGCGAGGGCTTCGTCAAGAACCGCTACATTGGCCGCACCTTCATCATGCCGGGGCAGTCCACGCGTCGTAAATCGGTGCGCCAGAAACTCAACACCGTCGGCGAGGAATTCCGCGGCAAGCGTGTGCTGCTGGTCGACGATTCGATCGTGCGCGGCACCACCAGCCGCGAGATCGTCGAGATGGCCCGCGCAGCCGGTGCGCTCAAGGTGTACTTTGCCTCGGCTGCGCCGCCGGTCCGTTTCCCGAACGTCTACGGCATCGACATGCCGACGCGTGGCGAGCTGATCGCCACTGGCCGCAGCGACGAGGAAATCGCTGCCGAGATCGGTGCCGACGGGCTCGTCTACCAGGATATCGATGCCCTGAAGACTTCGGTGCGCGAACTCTCCGACCGTCTTTCATCCTTCGATGCCTCGTGCTTCGACGGTTGCTACATCACCGGCGACATCAGTCCCGAGTACCTCGACGAGATCGAGGCCGCGCGCAACGGCGCGCCGAAGAAGGACCGCGAGGACGGCGGCGCCTCGCAGCAGATGCACCTCAACCTGATGTCGGCGGAGTAACACGATGGCCGACAAGTACCGACTCGAGACGCTGGCCGTTCGCGAAGGCATCGAGCGCTCGCAGTTTAACGAGCATTCGGAGGCGCTGTACCTCACCTCCAGCTTCGTCTTCGACAGCGCCGCGCAGGCCGCTGCGCGCTTCTCCGGCGAGGAGGAAGGCAACGTCTACTCGCGCTTCACCAATCCGACGGTGAACGCCTTCCAGCAGCGCCTTGCGGCGCTCGAAGGCGCCGAGGCAGCGGTGGCAACCGCCAGTGGCATGTCGTCGATCCTGGCGCTGATCATGGCCCACCTCTCGGCCGGTGACCACATCGTCGCCTCGAACAGCCTGTTCGGCGCCACGCTGCAGATGCTCAACAACATCCTGTCGCGCTTCGGCATCACCACCACCTGCGTCTCGCAGACCGATGTTTCAGCCTGGGAGGCGGCGATCCGCCCGAACACGAAGCTCTTCTTCCTGGAGACGCCGTCAAATCCGCTGACCGAAATCGCGGATATCAGGACGCTGTGCGACGTCGCACATGCGCGGAACATCCTCGTCGCCGTCGACAACTGCTTCTGCACGCCGATCCTGCAGCGTCCGCTTGATCTGGGCGCCGACCTGGTCGTGCATTCGGCGACCAAATATCTCGACGGCCAGGGCCGTGTGCTCGGTGGCGCCGTCGTCGGCGCGAAGACATTCACCGACCCGGTGCTCGCCTTCCTGCGCACCGCAGGCCCCACGTTATCGGCTTTCAACGCCTGGGTACTGCTGAAAGGGCTGGAAACGCTGCAGATCCGAATGGAGGCGCAATCGGCGAAGGCGCTGCAACTGGCGCAATGGCTGGAGGCGCACCCCAAGGTTGCGCGCGTCTTCTACCCCGGGCTGCCCTCGCATCCGCAGCATGCGCTGGCGATGCGCCAGCAGAGGAACGGTGGCGCCATTGTCTCGTTCGAGGTCAAGGGCGCACGCAGCGAAGCGTGGCGCGTCGTCGATTCCTGCGAACTGCTGTCGATCACCGCCAACCTCGGCGACACCAAGACGACGCTGACCCATCCGGCATCGACCACGCACGGCCGCATCTCGGCCGAAGCGCGTGCCGCAGCCGGCATCAGTGAAGGCCTGCTGCGCGTCGCGGTCGGGCTGGAAGCGGTCGAGGACCTCCAGGCCGATCTCGACCGCGGGCTTTCCCTGAACTGAGCCTCGCTGCTTACTGCGCCGCGCGCGTACGGTTGCGGCGGCTCAGGTCCGGGTGCTCGTCCGCATGGCGCGAGAGCGCCGCCTTCACGTCGCCCGGCAGCATCAGGTAGGTCATCAGGCTGGCGCCGCTGCAGAGCAGCCAGAAGAGCAGGAAACCGATGGAGTAGGTGGTCATCGGCGACACGTTGATCGGCTGGCCGAGCAAATAGAGCTGCTGCGGGTCGATCAGCGTGAAGAAGACCACTTCGGCAATGCCTGCGGCCGTAAAGGCCGGCCACAGGACCCAGATGATCATCTTCATCTTGTTGTTCTCCTCGTGTTGGGGAAATGCCATCATCCCCGAAAATTTGCCGACGCAAACAGGCGATAAGAAATATTGATTTCCTCATGGCATGAATGGCGCGTGCTAGACTGCGCGCCTTCGTCGAGTAGTTCGCCCATGCAGCCCGTCAGTCGCGGCAGGGCCTCTCCGACCCTCGTGGTCACCTCTCCGAGTTTTTCGCGGTTCCGACTGATGCGCCAAGGGCGCGGAGCCGTCCTCCATCGTTCCGGAGCATCACCATGAAATTCACCGACCTGGGCCTCTCGGCCGAGATCCTGCGCGCCATTGCCGAGCAGGGCTATGACACCCCGACCCCGATCCAGCAGCAGGCGATTCCCGTCGTGCTGCAGAAGCGCGACCTGATGGCCTGCGCACAGACAGGTACCGGCAAGACTGCCGGCTTCACCCTGCCCATCCTGCAGCTCCTGCAGGGCAAGCGCGCCCGGCCGAAGCAGCCGCGTGTGCTGGTCCTTACGCCGACGCGCGAACTCGCCATGCAGGTCGAGGAAAGCGTGCGCACCTACGGCAAGCACCTGCCGCTCACCTCGCTCTCGATCTTCGGTGGTGTCGGTATCAACCCGCAGATTCACGCCCTCGCGCGGGGCGTCGACATCCTCGTCGCGACCCCGGGGCGTCTGCTCGACCACATGCAGCAACGTACCGTCGATCTCTCGGCGGTCGAGATTCTCGTCCTCGACGAAGCCGATCGCATGCTCGACATGGGCTTCATCCGCGACATCCGCAAGATCCTTGCGGTGATGCCCAAGCAGAAGCAGAGCCTGCTTTTCTCGGCCACCTTCTCCGACGACATCCGCGAACTGGCCCAGACCTTCCTCCACGACCCCGCCAGCGTCGAAGTCGCCCGCCGCAACACCACCGTGGAAACGGTGGCGCAGCGCGTCATCTACGTCGACCGCGAAACAAAGAGCGAACTGCTGATCAAGCTGCTCCAGTCGCACGGCTGGCATCAGGTGCTGGTCTTCACGCGCACCAAGCATGGCGCCGACGCCCTGGCGCGCAAGCTGGAAAAGGCCGGCATCCGTTCCGCTGCGCTGCACGGCAACAAGTCGCAGGGCGCCCGCGTACGTGCGCTCAATGAATTCAAGGACAACAAGCTGGTCGTGCTGGTGGCGACCGATATCGCCGCCCGCGGCCTCGACATCGATGCCCTGCCGCACGTCATCAACTTCGAACTGCCGAACATTTCCGAAGACTACGTGCACCGCATCGGCCGTACCGGTCGCGCCGGCATGGAAGGCGAAGCGCTGTCGCTGGTCTGTGCCGAAGAGCGCGGCTACCTGCGCGACATCGAAAAGCTGATCAAGATGGA
>DAORCC010000126.1:0-7764 GCA_035345235.1 Azospira sp.
GGTCAACGTGACCAATCGTGCCAACGTTCACGTGCGGTTTCGTACGTTCGAATTTTCCCTTGGCCATTTTTCTATCCTCAGCTAATTCAAATAATCCGGATTACTTCTTGTTGATGACGGCTTCAGCGACGTTTTTCGGCGCTTCGGCATAGTGCTTGAATTCCATCGTGTACGTAGCACGTCCCTGGGTCAGCGAGCGCAGCTGCGTGGAATAACCGAACATTTCGGCCAGCGGCACTTCCGCCTTGACTTCCTTGGTGCCACCAGGCAGGTCGTCCATACCCTGGACCATGCCGCGACGACCGGAGAGGTCGCCCATGACGTTGCCCATGTAGTCTTCGGGGGTCTCGACGACGACGGCCATCATCGGCTCAAGCAGCGTCGGGCTGGCCTTCCTCATACCTTCCTTAAAGGCCATGGAGGCCGCCATGCGGAACGCGTTCTCATTCGAGTCAACGTCGTGCGACGAACCGTCAAACAGCGTGAACTTGACGTCCACCACCGGGAAGCCGGCGAGCACACCACTGGTAACCGCGTCCTGCAGCCCCTTGTCGACCGCCGGGATGAATTCGCGCGGCACGGTACCGCCCTTGACGGCGTCGACGAATTCGTAACCCTTGCCGGTTTCGTTCGGTTCGATCTTGAGCCAGACGTGGCCGTACTGACCGCGACCGCCCGACTGCTTGACGAACTTGCCCTCCTGTTCGACCGCCTTCTTGATGCACTCGCGATAGGCAACCTGCGGCGCACCGACGTTGGCTTCAACACTGAATTCGCGTTTCATGCGATCGACGATGATCTCGAGGTGCAACTCGCCCATACCGGAAATGATGGTCTGGCCCGACTCTTCATCGGTACGCACACGGAACGACGGATCTTCAGCCGCGAGGCGATTCAGGGCAATACCCATCTTTTCCTGGTCGGCCTTGGTCTTCGGCTCGACGGCGACGTGGATCACCGGCTCCGGGAACACCATGCGCTCGAGGATGATCGGCGCATCCGGGTCGCACAGGGTTTCGCCCGTGGTGCATTCCTTCAGGCCGACGCAGGCGGCGATGTCGCCGGCCAGCACTTCCTTGATTTCCTCGCGGTTGTTGGCGTGCATCTGCAGGATGCGGCCGACGCGTTCCTTGCGCGACTTGATCGGGTTATAAACCGTATCGCCCGACTTCAGCACACCGGAGTAGACGCGGATGAAGGTCAGCTGACCAACGTACGGGTCGGTCATCAGCTTGAATGCCAGCGCGGAGAACTTGGCGCTGTCGGACGCTTCGCGCGAATCGCGGTCGCCATTTTCCTTTTCGCCTTCGACCGGAGGAATGTCGACCGGGGAAGGCAGCAGCTCAATGACAGCGTCGAGCATGCGCTGGACACCCTTGTTCTTGAACGCGGTACCGCACAGCATCGGCTGGATTTCGCAAGCCAGCGTACGCTGACGCAGGCCCTTGAGGATATCCTTTTCCGGCAGGTCGCCATTCTCGAGGTACTGGTTCATCAGGTCCTCGGAGGCTTCCGCTGCAGCTTCCAGCATCTGCTCACGCCAGGTCTTGGCAACATCGAGCAGATCACCCGGGATGTCCTGGTATTCGAACTTCATGCCCTGGGAGGCCTCGTCCCAGATGATCGCCTTCATCTTGATCAGATCGACGACACCGGTAAAGGTATCTTCGGCACCGATAGGAATGACGACCGGAACCGGGTTGGCCTTCAGGCGGGTCTTCATCTGGTCGACGACCTTGAAGAAGTTCGCACCGGAGCGGTCCATCTTGTTCACGAAGGCAAGACGCGGCACCTTGTACTTGGTCGCCTGACGCCAGACCGTCTCGGACTGCGGCTGCACGCCACCCACGGCGCAATACACCATGCAGGCACCATCGAGAACGCGCATCGAACGTTCGACTTCGATCGTGAAGTCGACGTGTCCCGGGGTGTCGATGATGTTGAACCGATGCTCCGGGAATTGCATTTCCATGCCCTTCCAGAAGCAGGTCGTCGCAGCGGAGGTAATGGTAATGCCACGCTCCTGTTCCTGCTCCATCCAGTCCATGGTGGCCGCGCCGTCATGGACTTCACCGATCTTGTGGTTAACACCGGTGTAGTAGAGGATGCGCTCGGTCGTCGTGGTCTTGCCGGCGTCGATGTGTGCGCTGATACCGATGTTACGGTAGCGCTCGATAGGGGTTTTGCGTGCCACAGTATTTGCCTTCGTATTTAAAGAACAGGTCTTCGCGTCAAAACGCCGCGAACATTAGAAACGGAAATGCGAGAACGCCTTGTTGGCTTCAGCCATACGGTGCACTTCGTCACGCTTCTTGACGGCGCCGCCACGATTCTCCGCCGCTTCCAGCAGTTCGGCAGCCAGACGCAAACCCATGGTCTTCTCGGAACGCTTGCGCGCGGTTTCGCGCAGCCAGCGCATGGCCAGCGCTGCACGACGAGCCGGACGCACTTCCACCGGCACCTGATAGTTGGCACCACCGACGCGGCGGGATTTCACTTCCACCATCGGCTTAACGTTGCCCATGGCGGCGGCAAACACTTCCAGCGGATCCTTGCCACTCTTGGTGGTGATCTGCTCGAACGCACCATAGACGATGCGCTCGGCAACGGACTTCTTGCCGCTCTGCATGATGGCGTTCACAAACTTGGAGACATCGACCGATCCGAATTTCGGATCCGGCAGAATGTCGCGTTTCGGTACTTCACGACGACGGGGCATAACAACCTCACTGGTTCACTATTCAGTTGAAAGGCAAATAGCCTTCCTCGGCCACTCACCATGAGTGGCCACTTACTCAAGCAACGTTAGCTTGCGCTTAGGCTGCCTTCGGACGCTTCGCGCCGTACTTCGAACGCGACTGCTTACGATCCTTGACGCCCTGGGTGTCGAGCGAACCACGCACAGTGTGGTAACGGACACCCGGGAGATCCTTGACACGACCACCGCGAATCAGGACAACAGAGTGCTCCTGCAGGTTGTGGCCTTCACCGCCGATATAGGAGATGACTTCAAAACCGTTGGTCAGGCGCACCTTGCACACTTTCCGCAGCGCGGAGTTCGGCTTCTTCGGCGTAGTCGTGTAGACGCGGGTACAGACACCACGCTTCTGCGGACAACGCTCCATCGCAGGAACCTTGCTCTTGGTGACTTCAGCCTGACGGCCCTGACGCACGAGTTGGTTGATGGTCGGCATAATTTCCAGTCCCAAATACTTGCGGCACAACAGTTTTTTCTGTTGCAGCGCAAAAACGCTTGAGCGGACAGCACCCACCTCAAGCAAATTTGTTATTTAAAACAAAGGCTTTGGTTAGCCTTTGCTGACAAAGACCCGAGATTTTAGGGTTGATCAAGTCCAAAGTCAACCGGCTGCCCGCCTGAACCCCCGACGGGCAGCCTTGTTGCAACTACTTTCAGCCAGCCGAAGGGGTGCTTTCCTCCGGCGTCTGGAACACATCTTCCTCGGTCAGCGGACGATCCGCCGCAATATCGTCGCCCGCAGACTGCTGACGGCGCGTATTGTGATAGGCCAGACCGGTACCCGCCGGGATGAGGCGGCCGACGATGACGTTTTCCTTGAGGCCACGGAGTTCGTCGCGCTTGCCCATGATCGCCGCCTCGGTCAAGACGCGGGTCGTTTCCTGGAAGGAAGCGGCCGAGATGAACGAATCAGTCGACAGCGAAGCCTTCGTAATGCCGAGGAGAACGTATTCGTAGGTTGCCGGCAGTTTGCCTTCGGCGACGATGCGATCGTTCTCGTCCAGCACCTCGGCGCGCTCGACCTGCTCACTCTTGATGAAGCGGGTGTCGCCCGGATCCACGATGTTCACGCGGCGCAGCATCTGGCGCACGATCACCTCGATGTGCTTGTCGTTGATCTTCACACCCTGCAGACGATAGACGTCCTGCACTTCGTCGGTGATGTAACGGGCCAGCGCCTCGACGCCCTGCAGACGCAGGATGTCGTGCGGATCAGGTTCGCCGTCGACGATCGATTCACCCTTGTTCACCACCTGACCGTCGTGCACCAGCACGTGCTTGTCCTTCGGGATCAGGTATTCGTGGGTGACGCCATCGAGGTCGGTGATGACCAGACGCTGCTTGCCCTTTGTGTCCTTGCCGAACGATACGGTGCCGGTGAATTCGGCGAGCAGACCCGCATCCTTCGGGGTACGCGCTTCGAAAAGTTCCGCCACACGCGGCAGACCGCCGGTAATGTCACGGGTCTTGGCGGATTCCTGAGGCAGACGGGCAAGCACATCACCTACGGAAACCTGCTGACCGTCGACGATGGTGATGATTGCGCCGACCTGGAAGGTCATGGCCACCGCGTGGTCAGTACCATGCGCCTTGACTTCATCGCCATTGGCATCGAGCAGCTTGATCTGCGGGCGCAGGCCCTTGGTCTGTGCCTTGCCGCCGCGCTTCGGGTCGATCACAACCAGCGTCGAAAGGCCGGTCACGTCGTCAATCTGCTTGGCGACAGTAACGCCCTCTTCAACGTTCTCGAACTTAACGGTACCGGAATATTCGCCGATGATGGGACGGGTATGCGGGTCCCAGGTGGCCAGTTTGGCGCCGGCCTTGACCGACTGGCCGTCGTTGACCTGCAGCGTCGCGCCGTAGGGCACCTTGTGGCGCTCGCGCTCGCGGCTGTTGTCGTCGGTAATCAGCACCTCACCGGAACGGGTAATGACGATCTTCTCGCCCTTGGCGTTGGTGACATAACGCATCGTCGCGGTAAAACGGACGATGCCGGCACTCTTGGTTTCCACCTGCGAGGCCACGGCAGCACGCGACGCAGCGCCACCGACGTGGAACGTACGCATGGTCAGCTGGGTACCCGGCTCGCCGATCGATTGCGCAGCGATGACGCCGACGGCTTCGCCGGTATTGACCATGGAACCACGGCCGAGATCGCGGCCATAGCACTTGGCGCAAAGACCATAGCGCGTATCGCAGGTCAGCGGGGTCCGTACACGCACTTCGTCGATGCCCAGCGCGTCGATCAGGTCAACCGCGTCCTCATCCAGCAGTGATCCGGACTCGAGGACGGTCTCGTCGGTTTCGGGGTTGATTACGTCCGCCGCGGTAACGCGACCGAGGATACGCTCGCGCAGGGCCTCGATGACTTCACCACCCTCGATCAGCGCCTTCATGGTGACGCCGTTCTCGGTGCCGCAGTCGTCCTCGATGACCACCAGATCCTGGGTAACGTCAACGAGACGGCGCGTCAGGTAGCCGGAGTTCGCGGTCTTCAGCGCGGTGTCGGCCAGACCCTTACGGGCGCCGTGCGTCGAGATGAAGTACTGGAGAACGTTCAGACCTTCGCGGAAGTTGGTCGTGATCGGGGTTTCGATAATCGAGCCGTCCGGCTTGGCCATCAGGCCGCGCATACCGGCCAGCTGGCGAATCTGGGCCGCGGAACCGCGGGCGCCCGAATCAGCCATCATGAAGATCGAGTTGAACGAATCCTGCTTGACCTTCTTGCCGTGGCGGTCGATCACTTCTTCGTGGCCAAGCTGCTCCATCATGACCTTGGCCACCTGGTCGCCCGTGCGACCCCAGATATCCACGACCTTGTTGTAGCGCTCGCCCTGGGTCACGAGACCGTTGGTGTACTGGGTCTCGATCTCCTTAACTTCCTTTTCGGCTTCCGAAATGATCTCGTGCTTCTTGGCCGGAACGATCATGTCATCCGAACAGAACGAGATGCCGGCGCGGGTCGCCAGCGCATAGCCGTTCTGCATCAGCTTGTCGGCAAAGACAACGGTTTCCTTGAGGCCGCAACGGCGGAAGGAGACGTTGATCAGCTTCGAGATTTCCTTCTTCTTCAGCGGCTTGTCCAGAACGCTGAAAGGCAGGCCCTTCGGCAGGATCTCGGAGAGCAGCGCACGACCCGGGGTCGTCTGGTAGCGCGTGATCTTCTCGTTCCAGCCATCGTTGCCATCCGGCTCGTATTCCTTGATTCGCACCGAAATACGTGCGTGCAGATCGACTTCCTTCGCGGCCAGGGCACGCGTCACTTCGCCGACATCGGCGAAGTAGAGGCCTTCGCCCTTGCCGTTGATGCGATCGCGGGTGGCGTAGTACAGACCGAGAACGATATCCTGCGACGGCACGATGATCGGCTCGCCGTTGGCCGGCGACAGCACGTTGTTGGAGGCCAACATCAGCGTGCGGGCTTCCATCTGTGCTTCGAGCGACAGCGGGACGTGGACGGCCATCTGGTCACCGTCGAAGTCGGCGTTGAAGGCCGCGCAGACCAGCGGGTGCAGCTGGATCGCCTTGCCTTCGATCAGGGTCGGCTCGAAGGCCTGGATACCGAGGCGGTGCAGGGTCGGCGCACGGTTCAGCATGACCGGATGCTCGCGGATCACCTCTTCGAGGATGTCCCACACCACCGGCTCCTGCGACTCGACCATCTTCTTGGCCTGCTTGATGGTGGTCGCGAGACCCATCAGTTCCAGCTTGTTGAAGATGAACGGCTTGAACAGCTCGAGCGCCATCAGCTTCGGCAGGCCGCACTGGTGCAGCTTGAGCTGCGGGCCGACGACGATGACCGAACGGCCCGAGTAGTCGACGCGCTTGCCGAGCAGGTTCTGACGGAAGCGGCCGCCCTTGCCCTTGATCATGTCGGCCAGCGACTTGAGCGGACGCTTGTTGGCGCCGGTCATGGCCTTGCCACGGCGACCGTTGTCGAGCAGCGAGTCCACCGACTCCTGCAGCATGCGCTTCTCGTTGCGTACGATGATGTCGGGCGCCTTCAGTTCGAGCAGGCGCTTGAGGCGGTTGTTGCGGTTGATGACGCGACGATAGAGATCGTTCAGGTCGGAGGTCGCAAAACGACCGCCGTCCAGCGGCACCAACGGACGCAGGTCCGGCGGCAGTACCGGCAGCACCTCGAGCACCATCCAGTCCGGCTTGATGCCGGACTTCTGGAAGCCCTCGAGCACCTTCAGGCGCTTGGCCAGCTTCTTGTTCTTGGCTTCGGAACCGGTCACTTCCAGTTCGCCGCGCAGCTTCTCGATCTCGCTTTCGAGGTCGAGGTTGCGCAGCAGTTCGCGGATGCCCTCGGCGCCCATCAGTGCCTGGAAGTCATCACCGTACTCTTCCACCTTGGCGAGATAGTCGTCCTCGGTCAGCAGCTGGGCACGATTGAGCGGGGTCATGCCCGGATCGCACACCACGAATGCCTCGAAGTAGAGAACGCGTTCGATGTCGCGCAGCGTCATGTCGAGGACCATGCCCAGACGCGACGGAAGCGACTTCAGGAACCAGATGTGCGCGGTCGGCGAGGCCAGCTCGATGTGGCCCATGCGCTCGCGGCGCACCTTGGCGAGCGTCACTTCGACGCCGCATTTCTCGCAGATCACGCCACGGTGCTTCAGGCGCTTGTACTTGCCGCAAAGACACTCGTAGTCCTTGATCGGGCCAAAGATCTTGGCGCAGAACAGGCCATCGCGTTCCGGCTTGAATGTGCGATAGTTGATGGTTTCCGGCTTCTTGACTTCGCCGTAGGACCAGGAACGAATCTTCTCGGGCGACGCGAGACCAATGGTGATCGCGTCGAATTCCTCTTCCTGCGTTACCTGTTTGAACAAATCAAGCAGTGCTTTCATCGTCTAACTCCCAGTCCTTGAATCAGTAGCGTTCCAGGTCAATGTCGATCGCCAGCGACCGAATTTCCTTGACCAGAACGTTGAACGACTCCGGCATGCCGGCATCGATCTTGTGCTCGCCCTTGACGATGTTTTCGTACACCT
>DAORCC010000127.1:0-7740 GCA_035345235.1 Azospira sp.
CCTCGCGCAGGCGCGCAACGAGCAGCAGCGCAGCGAGCAGCTGGCCCGCCAGGGCTTCGTCGCACCCACCAAGCTGGAGAGCGACCGCCTCTCGGTGCTGGCCGCGCAGAAGGAGCTGGAGGCCGCCGTCGAGGAGGGCCATGTCGCCGGCCACGAGGTGGAGCAGGCGCGCGCCGCGCTGATGGCCGCCACGCGCGCCGGCGCGGGTGCTGGCAAGGGCTTCGAGGTGCGCGCGCCGATCGCCGGCCGCGTGCTCAAGGTAGCGCAGGCCAGCGAGGGCCCGGTGGCGCTGGGCGCGCCGCTGGTCGAGCTGGGCGACACCGCGCGGCTCGAGGTGGTGGCCGAGCTGCTCACCGCCGACGCGCTGCGCGCCGCGCCGGGCAGCGCGGTGCGCATCGAGCGCTGGGGCGGCGACGGCGTGCTCGAAGGGCGCGTGCGCCGGGTCGAGCCGGCCGCCTTCACCAAGGTCTCGGCGCTGGGCGTGGAGGAGCAGCGCGTGCGCGTGCTGATCGATCTGGTCAGCCCGGCGCAGCGCTGGGCCTCGCTGGGCGACGGCTTCCGCGTCGGCGTGCGCATCGTCACCCGCTCGCTGCCCAAGGTGCTGAAGGTGCCGGTCAGCGCGGTGTTCCCGCGCCCCGAGGGCGGCGATGCGGTGTTCGTGGTCGAAGGCGGCCGCGCGCGCCTCGTGCCGGTGCAGCTGGGCGCACGCAACGGCCAGGAGGCCTGGATCGAATCCGGCCTCGCCGCCGGCGTGCAGGTGATCGTCTACCCGCCGCCGGCCACACGCGACGGCCTGCGCGTCGCGCCACGCAGCGTCTGAGCGGCGTGACATCCGTCGCAGCCGCGTCGCCCACCGGCGACTGCCCTCGCGGGCTGCGTGGAGCCTGACTGCGAATCCTCAACGCGGGAGATGACGTGCGGCGCGACGCTTCCTATCGTGCGCTTCCGTTCAACGTCCCTCGCACGGGGTCAAGGAGTGATTCGTTCCATGCTCGCCGTCCTGAAGCGGTTCACGCGGGGCCATCGCGCGGCCGCACGCGCCGCGTCGACCCCGCGGCGGGTCTGGCGCATCACCGACAGCAAGCCCGAAGGCGAGTGGGTCGAGGTGGATTCGCGCCCGGCGCCCGCGAGCGAGATCGACGAGCGCACCACCCTGCCGATGGACAGCTGGGCCACCTCGTCGATGGATCTGCGTGAGGGCATGCACATCGTCGAGCTCGACGATCCGCCCTCCGGGCCGACAATCGCGCCATGAAATACCTGCACACCATGGTGCGCGTCAGCGACCCCGAGGCCTCGCTGCGCTTCTACTGCGACGCCCTCGGCCTCGAACTCGTGCGCAAGAACGAGGTGGCGGCCGGCCGCTTCACGCTCTACTTCCTCGCCGCGCCCGGCCAGCACGAGGCGCAGGTCGAGCTGACCCACAACTGGGATCCCGAGGCCTACGCCGGCGGGCGCAACTTCGGCCACCTCGCCTACGAGGTGGAGAACATCTACGCCGCCTGCGAGCGCCTGCAGCGCCACGGCGTGACCATCAACCGCCCGCCGCGCGACGGCCGCATGGCCTTCGTGCGCTCGCCCGACGGCATCTCCATCGAGCTGCTGCAGGCCGGCGCGCCGCTCGCGCCGGCCGAGCCCTGGGTCTCGATGGCCAACACCGGGAGCTGGTAGCCGCTCCCGGCTGGCCTGCACGTCAGCCGACGAACTTCGTCAGCGGTAGTCGTGTTCGTGCTGGTCCCTCGCGGCGAGCAATACAACATCGAGCTCGCGGATTGCGAACAGAACGACGCAGCCGCCACGACCGAAGGGGACGATCAGCTCGCGGAACTCCCGGTGCGCTTCACATCGGCGACAGGTATGCGGCGCAAACGAGAGGATCCCGAACGCACGCTCCACCGCATCATGGAAACGGAGGAGGCAGGTATCGTCCGGCGTATTGCTCTCCAGCTCGCGCTGGACGATGTGTTCCTCGAGGCGCTCGATGTCGTCCTGGAACGCGACGGTCGGAACAACCCGATACCGCGCGCTCACCCGGTAGCCCGCTTCTTCCTGGCCGTCGCGGCCTCACGGATGCGCTGCTGCGCTGCCTTGGCACGCTGCGCCATGCCCGCCAGGAAGTCCTCAGCCGTCATCAGGCCCACGCCCTTGTCGGCACTGCGCAGTGCCTTCTTCGCCCGGGCCACAGCGGCGTCTTGCTCGGCGCGGAACTCAGCCTCGCGGCGAACGGCGCTCTCGATGAACTGCGTCAGCGATTCGCCTTCCCGCAGCACGGCTTCGACACTGGCCTTCGTCTCGGGCGCAACACGGATGGGCGGCAAGGTGGCGGAGCGAGTCATCGGGTGAATGTATAGCAACTGAAATACATCTGCAAACCAAGGACGCGGGCTCCGGCCGGCGCATGGGGCGCCGACAGGTTAGAACCCCGATTCCGGCCGGCCTGTACGCATTGGTGCTCAATCTATTGGCCTGCCGCATCGTGACAGCCCCCAAGCGCTGAGGCAGGATATGGCGCTGCATCAGGGATTCAACAACAACAGCAGATGGCGACCGTCATCCCAGCGCTGAGCACCTGCGTCTCCCGCATGACGCAGGGGGAGCGCAGAACCGCCGAGCGTCTGGAGCAGAAGCTCGATGACGACTACCTGGTTTGGTACGACGTGCCGGTTGGACCGAAGCACGCCCATCCCGACTTCGTTGTCCTCCACCCACGCCGCGGCCTGCTCATCCTGGAAGTCAAGGACTGGCGCCTGGAAACGATCCGAACCGCCAGCAAGCAGACCTGGGAAATCCTGGCGCAGGGCGTCCCGAAGAACGTTGCGAATCCCATCGAGCAGGCCCGGCACTACGCCCATCAGGTCGTCGATGCGCTCTCTAAGGACCAACGGCTGACAAATGCCGACGGCAAGCTCGCCTTCCCCTGGAGTTACGGCGTCGTCTTGACGCATATCACCCGCAGGCAGTTCGAAGCTGCGGAGCTCCACTTCGCGATCGAGCCCCACCGCGTCGTCTGCAGGGACGAGATGACCGCCACCGTCGAGGCGGAAGACTTCCAGAGCCGGCTGTGGGCCATGTTCCCCACGCTCATGCGGGGCGTCCTGTCGATTCCTCAGATCGATCGCGTGCGGTGGATCCTGTTCCCCGAGGTGCGGGTCAACCCACCGAGCGACCTCTTCCCCGCGGATGAGGAGGCAAGCGATACGCTGCCCGACATCATGCGCGTGATGGACCTGCAGCAAGAGCAGCTCGCTCGCAGCCTGGGAGAAGGCCATCGCGTCATCCACGGGGTGGCCGGTTCCGGCAAGACGATGATCCTCGGCTACCGCGCGGAGTACCTCGCCAAGGCCTCCGCAAACGCCAAGCCGATCCTCGTGCTCTGCTACAACCAGCCGCTGGCGGTGAAGCTGGACGCCGTCATGGCAGCCAAAGGCCTCGCGGCCAAGGTCCACGTCCGCAACTTTCACAAGTGGTGCCGGCAGCAACTGGTGGCCTACGGTCAGGCCCTGCCTGCACAGGGACCGGACATGTTCGAGCAGATGGTGGCCGGCGTCATTCGCGGGGTCGACCGAGGGCAGATTCCGTCGGGCCAGTACCAGGCCGTCCTGATCGACGAAGGCCACGACTTCGAAGCTGCCTGGCTGAAACTGGCCGCGCAAATGGTCGACCCCGCGACCAACAGCCTGCTGTTGCTATACGACGATGCCCAAAGCATCTACCAACGACGACGTGCGCAGCAGTTCAGCTTCAAGAGCCTCGGCATTCAGGCACAAGGCCGAACGACGATCCTGAAGATCAACTACCGCAACACGCGCCAGATCCTGCAAACCGCCAGCATGGTGGCCGCGGATCTTCTGAAGTCGGAGGAGAGCGCTGACGACGGGGTTCCGCTCGTGCACCCGGTCAGCTGCGGCCGTGACGGCCAGGAACCGGTGATCGTTCGACTGCCGAGCCTGCGCGACGAAGCCCTCAAGATCGCCGAACTGCTGAGCGCGGCCCACCAGGAGGGCTATTCGTGGGGCGACATGGCCGTCATCTGCCGCCACTACAGCGAGATGGAGCGCTGTGCCGCTGTTCTGCGGCACCGCCAGCTGCCCCACGAAGTTCGCAAGGGGTCTGGCACATTCAATCCACTTGCCGACACGATCAAGCTGCTGACCATGCACGTCAGCAAAGGGCTCGAGTTTCCCGTCGTGGCCCTCTCAGGTGCTGGCCAGATGCCCGAAGACGGGCAAGACGAGGCCGACGAAGCGCGACTCTTCTACGTGGCCGCCACCCGCGCAACACAGCGACTGATCGTTCCGCTGAGCGGTGCCGGCAAGTTCGCCGCTCGACTTTCTGGAGTGCCGGCCTAGCGACTGCGGGCGCACCTTCGTCCAATCTGGCGAAGCCCACCGCAGCCACCATTCGCCAACAGGCGTGTAGGTTCTCGAAAAGGTTGCGAACTGAGGGGACGATGGATCATCCGCTTACGCATCGAATCTGAGAATCGCTAGCGCCGAATTCTCAGATTCACTGCAAACTTCCTACAGACCAGGAACGCAACGCAACTCACAGTCAGCTCAGGCCGCTACGTCGTCCGGCTCGCGAGAGCTGAACGAGCAGGACGCGAACAGTCCTGTTCCATACCTCGGCTCCTGAAAGCTCAGGTCAACCGCAGCCAGCCTACCAGCTGTCGCGATCCCAGTGAGCAGTTGGAACTCCCGATCAGCCAACTCCACCACCGCCTCCAGCGAGCCTTTCATGGAAATGATGGAGCCGATCGACGGAATCTCCGCAGCACCGGCCGCTGGCTGAGAGTGGGCGAAGACGGTCAGCCGAAACGAACCGATCTTCCTGACCGGCTCGCTGAGGTCACCGCGAATCTCGAGGCAAAGCATCGGCTTGCGTTCGCGCACCCCGTGGCGCGCCTCCGCGTGGACGAACACGTTAGCGTCCCACGCCCGGACCAGACCGGTTCGCAACATCAACTCGCGCCGCAGGGTGCGTGCACGTTGCTTACGTCGGCCACTCGCTTGAAGTGATGGCATCTTTGCCCCTGGAAAGTGCGGCTACGCGCGAGCGTTCGGTTCAGTTCAGGTGACCCTGATTAGTAGATTCGACGACTTGATGGGCAAACCTGCGTAGGCGGCATTCGGCCAGGAGCAGCCTTCGATCAGAGACCGCTTCGGGCGTGCCGGGTCCAAGCCCGCCGCAATACTGGTGGGTGTGTAGCAGCAGCGGCGTTCCTCCCCTGAGTCACTGTGCTGTTGGTCACGATCGTCACGATCGGCCCCGCCATGTGAACATCGGCATCCGCTGCACACTCAGCCCTTCACCCGTCAACCCGTCAAGTCGCCCTGGAACACCAATGGAAGGCCCGATGCATGTTTACGTGGTTCGGAAGGACCACGCCAATATGGACTCCCTCCCGTTTCGGTTCGGCGTCCATTTCAAGCGGGACACCTTCCTGGAGGTGTTTGACGTGTCCGACCGTCGGGATGACTCTCGAACAGCCGATCGATTTCACGTCAACGCGAATTTCCGCGATCCCGATTCGCCAAACGTTCCCGTCCATCGAGGTCACTTCGTTCTGCTCGCCGGAAGCGTGACACCAAAGGTCGTTAAGCTCGCGGATAGGCGACCACCATCAGCGGGGTACGGATGAGCGCGACGGTATTGCACCAATCGCTGCGCACTGCAGGCACACCTTGGTCGTTGAGGGGTGCAACCACGAAGCCACAGGTACCGAGCGTGAGGTCTCCAAGCTTGTTGAGCGGAGCGAGCTTCTGACTGCCGCCGGCCTTGGGCGGCGTGCCCTGAGTTAGTTCGAACGCCTCGATGAAGGGCCGTAAGTCGTCACGCTTCTTGGGCCTGGGGATGGTGGCTGGCCCGTCGCCGTCATGAACCTCGACATCGAGTTTGCCTGCCATCAGGCGTGGCCACCACCAGTCCTCGACTCCGGTAACCACGCTCTTCATGTCGGAGGTCGCGTCGACGATGAGAATGGTCGTGCCGAGGTCGCCGTCCTCGCGCAGTTCGAAGCCCAACTTTGCAGCCAACTTGTCAGCTTGCGCGTCTTCGTAGGGGTCGACGATCAAACGTCCAGCCGCGTCTGTCGTGTTCTTGACGCCAAGCCACGCACGACCACTGAAGTTCTTCTTGCGGTACTCGTGGCTGCGGTAATAGCCACACCCGAAAAGGCGTGTGTGCTCATAGCCATCATCTCCGACGAAGCGCGTGTAAGCGAAGATCGTGCGGATTGCAGAGCTAGAGGAATAGACCGACTTGCCGAAGCCATATGACCCACCAGTACCCTTTGCGTCGCGGGCTTTCGAGCGATCTCCGAGCGACAGGAGAAGACGGTAAAAGTTCGAGTTCTTGTCGTGGGGGTCACCGGCCAGCCCGACAGCGTCGTGGTCTTCGACGTACAGCAGCGCCAACTCCTTACGTGGCTTGTCCAGGTTCTCAAAGCAGTTGGGCTTGGGGAGCTGGAGGTCGTCTACGCGCTTCGCGATGTCCTCCAGGCCCGACTCCTTGACGAAGGCTGCCTTGGCTGCCCCGACGAGCAAACGGCGACGGAAGACGACGCGAGCCTTGGCACCGTTGTTGGTCGCGTCCACCGAGTTCTGAATCGCTTCGCGAGCCAGTACGTGCTCAGGCTGCATGCCGGCCGACATGAGGCCGCTTGCGTATGCCTCGCCAGCCGCTCCGCCCATCGGATCGGACTCATGAAACACCCAAGTCATTGATCGTGTTCTCCCTGTCAGCCCAGCTTGAAGTCATCCTTGGCGCGCCGGGCAAGCGCTGCTTGGAATTTGGCTCGTAGCAACTTCAACTCACCGTCAAGTGCCGAGAGGATCTTCTGCGCGTCCTCCTGCGTGTACTCGTAGTTGCTGGGGTTAGAAAGGTTGCCGATGAGCCGCAGCATCTGCGTGGCCTTTCGGACTCTGGCCTCACCCAGCTCGACGAAGCGTTCTCGCTTATCTCGTTCCATGGCTCAAGAACTCGTCGGTGCTCTACATTTCATAAATGTATCGCACATTCGGCCGATGTGGCAACAATTTCTCACCCAACGGCCCATAGCCATGGTCAGTACTCGTCGGGGACAGCCGGCGTTCCGGTGGAGGTTTTCTGCCGAGTCGACCGTTCGACCGTGAGACCTTCTCGCCCCGCAGCCATCCCGGCAGGGGTCATTGGGCGCTGCATACGCAACCGACTTCGCTGGGAGCCTACGCGGCGCACTGTCTTGCCCCTAAGCATGACGCCGAGCGACAAGGACGACCGGTTTCCGGTGGCGAAACTAGCGCATCGAGTCCGGCGGAAGAGCAGAGCCAATCGTTCAGCAGTATCGGCTCCGCTCACAGTCCGCCGATGCAGACCTCACGGCGTGAGTCGCGCAACTCCGCTGTCTGACATCCCCTTGGCACTTGAGTCACATCAGTGACCGCAAACCTGTCACACGCAGCAGGCTCGAAGCTCTCAACCAGCGCCCGCAGTCCCAGTTTGGACGCTCTGAGAAAGTTTGCACTCATTCTGCGAACCTACAAGGCGACCGCTACACGTCGATATTCGCCGCCCTCAGCGCATTCGTCTCGATGAAGTCGCGGCGCGGCTCCACCTCGTCGCCCATCAGCATGGTGAACACGCGGTCGGCCTCGATGGCGTCGTCGATCTGCACCTTGAGCAGGCGGCGCACCGTCGGGTCCATGGTGGTCTCCCACAGCTGCTCGGGGTTCATCTCGCCCAGGCCCTTGTAGCGCTGGC
>DAORCC010000128.1:0-7716 GCA_035345235.1 Azospira sp.
TGACCGGCCATGACGTCATCGACCTCGCCAAGAAATACGAGGACTACGGCGTCGAAGGCATCATCTACACCGACATCGGTCGCGACGGCATGCTCTCCGGCATCAACATCGACGCCACCGTCAAGCTGGCGCAGGTGCTGCACATCCCGGTGATCGCCTCGGGCGGCCTGTCCAATCTCGACGACATCAGGAAGCTCTGCGCCGTCGAGGACGAGGGTATCGCCGGTACGATCGCCGGCCGTGCCGTCTATGACGGCTCGCTCGATTTTGCCGCGGCGCAGAAGCTTGCCGACGAGCTGGGGAAAAAGTAAGCCCCGATGCTCGCCAAAAGAATCATTCCCTGTCTCGACGTGACCGCCGGCCGCGTCGTCAAGGGCACCAATTTCGTTGATCTGCGCGAGGCCGGCGACCCGGTCGAGATTGCCCGCCGTTATGACGCGCAGGGTGCCGACGAAGTGACCTTCCTCGACATCACCGCCTCCTCTGACCAGCGCGACATCATCCTGCACATCGTCGAGGCCTGCGCCGAGCAGGTCTTCATCCCGCTCACCGTCGGCGGCGGCGTGCGCGCCATTGCCGATGTGCGCCGCCTGCTCAACGCCGGCGCCGACAAGGTGAGCATGAACACCGCGGCAGTACAGAACCCGGATCTCGTCGCCGAATCGTCGGCCAAGGTCGGCAACCAGTGCATCGTCGTCGCCATCGATGCCAAGCAGAGCGCGCCGGGGCGTTGGGAAGTATTCACTCACGGTGGCCGCAAGGGCACCGGAATGTGCGCCATCGAATGGGCGAAGAAGGTGCAGCAACTGGGTGCCGGCGAGATCCTGCTCACCAGCATGGACCGCGACGGCACCAAGGCCGGTTTCGATCTGGCGCTGACCCGCGCCGTGGCCGATGCGGTCGACATTCCGGTGATCGCCTCCGGCGGCGTCGGCAACCTCGACCATCTGGCCGACGGCGTCTCCGAAGGCCACGCCGATGCGGTGCTGGCGGCGTCGATCTTCCATTTCGGCGAATACACCGTGCGCCAGGCCAAGGAACGCATGCGCGAACGCGGCATCGAGGTTCGCCTGTGAGCGACCTGAACGCCGCGCTGCCGTGGCTCGACGCACTCAAGTGGGACAAGGACGGCATGATTCCTGCGATCGCGCAGGATGCCGAAACCGGCCGCGTGCTGATGTTCGCGTACATGAACCGCGAATCGCTGCAGGAAACGGTTGCTGGCGGCAACGCGGTATACTGGTCGCGTTCCCGTGGCCGGCTCTGGCGCAAGGGTGAGGAATCCGGCCACTACCAGAAGGTGCAGGCCATCCGCACCGACTGCGATGGCGACGTGCTGCTGCTGGCGATTGCACAGGAAGGCGGCATCGCCTGCCATACGGGCCGGCAGAGCTGCTTCTTCAACGAATTGCAGGGCGAGCGCTGGGCGCCCGTCGATCCGGTTCTGAAAGACCCTAAGGAAATTTACGCAAAATGAGCACGCACGACATCCTGCACCGCCTTTCCGAAACCCTGGCCTCGCGTCGTCACGCGGATCCGGAAACTTCGTATACCGCCAAGATGTTTGCCGGCGGGCCGGATTCGATCCTGAAGAAGATCGGCGAAGAAACGGCCGAGCTGATCATGGCCGGCAAGGAAGGCAATCGCCTGCACATCGTCCGCGAGTCGGCCGATGTCGTGTATCACCTGCTGGTGCTCCTGACTTTCTACGGCATGGGCATCGAGGATGTCTCGCAGGAAATGCGCCGCCGTGAAGGTATTTCCGGCATCGACGAGAAGAATTCCCGCGGGGCCAAGAAACAATGAGCGGCTGCATCTTCTGCCGCATCGTCGCCGGGGAAATCCCCGCCGGCAAGGTGTTCGAGGACGAAGACATCCTGGCGTTCAAGGACATCCATCCGGCACGTCCGGTGCACGTGCTGGTGATTCCGAAGAAGCATGTCGAATCGCTGGCCCACGTCACCGACGCCGACGCGCCGCTGCTGGGGAAGATGCTTGCCGTCGCCAATCGCATCGCCACCGAGCAGGGCAGCCCCGAAGGCTTCCGTATCATCATCAACACCGGGCGGATCGGCCATCAGGAAGTTCCGCACCTGCATATCCACATTGTCGGCGGGCCGGAACCGGTCGGGCCGATGCTAAAACGGGTTTAAGGAGACAACATCATGGGTAGCTTCAGCATCTGGCACTGGCTGATCGTACTGGTCATCATCGTCCTCATCTTCGGCACCAAGAAGCTGACCAACGTCGGCAAGGATCTTGGCGGCGCCGTGAAGGGCTTCAAGGAAGGCATGAAGGAAAACGACAAGCCGGCGGAAGCGCAGCAGACGCCAGCCCAGGTCGCCGGTGGCCAGACCATCGAGGGCGAGGTCAAGGAAAAGACCAAGTCCTGATCCGGACGGGGTAATCCCCTTCCGGCGATCCTGCAGACATGTTCGATATCGGTTTCTCCGAAATGGTGGTCATCGCCGTCGTGGCGCTGATCGTGCTCGGCCCTGAAAAGCTGCCCAAGGTGGCACGCACGGCCGGGCATCTGCTCGGGCGGCTGCAACGCTACGTCAACGACGTGAAGTCGGACATCAACCGCGAGATGCAGCTCGAGGAACTGAAGAAGCTGCAGGCGCAGGTCGAGGATTCCGCCCGCAATATCGAACGCAGCGTGACCAAGGAATTCCAGTCGGCTGAAGCAGCCTTGAACCAGACGGCCCAGGGCGTCACCGAGCCCGTCGCCGCCGCCGTTGCGTCGATCGAGGCCCCCGTTGCCGAGTCGGTCGCTGCTGTCGCGATGCCGGCGCCCGCGAGCGATACAACTGCAGCGCCGAAGGCCTGATTTCCGATGACCCAGCAGGAAGACTCGTTTTTTTCGCACCTCGTTGAACTGCGCGACCGCCTGTTGCGGGCGCTCATTGCTGTCGGCATCGTCTTCCTTGGCCTCTGCCTGTGGCCGGGGCCGGGCGCCATCTATGACATCCTCGCGCTGCCGCTGACAAAAGCCCTGCCAGAGGGCACCAAGATGGTCGCGATCGGCGTCATCACGCCCTTCATGGTCCCGATCAAGGTGACCATGCTGATCGCCTTCGTAATCGCGCTGCCGGTCGTGCTCTACCAGATCTGGGCCTTTGTTGCGCCGGGACTGTATGCGCACGAAAAACGCCTGGCGTTGCCGCTGGTCGTGGCCAGCACGTTCCTGTTCATGCTCGGCATGAGCTTCTGCTACTTCTTCGTCTTCGGACAGGTCTTCAGCTTCATCGCCGGTTTCGCTCCGAAGAGCATCACGCCGGCACCGGACATCGAGGCCTACCTCGGCTTCGTGATGACCATGTTCCTCGCCTTCGGCGTTTCGTTCGAGGTGCCGGTCGTGCTGGTCGTGCTGGTCAAGTTCGGGCTGGTGACGGTCGACAAGCTGAAGGAGTGGCGCTCCTACTTCATCGTCATTGCCTTCATCATCGCCGCCATCGTCACGCCGCCCGACGTCGTCTCGCAGCTGGCGCTGGCGATCCCGATGTGCCTGCTCTACGAACTGGGCATCCTCTTCGCCCGCTTCGTGACGGCGCCGCCGCCGAAACCGGCTGCAGCCGACGCCTGGGGCGAGGCGAGCAGCGATGACGAGCAGCGGATCAAGGACCGCTCGTAAGCGGTTTTTTCTCCGGCCCGGCAATCGTCGCGGCCTGTCTTGCCACTTCCCCTTCTTCGAACAGCCACAGCGTGCCGGGCGGCATCGTCCGCCACTGTTCATTATCGGTCAGCGGCACGGTCGCGATGACGGCAACACGGTCATCCGGCGTCGTCACGTCACTGAAATCGACCGTGACATCTTCGTCCTTCAGATGCGCCTGCGCGAAAGGTGCCTTGCGCACGATGAAGGCCAGCTTTGTCGAGGCGTGTGCGATCAGGCAGTCGCCGTTCGACAGCAGGAAGTTGAATTCTCCGCGCGAACCGAGTTCGCAGGTGATGCCATGCAGCGCGTCGAACAGTTCGCCGGGGGGCGGCAGCGTGTCGCCGAAGCGCTGGCGCAGGCATTGCAGCAGCCAGCAAAAGGCACGCTCGCTGTCGGTGTTGCCCACCGGCAGGAAGCTGCCATCGAGCGCCGGATCGAAGTCTGCGAGGTTGCCGTTGTGCGCAAAGATCCAGTAGCGCCCCCATGCCTCGCGCATGAACGGATGCGTGTTCTCGAGCGCGACGATGCCCTGTGTGGCCTTGCGGATGTGTGCAACGACGTTCTTCGAACGGATCGGATACTGGCGCACCAGTGCCGCGATCGGTGAACTGCATGAGGGCTGCGGGTCAAGAAACACGCGTACGCCACGCTCCTCGAAGAAAGCGATGCCCCAGCCATCGGCGTGCACGTCCGTGGCGCCGCCACGTGCCTGGAACCCGGTGAACGAAAAACAGATGTCCGTCGGCACATTGCAGTTCATGCCCAGCAGCTGGCACATGGACCGGTTTCCCTATTCCTTGCGGCCGCGTGGTGGCGTGGGGCGCTTGCCGATCTTCACCTGCGTCTCGACGATCGCCTTGTCGCGACGAAGCTTGAAGGCGGTGCTCTCGCCCGGCTTGAGCGCGGCGATCAGTTCAAGCATGACCTGCGGATCACGCACCGGCTTGCCGCCGACGGCGAGCAGGATGTCGCCCGGTCGCAGTCCGCCGCTGTCGGCCGGGCTGCCGCGCAGCACGCCTGCGATCAATGCGCCGTCCGTTCCCGGCAGGCCGAAGGATTCTGCGATCTCGGGCGTGATTTCCTGCGCCTCGATGCCGATCCAGCCGCGCGTGACATTGCCGTTCTGGATGATCTGCTCCATCACGGTGCGGGCGGTCGAGATCGGGATCGCGAAACCGATCCCCAGCGAACCGCCGCTGCGTGAGTAGATGGCGGTATTGATGCCGATCAGGTTGCCGGCGGCATCGGTCAGTGCTCCTCCGGAGTTGCCGGGGTTGATGGCCGCATCGGTCTGGATGAAGTCCTCGAAGGTATTGATGCCGAGCTGCGTGCGGCCGAGCGCCGAGACGATGCCCATCGTCACGCTCTGGCCGACGCCGAAGGGGTTGCCGATCGCGAGCACGACGTCCCCGACACGGATGCCGTCCATGCGGCCGAGCGTGATCGGCGTGAAGCGGCCTTCCTGGCCGTTCGGCACGACGATGCGCAGCACGGCCAGGTCGGTCTCGGGGTCACTGCCGACGATCGTCGCCTTCAGCTTGCGGCCGTCGTTGAGCGCCACCTCGATCGCGTCGGCCATCTCGATGACATGGTAGTTGGTCAGCACGTAACCATCGCTGCTGACGATGACGCCGGAGCCGAGGCCAGAGGAGCGCTGCCGTCCTTCGCCGAAGCGCTCGCCGAAGAAATGCCGGAAGAGCGGGTCGTCCATCAGCGGGTGGCGTGGTTGCCTGGGGGTTTGCGTCGTGAAGATGTGCACGACGCTGGGCAATACCTTGCGCGCGGCATCGCTGTAGGATGCGGCGGATTTCGGCGCATCACCGCCCGCGGACTGCAGCACCTGGACGACGCTGCCGCTGCGCGGGGCGCGATCGAGCCATTCCGGCTTCAGCGTGCTGATGACGAAATAGACCGCGAGACTAATCGTCACTGTTTGTGCAAAAATCAGCCACAGTCTCTTCATGGCAAGCGAACGGAACCCCGCATGGAACGTGATGAATTGCTGCGCTATCTCGACGCAACGCTAGAAACGGCGCGCTTCCGGGATTATTGCCCAAACGGTCTGCAAGTGGAAGGACGCGCCGAGGTTCGCCGCATCGTTGCCGGCGTCACCGCAAGCCAGGCGCTGCTCGAAGCCGCGATTGCACGCAGCGCTGATGCGATCCTCGTTCATCACGGCTGGTTCTGGAAAGGCGAGGATGGCCGCATCACCGGCCTGCGCCGTCGCCGCATCGGCACCTTGCTCACCCACGACATCAACCTCTTCGCCTATCACCTGCCGCTCGATGCCCATCCCGGGCTCGGCAACAACGCACAGCTGGCGCAGCGCCTCGGCTGGATCGCAGAGGGCCGCTTCGGCGAACAGGACATCGCCTGGTACGGCAGCGTCGCCGCGCCGACCACCGCCGGCGCACTGGCGGCGTCGCTGGCGGCCGGGCTTGGCCGCCCGCCGCAGCTGATCGGCGACCTGAATCGGCCGGTGTGCCGCATCGGCTGGTGTTCGGGCGGTGCGCAGGGCTACTTCGAACAGGCGATCGCCCTCGGCCTTGATGCCTACGTCAGCGGCGAGATCTCCGAGCAGACGGTGCATCTGGCGCGCGAATCCGGCGTGGCCTACCTGGCCGCCGGTCACCATGCCACCGAGCGCTACGGCGTACAGGCCGTCGCGGACCATCTCGCCGACCGCTTCGGCCTGCAGTGCGAATTCGTCGATATCGACAATCCTGTCTAGGGGAAGGGAGAAGGCGGAAGAGAGAAGAGTAAACTGCAGCTTTTCCGCCAGCCGAGATATGTCTGCCATGAACTTCGTGTTTCCGCCTGCACCGATTCCCGCGCTCGCCATTGCCGGCAGCGATGCCCGCTTTCCGATCCGCCGCGTTTTCTGCGTCGGCCGCAACTATGCCGACCACGCCCGGGAGATGGGCGCCCACGAACAGGCCGACGGGCGCGAGCCGCCGTTCTTCTTCTCGAAGCCGGCCGATGCCGTCGTGCCGGGCGGCGATGTTCCGTACCCGCCGGCAACGGCCAACCTGCAGCATGAAATCGAACTGGTCGTCGCGCTTGGAAAGGGCGGCGCCGACATTCCGGTCGCGCAGGCCCTCGACTGCGTCTTCGGGTATGCCGTCGGACTCGACCTGACCCGTCGCGACGTGCAGGCGAGGGCCAAGGAAAAGGGCCATCCCTGGGACATGGGCAAGGGCTTCGACGCCTCGGCACCGACCGGCGAGATCCATCCGGTGGCCGCCATCGGCCATCCACAGGCCGGTGCGATCTGGCTCAAGGTCAATGGCGAGACGCGCCAGAACGGCGACCTCGCGAACATGTCGTGGAAGGTCGCCGAGGTGATCGCCAACCTCTCCACCTTCGTGCGACTGGCGCCCGGCGATCTCATCTTCACCGGCACGCCGGCCGGCGTCTCGACCGTCGTGCGCGGCGACAGGCTCGAAGGGGGCGTGGCGGGGGTCGGGGAATTCAGCATCCGGCTCGTCTAGCCGGTGATGCCGGCCGGAACAGGCATCCGACCGCAGCGGGAAAAGGGGGAAGCATGAAATACAAGGTGGAACCGACAAGCAACGAGAAGGTCATGCGCGAGAACGATTTCATCGTCTCGAAGACCGACCTCAAGGGGCGCATCACCTACGGCAACGAGATCTTCATCGAATTCTCGGGCTACTCCGAAGCCGAGCTGCTCGGTGCGCCGCACAACATCATCCGTCACCCGGACATGCCGCGTGGCGTCTTCAAGTTTCTCTGGGACAACATCGCCGCCGGCAGCGAGGTCTTCGCCTACGTCAAGAACATGTCCAAGGACGGCAGCTTCTACTGGGTCTTCGCCAACGTCACGCCGGACTACGATGCAGCCGGCAACATCAGCGGCTACCTCTCGGTGCGGCGGGCGCCGAAGCGCAGCGCGCTGCCGGTGATCGAGGGGCTCTACAAGGCGATGCTGGAGGCCGAGGCCAAGGCAGGCGCCAGGGATGCCTGCGATGCCTCGCTGGCACTCCTGGTCGGCGTACTCAACGAGAAGGGAATGAGCTATGAAGAACTCATCCACGCCC
>DAORCC010000129.1:0-7575 GCA_035345235.1 Azospira sp.
GCTTCGAGGTCGAGGTTCTCGTACTCGGTGCCCTTGATCAGGTTGTTCAGGTTCGTCACGTAGGCCTGGTGGTGCTTGGCGTAGTGGTAGTCAAAGGTCTCGGCCGACATGTGCGGGGCGAGGGCATCCTTGGCATACGGCAGTTGCGGCAGTTGGTGTTCCATGACGTTTCTCTCTTCGGGTTTATTGATTGATATGGGTGCTGCGGGTAACTGGCGGACAAACGGCGGATTATACGTCGCGTGCGAACTGTTCGTGGCCGTCGACGCCCGTGACTTCGGCGTCCAGCCGTCCGTGCGCCAGATAGACACGAATCGGCGCACTTGGTTCCACGGTGGCGGCATCACTGAGGATGCGTCCGCTTTCGTCCCTGACGAGTGCGTAGCCGCGCCCGAGCACGGCGAGCGGGTTGAGGTGCTCGAGGCTGTCGGCAAGGCGATGAAGCGTGGTGCCGTGCAACGCGTGCCGGCGCTCCGTTGTTCCGGCGAGACGTGCTACCAGTTGGTCGAGTCGTCGCTGCCGGGCATCGGTTTGCGGACGCGCCAGCAGCAGGCGCTTGTGAAGGGCGGAGATGCGCGCTGCGGCGCTGCCCTGATGGCGCAGTGCCGCGCCCGCGAGGCGGCGTGCCAGGTGCTGCAATCGCTCGTGCTGGCGTTCGATCCTTTCGGCCGGATGACAGAGGCGCCGGGCCAGGCTGTCGAGATGCTGGGCGCGCTGCTCGATGGCGCGTATCGTCTGGCGCGATAGCGCTGCCTGCAGGCCCTCCAGCTGGCGCAGCAGGCTGGCACGTTCCGGTGCCACGATTTCCGCCGCCGCGGTGGGCGTCGGTGCGCGCAGATCGGCGGCGAAGTCGGCGATGGTGAAGTCCGTTTCGTGGCCGACACCGCTGATCACCGGGATGGTACAGGCGCGTATGGCGCGGGCGACCGCTTCGTCGTTGAAGGCCCAGAGATCCTCGATGCTGCCGCCGCCACGGCAGACAATCAGCGCGTCGCAAAGGCCACTGCGACTGGCGGCCTCGATCGCTGCGGCGATCTGGGGGGCGGCACCATCACCCTGGACGGGGGTGGGGAAGAGGATGATCGCGACCTGCGGTGCGCGTCGGGCGAGGGTCGTCAGCACATCGCGCAGGGCTGCAGCCTGCAGCGAGGTCACGATGCCGAGCGTGTGCGGAAACTCGGGGAGCGGGCGTTTCCGCCCGGCGGCAAAGAGCCCTTCTGCTTCCAGCTTTGCCTTGAGTTGCTGGAAGCGCTCGAACAGGTTGCCGGTGCCGGCCTGCCGCATTGTCTCGACGTTGAGCTGGAAATCGCCGCGGGCTTCGTACAGGCTGACCAGCACACGGGCTTCGATGTGCTGTCCGTTGGCCAGTTTCCACCCGAGTAGCTGGTGACGATTGCGGAACATGACGCAGCGCGCCTGTGCCGATTCGTCCTTCAGCGTGAAGTAGGCATGTCCGGAAGAAGCGACAGTCAGATTGGAGATTTCGCCGGCGACCCAGCAGAGGGGGAAGTTGCCTTCCAGGCATTCGCGGACGCGGCGGTTAAGCGTAGCAATGCTTAGCGGGGAAAAAGCGGCTGGAGCGGGCATGACTGCATTCTACCCGATGGTGATATGCACACCCGGCCGGGTTTGCAGGGCGAATCCCGTCGAAAAGCCGCTTGACTTCGTGGTGGCTTTGTAAGTTATTGAAAAATAATAACTAAAAACAAAGCCTCTTTTCTGTGCAAAGTAAGAAAAACCCTTGCAGGAAGGCTATTTGGACAATTTTGTGACAATCAATCAACAAAGTTATCCACAGATTTTGTGGATAAGAAATCGGGCTCTGACCTTGGTCATAGCGGGCGTCAGTTTCGTGTAAGCGCGGCAGTGGGACTGCCGCACATGCGACCGATCTTCGGTGCAGAAAAAATGGGGCGCCGAAGCGTCCGGGGCTTGTTTGTTCGACCCCCGTCGGCTAAAGTTCCCCGCTAAATTTTCCACGGGAGTTCGCGTGTTCGCAATCATTCAGGCTGCCGGTTGGCCCATCTGGCCCCTTCTTCTTGCCTCGGTCATTGCCGTTGCCCTCATCATCGAGCGCCTGGTTGCGCTACGCCGTGTGAAAGTCGCACCGGCAGGCCTGCTGCAGCGCGTGCTCGGCGAATTCCAGCAGAAGGGGATCGGCGATGCGCAACTGGCCGAACTCGAGAAGCAGTCGCCGCTCGGCCGTATTCTCGCCGCCGGGCTGCGGAATGCGAAAAGTTCGCGCGAAGTGATGAAGGAGTCGATCGAGGAAGCCGGGCGCGCGGTGACGCATGATCTGGAACGCTACCTGACGACGCTCGGCACGATCGCCTCGATCAGCCCGCTGATGGGTCTGTTCGGTACCGTCGTCGGCATGATCGAGATCTTCGGTTCGCAGTCGCCGACCGGCGCCAACCCGCAGCAACTGGCTCACGGCATCTCGATTGCGCTCTACAACACCGGTTTCGGCCTGGTCATCGCCATTCCGGCCATGATTTTCTGGCGGCACTTCCGCGCGCTGGTCGACAGCCTCGTGATCGACATGGAGATGCAGGCGATCCGCCTCGTTGAAGTGATCCAGGGCTCCAGAAAATAATCATGAACTTCCGCCGTGGCCGCTCCCACGAGGAGCCGGAGATCAACCTGATCCCGATGATCGACGTGCTGCTGGTGATCATCATCTTCCTGATGCTGACGACCACCTACGCCAAATTCTCCGGGCTGGAGATCAACCTGCCGACGGCCGATACGGCGAAGCAGCCGGAACAGCCGAATGAGGTCAACGTCGCCGTGACCGCAGCCGGTCAGGTGCTGGTGAACAAGGTGCCCCTGGCCGCCCCCGATGTTGCCGCGATCAGCGCAGCCCTGCAGCGTGCGGCCGGTTCGCAGAAGGAGCCGGTGATCGTCATCAATGCCGATGCCAAGGCGGCGCATCAGAGCGTGATCGATGTCATGCAGGCTGCCCAGTCCGCCGGCTACCCGCATATTTCCTTCGCGACGCAAACGCCTCGCTGAGGGCGTAATGGCACTTTCCGAGACGCTGCCCCGGCTGTGGTATCGCCGGGGCCTTGCCCTCCCGCTCCTCCCGCTGCTTCCTTTTTCCTGGCTGTTCGCCGCCCTCTCGGGCTTGCGCCGTCTCGCCTTTCGTTGTGGATTCCGGCGCGCCGAGCGGCTGCCGGTCCCGGTGATCGTCGTTGGCAACCTGATCGCCGGTGGTGCCGGAAAGACGCCGCTGACGCTGTCGCTGGTCGCCGAACTGCAGGCGAAGGGCTGGCGGCCCGGAATTGTCAGCCGCGGCCATGGTGGTGATACCGCAACTGCAAAGCTGGTCGATGCCTCGGGCGAGGCGTTGGTGTTCGGTGACGAGCCGCTCCTGATGGCGCGACGCAGCGGGGTGCCGGTCGCCGTCTGCCGCGATCGCGCGGCAGCGGGAAGGCTGCTGCTTGCAAGGCATCCGGAATGCGATGTCCTGGTGGCTGACGATGGCCTGCAGCATTACGGGCTGGCCCGCGACGTCGAACTGGTAGTCTTCGATGCCCGCGGCGTCGGCAACGGTCATCTCCTGCCCGCGGGGCCGCTGCGCGAGCCACTGGCGCGCCTTGCTGCAGTCGACGCGGTTGTGCTCAACGGGGATGTCCCGCTACCCCGGCTTCCGCCCGGCGTGCCGGCCTTCCAAATGCGTCTGGCCGGGGCGACCTTCGTATCCTTCAGCGATCCAGCGCTGCGTTGTGCGCCTGGCGACCTGGCAGGAAAATCCTTGCATGCGTTTGCCGGCATTGGCGATCCGGCGCGTTTCTTTGGTCACCTCGAGGCGCTCGGCCTGCGTTGCATCCCCCACCCCTTTCCGGATCATCATCGTTTCGCCGCAGCGGATTTCGCGGCGGTGGCGGGAGAGGTCGTCCTGCTCACGGAGAAGGATGCGGTAAAATGCGCCGGCCTGATCTCGGGCGAAGCGTGGGTGCTGCCGGTCGGTGCCGAGCTGTCGCCGGGCCTGATCGAACGAATTCTGGAGAAAATCGATGGACGCAAGGCTGCTTGATATCCTCGTCTGCCCCGTATGCAAGGGCAACCTGGAGTATGTGAAGAGCGCGTCGGAACTGGTCTGCAAGCCCTGCAAGCTGGCCTACCCGATCCGCGACGACATTCCGGTGATGCTGGTCGACGAGGCACGCCAGCTCGCTGCCGAAGCCTGAGCACTGAGTGGATTCCACGCTCGAATTCAAGGTCGTCATTCCGGCACGCTACGCGTCGACGCGGTTGCCGGCAAAACCCCTGCTTGATCTCGGCGGCAAGCCGATGGTGGCGCGCGTGGCTGAACGCGCGCTGCAGTCCGGTGCGAGCGAGGTCTGGGTGGCGACCGACCATGACGGCGTCTTCTCGGCCTGCCGCGAGCATGGCCTGAATGTCCTGATGACGCGCGCCGATCATCTGAGCGGCACCGATCGTCTGGCGGAGGTGGTTGCGCTGCGCGGCTGGGCAGACGACGCGATCGTCGTCAATGTCCAGGGTGACGAACCGCTGATCGATCCGGACATGATCGCTGGCACCGCGCGCCAGCTGGCCGCCAGTGGCGCCGACATCGCGACGCTGGCGCACGGCATCGAGGATGCCGCCGATTTCTTCAACCCGAATGTGGTCAAGGTCGTCTGCCGCGAGAATGGCGACGCGCTCTACTTTTCCCGGGCGCCGATTCCTTATGCCCGGGATCACTTCGCCCGTGAGGCGGGCGGTGAGACCTTGCCTTCGTCATTCCCCGCTTTCCGCCACGTCGGGCTCTATGCCTACCGCGCCCGTTTCCTGAAAGCGTATGCGGCATTGACGCCTTCTCCGCTGGAGAGTTTCGAGGCGCTTGAGCAGTTACGGGCGCTGTGGCATGGTTATCGGATAACCGTATCGATTTCCGGTGAGCTGCCGATACCGGGTGTGGACACGCCGGAAGATGCGGAGCGCATGCGACAGTTTTTCGCACGCGAATCCGACCGGAATTAGTGCCAAACGGTTTGACCGAAGGCCGATTTGCAGGTACTTTTCGTATGTTCGAAGCGCACAGCATAGTGCGCCAGAAAAACAAGCCAGAACAGCATTGGCAGAAGGTATCGTTCGCTTCAATTGAATTCCTCCGAGGTCAAGACATGAGACTCATCCTCCTGGGCGCTCCCGGCGCCGGCAAGGGCACGCAAGCGCAGTTCATCCGTGAAAAATACGGCATCCCGCAGATCTCCACCGGCGACATGCTGCGCGCCGCTGTGAAGGCTGGCACCCCGCTGGGTCTGGAAGCCAAGAAGGTCATGGATGCCGGCGGCCTCGTGTCGGACGACATCATAATCGGCCTCGTCAAGGATCGCCTGCTGCAGGACGATTGCAAGGCCGGCTACCTGTTCGACGGCTTCCCGCGCACCATTCCGCAGGCCGAGGCCATGAAGTCGGCGGGCGTCGCCATCGACTACGTGCTCGAGATCGACGTGCCGGACCAGGACATCATCGACCGCATGAGCGGCCGCCGCGTGCATGTGGCTTCGGGCCGCACCTACCACGTCAAGTACAACCCGCCGAAGGTTGCCGGCAAGGATGACGTCACCGGCGAGGACCTGATCCAGCGTGATGACGACCAGGAAGTGACTGTCCGCAAGCGCCTGGATGTTTACCATTCGCAGACCAAGCCGCTGGTTGAGTACTACGGAAAGTGGTCGGCAACCGGCGATGCCAAGGCGCCGAAATGCCGCAAGATTGCCGGCGTCGGCAGTGTCGATGACATCAAGAACCGCGCCCTCGACGCACTGAAATAAGCCAAACCGATGACGGCACGACGCAACGCCTTCTATGCCCAGTCGGGCGGCGTTACGGCAGTGATCAATGCGACTGCCTGTGCCGTCATCGAAACCTCCCGTCAGCATCCTGAAAAGATCGGTAAGCTCTTCGCCGGCCGCAACGGCATTCTCGGCGCCCTGTCCGAGGACCTGATCGACACCAGCCAGGAATCCGATGCCGATATTGCCCGCCTTCGCCACACGCCGGGCGGTGCTTTCGGCTCCTGCCGCTACAAGCTCAAGGGCATCGACGAGCACCGGGCGCAGTATGAACGCCTGATCGAGGTGTTCCGCGCCCACGACATCGGCTACTTTTTCTACAACGGCGGCAACGATTCCATGGATACGGCATGGAAGGTGTCGCAGCTGTCGGAAAAACTCGGTTATCCGCTGACCTGCGTCGGCATTCCGAAAACGGTGGACAACGATCTGCCGCATACCGATGCCTGTCCCGGTTTCGGTTCGGTCGCCAAGTATGTCGCGACCTCGATGCGTGAAGCCGGCTTCGACGTTGCATCCATGGCGGCGACCTCGACCAAGGTCTTTGTCATGGAAGTCATGGGGCGCCACGCCGGGTGGATCACGGCGGCCTGCGGCCTTGCCAGCGAGTCCACGGGGCAGCCGCCGCACATCCTGCTCTTCCCCGAGATACCTTTCGACGAGGCGGCCTTCCTAGCGCGTGTCGAAGCCTGCGTGGCCGATTTCGGCTATTGCACCATCGCGGTCTCCGAAGGGCTGCACGATGCCGAAGGTCATTTCCTGTCGGACATGGGCACGCGGGATGCCTTCGGCCATGCGCAGCTGGGCGGGGTTGGACAGGTCGTCGCTCAGCTCGTCAAGGACAGGCTTGGCCTGAAATATCACTGGGCGCTGCCGGACTACCTGCAGCGCTCGGCGCGTCATCTGGCATCGAAAACCGACGTCGAACAGGCTTATGCCCTGGGCAAGGCTGCGGTTGAACTGGCCGTTGCGGGGCGCAATGCGGTGATGCCCGGCATCGTCCGCCTCGCCGATGCCCCCTATCGCTGGGAAATCGGCGTTGCCGATCTGGCCGATGTGGCCAACGTCGAGCGCAAGATGCCGCGCGAGTTCATCAGCGCGGATGGTTTCCAGATTACTGACAAGTGCCGTGCCTATCTGGCGCCACTGATCGCCGGGGAGGATCCGCCTCCCTACCGCGACGGGCTGCCGGACTACGTGCGACTGAAGAACAGGGGTGTGCCCCGACAGCTCGAGGAGTTTCACATCTAGCGCGTCTGGCACAGTCGGCGCCGGTCATCGCGGTCGCCGATCAGGCAGGTTTGTAGCACTTCGTAGCAAACCGTACCCGAAGGTGCCCGCAAGGGTTCCCGAGGGGCTGAGCAATCTTTAGGAGGGAGTTGTTCATGTCAGTATTGATGCTTGCACTAGGCTGTGCTGTATTGGCAGTTATCTACGGCTGGGTCGCCAGTACCCAGATTCTGAGCATGTCGGCGGGCAACGAGCGGATGCAGGAGATCGCCAAGGCGATCCAGGAGGGAGCCTCCGCCTATCTCGCCCGGCAATACAAGACCATCGCCATCGTTGGCGGCCTGCTGTTCCTGGTCATTGGTTTCGTGCCGAAGCTGGGCTGGCCGACCGCAATCGGCTTCCTGATCGGTGCCGTGCTTTCGGGCGCTGCCGGCTTCATCGGCATGAACGTTTCGGTCCGTTCCAATGTGCGTACGGCGGAAGCGGCCCGCGGTGGCATCGCCCCGGCACTGGATGTGGCCTTCAAGGGCGGCGCCAT
>DAORCC010000130.1:0-7348 GCA_035345235.1 Azospira sp.
GGCGCGCCGTTCTGCTTCGGCATCACTTCACCGTAGAGGCCCACCGCGAGGAGCGTCAGCGGGTGCATCGCTTCGTCGAGGCGCAGTCCCTCGACATAGGGCCAGTCGAGCAGCGGTACGCGCACGTAGGGCATCTGCTCGGCATCGGCGAGCGAGACGAACTCCACGTACTTCGCATTGCCGGTGATCTCGACCCGCCGCGCGATCTCGCTGAACGAGAAACCGATCCACGGCACGACCATGCTCCAGCCTTCGACACAGCGGAAGCGATAGATGCGCTCCTCGAGCGGCGCCCATTTCAGCACATCCTCGATCGCGAAAGTCTGCGGCCGTTTCACCTCGCCTTCGACCGTGATCGTCCAGGGGCGGCTCTTCAGGCGATGCGCGTTCTTCGCCGGATCGTCCTTGTCGGGACCGAACTCGTAAAAGTTGTTGTAGGTCGTCACCGACTCGTACGGCGTCAGCTTTTCGTCGACCGTCCACTGGCTCTTGCGGATATCCGGAAGTTTTTCGCCACGCTGAGGTGCCGCTGCAGCCAGCGCCGGCAGGCCGAAACCGCCCGCCAGCAAGCCGGCCGCGGTGCCCCGGATGAAATGGCGACGGCGGGCGAACAGGTCGGGGTCGGTGATCTCGGAGGGCGGGATATCGATGGGGGGTTTGATCAGCATGGTGCGCCTTCGTGAACGCGGGAATGTCTATCTGTCGTTGGACGAGGGCGGTCCTTACAGGTTCAAAGCATGGATAACGGATTCCGCGGGCGGACGGCGCAAAAAAGCCCGCGCTGAAGGCGGGCTCTTTCGTGTCTTCCACCGGGGGTGTCAGTTGGTGATGTAGTGCTGCAGCTGGTCGATGATGAACTGCTGTTCGCAGATCGTTTCCTTGACGAGATCGCCGATCGAGACGACGCCGATCACCTTCTGCTCGTCGTCGAGTACCGGCAGGTGCCGGAAGTGCCCCTTCGTCATCAGCGCCATGCACTCCTGCACGGTGTTCGCGGGGGTCACGTACATCACCTTGTCGGTCATGATCTCCGCAACGGCGGTTTCCTTGGAGGCCTTGCCCATCAGGATGACCTTGCGGGCATAGTCGCGCTCGGAAAAGATGCCGACCAGCTGTTCGCCGTCGAGCACGAGCACAGCACCGACCTTGTTGTCGGCCATCACTTGCAGGGCATGGAACACGGTGTCTTTCGGGGAAACGGCGGCCAGCGATTGCGTCTTTCCGGCCAGAAGCTGCTTGAGCGTTTTCATCTTGTTTCTCCTGTTGCTCGCGGGCGGGGCGCCGTCGAAATGCGGCGTGAGGGCTAGTCTAGCGCTGCCGTCCGTGGCCGGCAACAAACAAAAATGGCGACCCGCAGGTCGCCATTTCATCGGAATGATCGCTGATCAGCGCAGGCCGGCAGCGTATTCGGCAACGGCCTTCATCTGCTGGTCCGACAGCTTGGCGGCGATCATGCGCATCATCTTTTCCGGATCGTTGCCGCGCTCGCCGGCACGGAACTTCTTCAGCTGGTCTTCGGTGTATTCGGCATACTGGCCGGCCAGTGCCGGGTACTGGGCCGGCAGGCCGGCGCCGGCCGGGCCGTGGCAGCCGGCACAGGCGGGAATGCCCTTCTCGAAATCGCCCATGCGCCACAGCTTCTGGCCTTCGGCAATCAGCTTCTCGTCCTTGGCGACGGCCGGCGTCAGCTTCTGCTGGCTGAAGTAGGCGGCGAGGTTCCGGATGTCCTCATCCGAAAGGCCGGCGGCCATGCCCGCCATGATGGCGTTGTCGCGCAGCGCCGGCTTGTCGCCGACCGGCTTGAAGTTCGAAAGCTGCTTGGCGATATACGCGGCGTGCTGGCCGGCGAGGTTCGGGTTCGGAGCGGCCGGGCTGTTGCCGTCGACGCCATGGCAGCCGACACAGACCGATTCAGCGATCGGTTTTGCCTTGGCCGGATCGGCCTTTGCGGGCGCCTGATCGGCGGCGTTCACGTTGAAGGTGGCGGCCAGAAGCAGCGCCATCGCCGTGTTACGGATCATGTCCAGACTCCTTGTTTTCGGCTCGCGGCCGGAGATGGGAATTAACAAACCTGATATTCTATAACACTTTACCGATACGGCGAACTACGGCGCCCATCCGTCTGCGCCGTGGCCGCCCCGCCGATTGCACCCATGCCCCTGTTCCGCAACGCAAGTTTCTTCGTCACCGTCGCCCATCTGCGCGACCTGCCGCCCGAGTCCGTCGCCGAAGTGGCCTTCGCCGGTCGCTCCAATGCCGGCAAGTCCTCGGCCATCAATACGCTGGCCGACCATACCCGGCTGGCGTTCGTCTCCAAGACACCCGGGCGCACGCAGCATCTCAACTACTTCCGGCTCACTGACGACAAGTTCCTCGTCGACCTTCCCGGCTACGGTTTCGCCAAGGCGCCGGAAGCCGTGCGCGGCGAATGGGAAGGGCTGATCGGCCCCTATCTGGCGGGACGCTCGCCGCTCAGGGGGGTCGTGCTGATCATGGACAGCCGGCATCCGCTGACCGACCTCGACGTCGATCTGATCGAGTGGTTCGCGCCGACCGGCAAGCCGATCCACATCCTGCTCACCAAGGCCGACAAGCTGACCCGCCAGCAGCAGGCCGAGTCGCTGCGCGAAGTGCGCGAATCCGTCGTCGCCCTGGGCGATCGCTGCACGGTTCAGCTCTTCTCCAGCCTGAAGAAGACCGGTATCGAAGAGGCGGAACGCGTACTGGCCGGCTGGCTGGACATGCCGATTGCGGTGGAGGCGCCGGCGGCGCCGAAGAAGCGGGTGCTCGCCCCGGGCGAGAAGCGCAATCCCGAGCTGGCGGCCCGTCTGGCGGCGCGCAAGGCCGAAAAGGCGGCGCGGCAGGCCGACAAAAAGAAAGCCCCCGGTAAAGGGGGAACCGGGGGCTAAAATGCCTTAATGTGATTAAGGCACCCGCTCAGGGAGGTGAAGCGGGAGACGGCGAACCATCTGCGGCTGAGAGCGCCTGCCCCGGGAAAAAGTTCCCGTCCGCCGCAGGATTTATGGCCCCGATTCGGTAGAAATTCGCTTACTGATTGATTGACAAGAGATTTTAGAGGTTTGCAGATGAGCACATCCCAGACGCCCACTGGACAGTTCCCCGGCACCCGCATGCGCCGCATGCGCCGCGACGATTTCTCCCGCCGCCTGATGCGCGAGAACGTGCTGACCCCCGACGACTTCATCTACCCGGTGTTCGTGCTCGATGGCGAGAAACGCATCGAGAAGGTCGGCTCCATGCCGGGCGTCGAGCGCCAGAGCCTCGACCTGCTGCTGAAGACGGCCGAGCGTGCGGTGAAACTCGGCGTGCCGGCGCTGGCCCTGTTTCCGGTGGTCGACCAGTCGTTCAAGACCGAACTTGCCGAAGAGGCCTACAACCCCGAAGGCCTGGTGCCGCGCGTGGTGCGGGCGCTGAAGAAGGAATTCCCGGAACTGGGCGTGATCACCGATGTGGCGCTGGACCCCTACACCATCCACGGCCAGGACGGCCTGATCGACAGCACCGGCTACGTGCTCAACGACGAAACGCTCGCCGTGCTGGTCAAGCAGGCGCTCTGCCACGCCGAGGCCGGTGCCGATGTCGTCGCGCCGTCGGACATGATGGATGGCCGCGTCGGCGCCATCCGCGGTGCGCTCGAAGCGAAGAAACTGATCTACACGCGCATCCTCGCCTACTCGGCCAAGTACGCCTCGGCCTTCTACGGCCCCTTCCGCGACGCGGTGGGCTCGGCCGCCAACCTGGGCAAGGGCAACAAGTACACCTACCAGATGGACCCCGCGAACAGCGACGAGGCCATCCGCGAAGTCGCGCTCGACCTCGCCGAAGGTGCCGACATGGTCATGGTCAAGCCGGGCATGCCCTACCTCGACATCGTCCGCCGCGTGAAGGAAGAACTGAAGGTGCCGACCTACGTCTATCAGGTCAGCGGCGAATACGCGATGCTCAAGGCCGCTGCGCAGAACGGCTGGCTCAACGAGGAAGCCTGTGTGCTCGAAGCGCTGCTCGGTTTCAAGCGGGCGGGGGCGGACGGCATCCTCACGTACTTCGCGCTCGATGCGGCGGAGTGGCTGCAGCGCTGATCCAAGGCGTCACACCGGCGAACGCCGGTGTCCAGTTCGTGGCATTGACTGGATTCCGGCGTACGCCGGAATGACGACTTCGTAGTCGCCGCCCGAACGAAAAAGGCCCGCGCGAAGCGGGCCTTTTCCTTTTGGTCTGTTCCGGGCGGCAGGGTGGGCCTCCCGTTATCTCCGTCACCGATAGGATCAGGTTCCTTCGCGAACCGTGGCTGGTTGGGCCTGTGGGCCGCCGCGGGTAGCAGCGGTTGTTCGCGTTGGTCAGATGGCTGCATTACACCTGAAGCAAAGCCATCTGAAAAACACTGAATTCAGATCGTGCTATCGCGATAACAGATCGCTGGCGTATCATGGCCCCATCATGGAATTGCGCCAGCTCCGCTACTTCTGCGCCATCGCCCGCTGCGGCAGCTTCTCGAAGGCCGCCGGCGAGGTGTTCGTCGCGCAGTCCGCTCTCAGCCACCAGCTGGCCCAGCTGGAAGAAGAACTCGGCGCGTCGCTCTTTCACCGCACCCGGCGCGGCGTCGAGCTCACCGAGGCCGGGCGCGTCTTCCATGCCCACGCCACGGCGATTCTGCGCCAGGTCGAGGATGCGAAAGCCAGCGTGCGCAACGCGGAAGGCGAGCCGAGCGGCAAGGTCGTCTTCGGCATCCCGCACAGCGCTTCCAACGCGCTCGCGCTGCCGCTGCTGCAGGCGGTGCGGCGCGAACTGCCGAAGGTCGAACTGGAGATCACCGAGGAGCTTACCGGCAACCTCGTGCCGCAGTTGCGCAGCGGGCAGATCAGCCTCGCCGTGCTCTTCGACGACGGCACGCTGGACGAATTCCAGACGACGCCTCTGCTCGACGAACGCCTCTCGCTGATCGGCGCCGCCAGCCTCGCCGGCCGGCCGAAGAAAGCCGTCACGCTGAAGCAGGCACTGGCGCTGCCGCTCATCCTGCCGGCGCATCCGCACGGCGTGCGGCCCATCATCGAGGAAGTCGCGCGCCGCCATGGCCTGCCGCCCCCTAACGTCGTTGCCGACATCAGCTCGGTCAGCATCTTGCGCACGACCTTGCTGGCCGGGATGGGTTACACGCTGCTGCCGGTGATGCCGCTGCAGCAGGATATTGCCGCCGGTACGCTCAGCGCAGTGCCGGTCGAGCGCCCGATACTGACGCGGAGGCTGGTGCTGTGTGCGTCGAAGCATATTCCGCTGTCGGCGGCGTCCGTGGCCGTGGCGCGATTGGCGCTGGCGTTGACGACGGATCTGTGCAAATCAAACGTGTGGGAAGGTGCCGCGTTAGGATTCTGTCTTCCGTGAAGATCGATTTCAGGCCGCGATGCCAAATGCGTACAATCAGCCCGAGCCGAACATCGTCTGTGCAAAAGAGTTCTATGTCTGATTCTCCGGACGTCGTCCGTAAACGCAGCAAAATGGCTGTGTTTTCAATCGCGATAGCTACGCTCCTCATCGCGATTACCGCATTTCAGTGGAATATTGTGGAAGCGATTACGCCATTTCTAGCACTGCCACTAATAGCTGCTGTTTGGCTGGTAGTTGCGATATCAACGCTTCTGTCCATCATTCATGCAATTCGCTATCGACGAGAGGGGCGTAGCGCGGCGATACCACTTGCAATCTGTCTCGGAGCGATTGTTGCAGCCATATTCGTGCCGTTCACGGAGATATGGCTCCGAGTGAACTTCTACACAAAGCAGAGCGCGCGGGAAGAAATTGTTGCGCAGGTGAAAAATGGCGAGTTGCTGCCTAATGTTCCACATAGCTCGAAACTGATTTCAGTCCCGGGTAGAGGTGTCTCAAACGGCGACAGAGTTATTGTCGAGGGCGATAGGAGTAATCCGTACGTTTTCTTTTTCACCTTTCGTGGAATTCTCGATAACTACTCGGGATTCCTGTGGGTGCCTAACGGAGCAGATCCCGCCGGGTTTGGCGATGCGAAAGATCCAGGGGCTGAAATATCCCACTTTGGTGGTAATTGGTATTTTTTCGGGCATCGATAGATTGCTGCGATTCTTGGATGACCCTTATGGGAGGGCGTTGTCGGGGTAAGTTCAGTGAGGAAGTTGTACGACGCTACTGAACATGATCGGGAATAAAAAAGGCCTGCCGAGGTGGCAGGCCTTTGTCTTTGAAACCCGGCGCGACGATCAGGCGCTACGACTCGCCAGAATCGCCACCGCCAGCATCGGCCACTGCTGTGCCCACTGGGCCAGCGGTTCGCGCGTGAAGCCGGATTTGGCGTAGGCCTGCCAGCGGCCGATGGCGTAGCTGACGAGGACGTTGGCCATGGCGCCGAAATCCATGCCGGCGTCGACGCGGCCCTGCGTGGAGGCGACGCGCAGCGATTGCTTGAGCGCGGCTTCGAGCTTGTCGAGCAGGGCGTTGATGCGGGCCTGCAGGCGTTCGTTCTCGTTTACCAGCGCTTCGCCGATCAGCACGCGGGTCATGCCGCGGTTCTTCTGCGCGAAACGCAGCAGCAGCGCGACGATGTGTTCGGTCTGCACCAGGCCGTCCTGTTCCTCGGCCTGCACCTGGTTGATGACGGAAAAGAGGCTGGATTCGATGAACTCGATGAGGCCCTCGAACATCTGCGCCTTGCTGGCGAAATGGCGGTAGAGGGCGGCCTCGGAACAATCCAGTTTGGCGGCGAGGGCGGCGGTGGTGATCTTTTCGCCCTTCGGGTTTTCCAGCATTTCTGCCAGCGTCTGCAGGATCTGCAGCTTGCGTTCGCCGGGTTTCGGCATGTCTCTCCCCCTGTGTCCGGATGGTTTGTTGTGCGGCGATTATAGCCGTCCGAGGAATGCCGGCAAGCGGGTGACGCGCCGCAACCTCACGTCGACATGCGTCGAGCGGCGTAAGCCGGCACTTACCCACACGGTCTTCATGCCCAGCCGCTTCGCCGTGACGAGGTTGGTGAGGCTGTCCTCGACCATGAGGCAGCGCTTCGCATCGAGGCGCTCGCGACGCAGGATGCGCAGGAAGCCACTGACGGCGGGTTTGGGGCGGAAGCGCAGTTGTTCGATCGAATAGACGGCGTCGAAGGCCTGCCGGATGCCGGCCAGCCGCAGGATGGCCTCGGTGTAATGGCGCGGCGCGTTGGAGAAGATGATCTTGCGGCCGGGCAGGCGGCGCAGCATGGCCTGCAGACCGCGCTCGAAGACGACCATGCGCGCCAGGTTTTCGAACTGGTGCGTCTCGTGCAGGAAGTGGCGCGGATCGACACCGTGGTGGCGCACCAGCCCGGTCA
>DAORCC010000131.1:0-7212 GCA_035345235.1 Azospira sp.
ACTTGGCGATTGGAGAAATTCAATCGTCGGCGCTTCTTTGCGCATCGCGTAATACTCAACCTGCACCTTGGCGCTGCTAATCATCTTGCCGGCCAGGTTCGCCAGTTCCGCAGCTTCGCCGGGTTTGATTTCCCCCGACTTCAACTTCTCAAAGGTCAACGCCAGTTCTTGCCGCAATTCGTCACAGTTTTTCATTTATCGCCCTTTTCAGTTTGGTTAGTTCACGCACCACATCAACAAGCCCCTGCGGTATTTCTTTGTATGGTATTCGGCTGGTTTGCATGATCTTCCGCCGAACATAACTGTCATGCAGTTCATCTATTGTTCGCTTCGAGTGTCGCCGCGCAATCTCAGAGCGGTTCGGGTTCGCCCTGTTTCGTTCGGTCGCGTAGGCAATCCGCTCGTCGCGTTTTTTCTCGTACTGCTTCCGCATGTTGTCAGCGCAGCACGCTTTGCACCATGCGGCAAGGCCAGTGCTCCGCGCCGAGTGCTTGTGGTACTCGGTCGCTGGCTTGTCGTGTCCGCATTTCGTGCATTTCATCGCCGTCCCCTAACACGTCGGTCAAGCGGACGGCGGAAAAGCGCCGCCGCCGCTTACCTTGGCGTTATGCACCAACAAAACCCTTCTCGCCGCTCATCCATGTCAGCCGTCACCAGCCTGAATCGGTGACGGATCACTTCTCGGCAGATTGTCTTGAACTGGCTCATTTATGCTCATTTCATTACGTGCCGACGAACGACCCCGCCCTGAATCGGGGTCACAGTTTCAGTGCCGGTATGCGTGGTGCGGCGCTCGATTTCCGGTTTGGTTTCCCCATCGATAACGGGTTTTGCTGTTAGAGTCGGAATGAAATCGGTTCTCTGGTCTGTGCCGGCGACGCGCATGTGGTCGATTTCCAGCTTCACCGAGTTAATGATGACCTGCGCCGTCTCGTTGATCGCCTTGGCACGGTCGATCTCGATCGGGTTGTCGCGGTCCCGCAAAGCGCGCAGGGTCTCGAACAGGGTATCGCGTAGGGAGTTAATGTCATTGCTCATGGTTTTACTTTCCACTCTTTTTGGTTGATTTGCCGGTTGATTGCCACGCTGAGTTGCACGAGCTTCGCCACTTCCGGTCCGTAGTTGTAGCACGAGTTACGCTGCATCAGTTGCTTCCGGGGCAGAAGCTCAAGATTGTCGAGATCGAAATTACGTTTGTCTCCGTCCCGGAAGGTCAACGCGTGCCCGGGCGGAATCTCCCGCCCGGCGGCGCGCCAGACCAGGTGATGCACGAGCCTGTAATCGATCCGCTTCACCCCAGTATCCGTTACCTTGCGCTCAAGGTAGCCGTCCCATGTCATGCGCTCGTACCCGATCGGGCGCCAGTTGTGCGTTTTGTGTCCTGGCTTGAAACGGGTTTCGGAGGATCGCCCGCCGACGTTGTGCCGGATGCCGCGGTTCCACGGGGTTTTCCCTGCGGCGAATCGCGTCGCCTCGCGGACCACGCCAAGACGCTGGAGCTGATCGCTCCTCATCCTGGCCTTGAACGTTTCGCTCTTGGCAAGGCCAAGATTGTTCGCCCGAGAGTAGATAGAACTCATGGTCCGTTTCAGCGCTGCGGCGATGGATTCGGTCGGCTCGTCGGAGTACCGCGACCGCAGCAGGTCGTCTTCAGACGTGGTCCAAATCCTTCTGACCTTCCTTCCCACGTTCAATGTGGTTCCGTTCTCGTTATTCACCTGATCCTCCTGCTAGACCTGATAGTGTTTGGTATTAGGGAGAGAGACAGCCTCATAGGCTCCAGCAAACATGGCGAATCTCACGCGGCCTCCTGAACGTCGAACCGGTGCCTGACAATCTCTGGGTACCTGCCGACTCGCTTCACGGTGATGAGAGTCGGTCTGCGCAGCTCTGCCGCCGCTCTGTCTTCGGCCTCACGCACGCTTGACGGAATCGGCGCACGCCCGCCCATGCGAATCCACCAGGCAACCGCCTTGCTTCTGGCGTAGCCATCGTGCTCAATGCATACGTACTCCGAGAAGCGGATCAGCCCGCAGTTGTAGTCGACCCGCAAGGTCTTCATGCCCGACCTGATCGAGGTGTGGGCGTCATACTCGATACCGGTCACTGGGTAGTCAGTGGTGTCCGAATACTGCGAACTCAGCAGGACTCCCGACGAAGACTGATGCTCGATCTTCGGCTCCGGCGGGGGGAAGGAGTAGTCGCAGTTCGGGCAGGCTGACAGGGCGGCGTGGCAGGGTGTTCCGCACTGCGGGCATTTCTTTGCTGGAGCCTCGCCTTCCTCATCACTTTGCTCCTTTAGCCTGCCGCGGATCATGTCTAGCGGGCCATGTCTGGCGATGTTTCCGGCGTAGTCGAGTACCAGGCAGTTCTCCTTCCCCTCGGCATTGCGCATGCCGCGGCCGCACATCTGCAGCCACAGGCCAGCCGACAGCGTTGGCCGCATGCTGACCAGACAGTCGGTTGCCGGTGCGTCGAATCCGGTGGTAAGCACCATCACGTTGACCAAGGCGCGCAATCGCCCATTTCTGAAATCGTCGATGACCCTCGCCCTGGCAAGCTTGGGCGTCTCTCCCGTGACCACGTCCGACACGATTCCTCGTTGCCGAAGGCCGTCATGGATCTGGTTCGCATGCTTGACGTTGGTGGCGAACAGCAGCCAGGACCGGCGATCAGCCGCGAGTTCCAGGACTTCGTCGAGGGCCGGGCTCGTGATCTGCATCATGGCTTGCGCGGACTCCTCCTCTACGAACTCTCCGCCGCGCTTGTGGACGCCCGAGAGGTCTGCGTGATGCAGACTTCCTCGACTGATTACCGGCGACAGATGCCCCGCATTGACCAGTCGCAGCAGTGGCAGGTCATACGCAATGTCGGTGAAGATGCGGCCGTCGCCGGATGTCAGCAGCCCGGAGTCGAGGCGAAATGGCGTAGCGGTCAGCCCGATGATCTTGACCAGGGGATTCACGATCCGCATGTCGTCCAGGAACCCCCGGTACATGCCCATTCCACTGGCTGGAACCAGGTGCGCCTCATCGATCATGATCAGGTCGTAGGGACCGATCTTGTCGGCCTTCCTCCAGATGCTCTGGATGCCGCAGAACATGAATCTGTGGCCGATGTCCTTGCGGCCGAAGCTCGCCGAGTGAATCCCGCAGGGCACACCAGGAAGCAAGGTTCGGAACTTGAGGTAGTTCTGCTCGATCAGCTCCTTGACGTGCGTCAGCAGCAGTACACGTTGGCCCGGATACAGCCGCTCCATGCGCTCGATGAAAGCCGCCTGGACGACGCTCTTGCCGGACCCTGTCGGAAGGACCAGCAAAGGGTTCCCGTCGTGCTCTCCGAAGTAAGCGAAGAGGGCGTCGATCGCCTCTGCCTGGTAGTCACGCAGAGTGATCATGCCGCCACCCGCGCATTGAAGGTGGTCTTGATGGCATCGACCATCTCGTCTCCGGCCATTCTGGGATTCGTTGCAAGCTCGATGCTGGAATAGATCGCCGGCACCTCGTCGGCCATCAGTTGCGTGTTCGGCATCGCGGACGCACCGGCGTTGATGAAGACGCGTCCGGTGTCGCGCCTCTTGTACGCGATCCATCCTTCTCCGACATCGACGGGCTCGGCGAACCCTACGAGAGGCGGGATGAACAGGTGCTCTTGGCAGGCGCGCTTCTGTTCGTCGACTGTCAGATCCTTGTCGTGCCACTCGCACCGCCAGACTCCCGAAGACCGGGTCATGCAGGGGGTGGCGTGCGCGCAGGTACGGCAGGAAACGGCCGGCAGATCGCCCTGGTGACAGACCGGGTGATGGTCGCAGAACCGGCACTGGTACCAGGCCGGATCCTGGTTGATCTTCTCCATGGGCTCCGTTGCTGCCACGACGCGCTCGGCTTTAGCCATCAACTCTAGGAAGGTGACCTGGTCGAAGCGTATGCGCTCTCCATACAGCTCGTCGGTATTCTTGTTGCAAGCGAGGTAGAGCGCTCGCTCCATGCCGGACCAGCCCATGTAGCACTGCATCTGGGCGTAATGGAGCGGTTTCGCCGCGGCGACACCCTTCTTGCGCATATCTGCGAAGCTCTTGTCGTTGTGCGTCTTGAACTCCACGACGTGCCAGGTCTTCGGGGCTTCTGGTAGCCCAACAGCGCAGGCGTCCATTGACCCTCCGACATGGCCGCCAACGGCGGAGAAGCGGAACTGCTCGCCGGTGTCGGGATCGCGGTCGTGCACCTCCACGCCATCGATCTGCCGCAGTTCGTGGAGGAAGCGGCGCTCTTCAAGCGTGCCTGTGAGAAAGAGGCGCAGCAGGCGCCCATCGAAGCGCCGGCGAGTCGCCCAGCGGAAGGTGTACCAGAGGGCGCGCGCGCACTCGTTTCCGAGCAGGCTGGCTCCCAGGTGGGGCCGCATCCCGTCGTCGGCACGATCCTCGTAGACCTTGAGGATGGCGCCAACGGTGGTGTGCCGCGACTCTGGGATGAGGCTCATCAGGCTACCTTGCGGCTGCGCATCCAGGGCGCGACAGCCGGGGTCGAAGGCTGCTGTTGTGCCGGGGCCTGAGCCGCCGGAGGAGGCGGCGGAGCCGGGAGGTTCGTCTGCTGCGGTTTCGGCGGTACGTTGTTTCCCGCGGCAGCCTCGTAACCCTTGATGCGGTTGGTCAGCTCTCCGGTTTCCTTGTTGCGCTCCATACCGACGATGATTGCCAGCGGTAGGTTGTGCAGGTCAGCCGAGTCATTTGGGCACAGTACACCGACTGCCCGGCAGATCGCGGACAGTTCGCGCTGCGCGATTTCTTCCGCCGTCCGGTTTCTGTTCTGCAGGTTGAGCCTCGTCCAGAGATGACGACCGGAGTACGGCCCGTTGTCGAGGATGACGAAGGTGAACTGCAGGTACTGGCCGCTACCGTTCTTGGTGGGTTTCATCTCGCTCTCAGAGATGAGCGCGAGGTATTTCCCGGCGGGGATGGGCTCGAAGGCGGATTGGGGTTCAACGACCGATGCGTCAAAGCCGGCGAGTGAAGCCATGGTGGTTCCTTTCAGGTAGGTTGGTTGGTGGGATCAGGCAGTGGTCAGCGATACCGTCAGTGCATCACTGAACGCCTGCCAGGAGAGGGGAAGCTGCTCGGGGAGCCCGTAGCGATTCTTTGCCACGTAGGCCGGCTTCTCGACCAGGTAGAGAAGGCGCTCTCCGGTAGTTGTGCCGCGGGTCTTGGCGACCTTGTCGAAACCGGTCTTTTCTTCCTTCAGGACGAGGGTCCGGAAGTTAGCGAAGCCGACGACATCCGACCACTCCTGCACGACGGCCGACGCGCGCGCCTGCAGCTTGATCTGGTAGCGCTCGTAGGAGTCGACCTCTGGCGAGTCAAATTTCTTGACCTCGCAGTGCGCGAGGAGAATGACCGCCATGCTGCGCTGGTTCCGCAGGAGGTTCAGGCGATCTAGCACAGGACGCCAGTAGTTGTCGACGGCGATCATGGATCCCTTGCCGTACGCGGTCTCCTTCTCGCTGTAGCGCTGTTCGATGTCGAACCAGATCAGCTGCTCCATCCAGTCCAGGGAATCGATGGCCACCGTCTGAAAGTCGTGCTCCTGGCCGATAAGCGTGTCCAGAGCTTCGATGACCTCGGAGAAGGTCGTCGCGAGCGGGAAGGCCGTGGTGTCGATGTTCCCCAGGCCATCCTCGGTCTGGATGAAAATCGGCGACGGCGCGCTGGCGGCAAACGTGCTCTTGCCGATGCCGTGCCCGGCGTAGAGCACGACGCGCGGCGGCTTGGGCTGCTTGCCGCGGATGAGGTTGGAAAGGTCGAAAGCCATCACGCAGCCTTCACGGTGACGGAGGTCTTGGCCGGGGTGATCGTCAGCGTTCCGGCGATCATGGCGTAGGACTGCGGTGCGTTCGCGCGCAGCCATTTCACTCCGGTTTCATCGACGGACTCGACGACCTTGATGGGGCGGAGTTCCTTGTCGAGGGCCTGGCTGGCCCTCTTGAAGGCGGCGAAGTCCGTCACCTTGTAGTTCAGTTTTCCGGTGGTAACTACCTTGGTGCCGTTCTCCAGTGTGGTGGTCATGCTGCCTTCCTCGCGGTACCCGACACGCTCGATGATGGCCTCCTCGATCGCGACGCGCCTGGCGGTCGTCTCGGTTTCGAGACGCTTGGCATCGAGCCACATTGCAGCAAGCTGCTCCGTGGTCGGGATTTTTTCGATCGGTACGACGTTCTGTCTCATGGGTTGGTCCTTTCGTTGGTTGAGTTGTCACATACCTGGGGATTGAAGAAGATTCGGTATCCGCCAGCCTCGCTGTGCTTCAGTCCGACGTTCATCACCTCCTCGGCTGCGTCGTACAGCGCCACCTTGTCATCAGGAAACTCTTCGATCAGATCCGTGATGGCGCAAAACACCTCGTGCAGCCTCTCGACTGCTTCGCCGCTTGCGACGGGGACGCTCATGACAACAGGCTCCCGGCCAGGTCGTGCACGTTAAGGACAGCGAGTTTGTATGTCTGCCAGTCACGTCTAAAAACGGCCGCTTCCGCGCGGTCGATCTGCTCGCGGATTTCCAACATCAGGTCCTGGGCCTGTTCAATTTCGTCCGTCCCGTCATCGTTGCGCGGGTCGCCAGGAGCGTCGCTGTGCGCCGGCCATGTGGCACTGTCGCCTGGGCAGAATTCGCAGAATTTATTAGCGATCATCGCTGCTCCTAGCATAGGTAATGGCTGCGCTCTGCGATGAAGCCAGCGCAACCTCGTAGTCGATCCTTCCGACGATGCCGAAGCACGCCAGCAGGATGATGAAAGCCCACACCGGGCTCATTGCTGCTCCCCTTCGGCAGAGGCGATCGCCTCGCGAGCGTCGTAGACCAGATGCGGCGGCAGGTAGCTGTCGGCGCTGAACGGCTGGCCGGCGCCGGCCACCTCCTCGACGATGGCGCGCAGTACGTCGACTGCTTTCTCAGCTCCAGTCATCGTCGCCACCTCCCATCGCGCGCCAGACGTCGTGGTCGGCGCATTCCTGATCGCCCATGTCGCCGATGCAACGGGCGACGACCAGCGGCAGGACGATCGCCGCGATAAACAACAAGTACTCCATCTTTCCCTCTCCTTTTTTTATCCTGATCCGTCGTCGTAGCCGTAGCCGGAGCCGTAGCCGGAGCCGGAGCCGTAGCCGTAGCCGGAGCCGTCGCCGTATCCGTCGACGTAGCCGTCGCCGTAGCCGGAGCCGTAG
>DAORCC010000132.1:0-7097 GCA_035345235.1 Azospira sp.
AGGTTGATGTAGTGGCTGATCTTGAGAATACCGTTGCGGGTGGCGATGCCGGTCAGCGTGATAAAGCCGACCAGGGCCGCCACCGACAGCGGTTGGCCGGAGATCCACAAGGCCACCACCGACCCGACCAGGGCGAGTGGCACGTTGCCCATGATGATGGCCGTCAGCACCGCCGAACGGTAGCGGCTGTAGAGGACCAGGTAGATCATGGCCAGCGATACCAGGGCCAGTACCGCGATTAGCTTGACAGCTTCCTCCTGCGCCTGAAACTGCCCCTCCAGTAGCGGGAAGTAGCCCTCCGGCATCGGCTTGCGGTCGATTTCGGCGCGGATGTCGGCAATGATCCGGCTCATGTCGGAACCATCGCTGTTGGCCGAGATCACGATGCGCCGGCGCGTGTTTTCGCGACCGATCTGGTTCGGGCCGTCGCCATCCTCGATCGTGGCGAGGCGCGAAAGCGGCACCCGGCCGGTCGGCGTCTCGATCAGCAGGTTCGCCAGGCCGCGCTCGCCGCGGGCTTCTTCCGGCAGGCGCAGGGTGAGGTCGAAACGGCGATTGCCTTCCAGGACCTGGCCGACCCGTTCGCCGGCCAGCAACTGTTCGAGCCGTTGCAGCAACTCGCCGGAGGTGACGCCGTAGCGCGAGGCGGCGTCGTAATCGACGCGGATCTTGTACTGCGGGATCAGCACCTGCTTTTCGATCTGCAGATCGGCAATCCCGGGTATCCGGGCCAGACGCTCCTTGAGGTCGCCGGCCAGCCCGCGCAGGGTATCCAGATCGTCACCGAAGATCTTCAGCGCGATCTGCGCCCGAACACCGGAAAGCAGATGGTCGAGGCGGTGCGAAATCGGTTGTCCGACACTGACGACCGCCGGCAGCCCGGAGAGACGCTGGCGAATGTCAGTGATGATCGACTCACGGCTTCGCTCCGAGGCTTTCAGATCCACCTCGATCTCGGAGGAATGGACGCCTTCGGCGTGTTCGTCCAGTTCGGCTCGACCCGTCCGGCGGCCGACCTCGGTGACTTCCGGCACCGTCAGCAGCAGGCTTTCGGCTTGGTTGCCAATGCGGTTCGATTCGGCGAGCGAGGTTCCGGGGTTGAGCAGCACGCTGGCCGTCAACGTGCCTTCATTGAAAGGCGGCAGAAAGGATTTCGGGAAGAAGGGGATCGAGGCCAACGCCACGACTACCGCAATGGCAGCACCCGCCAGCAGCATGCGGCCACGCTCAAACGACCAGTCGAGCAGGCGTTCGTCCCACGTCTTGAGTCGGGATACCAAGGCACTGTCGCCGTGATCGATGTGCTTCATTGCCGGCAAGAGGTAGTAGCACAGCACCGGGGTAAGCGTCATTGCCACCGCCATGCTGGCCAGAATGGAAACGATATAGGCCACTCCGAGCGGCGTGAACAGCCGCCCCTCGATTCCCGGCAGAGCAAACAGCGGAATGAACACCAGCACCACAATTAGCGTCGCATAAACGACCCCCGAGCGCACCTCCTTCGAGGCCGCGGCGATGACTTCCAGCGCCGGCTTCGGATCGGGCAAGCGGCGGTTCCTGCGCAGGCGGCGCAGGACGTTTTCTACCCCAATCACCGCATCGTCCACCAGTTCGCCGATGGCGATCGCCAGCCCGCCGAGCGTCATCGTGTTGATCGACAGGCCGAAGTAGTGGAAGACCAGCGCCGTGAGCAGCAGCGACACCGGAATGGCGGTCAGCGAAATGAAAGTCGTGCGCAGATTGGCGAGAAACAGGAACAGGATAATGGCCACCATGATGGCGCCGTCGCGCAGCGCCTCTTCCACGTTGCCCACCGAGGCTTCGATGAAATTGGCCTGCTTGAAGAGGAACTGCGGTGTTTCGACCCCCTGCGGCAGACTCTTGCCCATCTCGGCCAAGGCTTTTTCGACGGCGCGCGTCAATGCCACCGAGTCCGCCGTCGGTTGCTTTTGCACCGAGAGAATGACTGCTGGCTTGCCCTTGAAACTGCCATCGCCGCGCTTGATGGCCGGTGCAAAGGTGATTGAGGCGACCTGGCGGAGCAGGATCGTTTGCCCTTTACGCGTCGCCACCGGCTGGTTCTGCAGATCTTCGAGCCGGCTGCTGCGGCCGATGTTGCGGATCAGATATTCGCGTCCACCCGCATCGACGAAGCCCCCGGCCGTGTTGCCGCCGAAGTTTTTCAGCGCCGCTTCCAGTTCGCTCAGCGTCACCGCCAGCGCCTGCATGCGGGCCGGGTCGGGTTCAATGCGGTACTGCTTGACCTGGCCACCAATGGCAATGACCTGCGCGACGCCGGCTATGGTCAGCAGGCGCGGGCGAATCACCCAGTCCGCGTATTCCCGGACCTGCATCGGGCTGACCTTGTCGGGGTCGGCTGGCAAGGCGATGAGCAGAATCTCGCCCATGATCGACGAGATCGGTCCCATCTGCGGAACGATGCCCTGCGGCAACTGCTCGCGGACCAGGTTGAGACGTTCCGCGATCTGCTGGCGATTGCGGTAAATCTCGCTGCCCCACTCGAACTCGACATACACCACCGACAGGCCGATGCCGGACACGGAGCGCACGCGCGTCACGCCGGGCATCCCGTTCATCGCCGCTTCGACGGGGAATGTGATCAACTGCTCGACCTCTTCGGGCGCCATGCCGCCGGCTTCGGTCATCAGCGTGACCATCGGCTTGTTGAGGTCGGGGAAGACGTCTACCGGCATCTTGCGCACGGTCAGGGCGCCATAAATGATCAGCAGCAACGAGACGCCAAGCACGATCAGGCGCTGCTTGAGGCTGCTATTGATGATGAAATCAAACACGGCGCGCCCTCAACGAATCTGGGACAGCGATGCGGCACCCTGCACGACGACCCGCTCGCCGCCGCTCAGCCCGTCGGTCACTGCCACGGTATGACCGTCCAGCGGCGCGATCCTGACCTTGCGCGAGATAAAACGCTCGGCGCTTCCATGCACCCAGACCACCGATTCGTTGGCCGCATTGCGCACCACGGCGCCGACGGGAATGGCGACGCCGGACTGGCGCTCGCTGGTCTGGGCCAGTACCTTGAGTGTCTGGCCGACCGCAAGCGCAGGCAACTCGCCGGCTTTCGGCAATTCGACACGGAACAGTACCGGCATGGCCTGCTCCTTGAGAGTGCGCCCGATGCCGACGAAGGAAAGATCGAGAACGCCGCCGGCCACCGGCGCGCTGGCCTTGGCCAATCCGGCGAGCAACAGCGGGTCGTAGGCCAGCGCCTCGACCGCCAGGCGCTGTGGATCAATCACTTCGAAAACCACCTCCCGCGCATCGACTACCTGACCCACGACGGCGTTGGCCGCGCTGACGACACCGCTGACCGGCGCCACCAGTGCTTCACGGCCGAGGCTAGCGCCGACCACGCCTTTTCGCTTCTTGAAGGCGGCGAGTTCGATCTGTGCCTGCTCGATATCCTTCTGCGGAACATTGCCTTCCAGTTGCCTGAGGCGTGCGACACGGCGTTCGAGGACGCTTTCCTGGGCCGCGAGTTCGGCCAGCGCCGACTGCTGCGAACCGCGTTCGATGGCGCTGCTCGCCGGCTGCAACCAGGCGAGTAGCTGTCCTTTGCTGACCCGCTGGCCGAGTACCGCGAGCCCCTTCGGGCCGGCCTCGATCCGCCCACTCTGGAAAGTCTGCACGCGGCCGCCAGCATTGGGGTCGCCGACCACGCGGCCATTGAGTTCGATGGTGCGTGGAAACTCGCCTTTGACTGCCGTCTGGGTGCGCAGGGCGAGTTGCCGTTGTGCCGACTTCGGCACGAAGACGCTGCCATCCGGCAAGCGCAAGGCAGGCTCGATAAAGGTCACCTGCCACTGGGCGTTGACTGTGTTGACTGCGGCGACCGCCAGCGGGGCCGGGGTGGATTTCTTCTCGTCGCCATGGTCCTCACCGCCGTGCGCCCAGACCTGAACCGTGAGAGCGCTGGCCAACAGCAGGACAAGGGCGTCACGGCTGGTGTTGCGGGAATCAGCCATGGTGAATGGCCCTTTCTTTCGCTTGGCGGCGCAGGCGACGCGCGACCAGGCCACCGCAGAGCAGGAGCAGCGAAATCCCTGCGAAGAGCCACCACTGACGTTCGCTATTTTCCGCGGCGGACGCTGCCGCCGGGACTTCTCCCACCTCCAGAGTGGCGGCGAGCAGATCGACGATTTCGCCAGCCTGAATCGTCAGCATCAGCGGGTATTTGCCGGCCTGGGCGAGGGCGGCGGCCGGTAGTTGATAGACCCCGTCGGCCATCGCGGTGGCAAGCTCTTGGATCCCTGGCCCCTCGACTTCGATCTGCGCGCCTTGAATGGGCCCGTTGTCGCTGGCGCGGTCGACATAGATGAGCAGATTCTTGTCGGCAAGCACCCCGACGATTTCCACGTCCTCGTTGCGCACCTCGAAGCGTGGCGCCAGCCGGACATCGTCAGGCTTCGCGGTGGCCCCGTGCTCATGGCCTTCATGGGCGATGACCGGCGCAGACAGGGAAAACAGCGCCGGCAGAATGGCCGCAATACCAACAGCGGCCCAGGTCGGGATGAAAGATGGTCGGGTCACGGCGTGATTCCTCGAGCCTGGTTCAGATTGGCCTGCGCGGCGGAAAGTCGGGAACGGCTGCGGACCCCTTCGATACGGGCCTCGGTGGTCTGGGACTGGGCGCGCAGCAGTTCGACGAGCGAGGTTTCGCCAAGCTCGAACGAGCGGCGCAGCAGCGTCAGGCGCTCCGCCGCGGCTTGCTCGCGCTCGACCGCCAGCGCAGCACCGAGACCGGCCGATTCGAGCTGCGCCTCGGCTTCGAGCACATCGGCCTCGACTTCGGCAAGGAGCCGCCGATAGCGGGCCTCTGCCTCGATCAGGGCCGTGTTGGCGCTGGCCATCAGGGGCGCATTGCGCACTTCGACAGCCAGCGGAATGCTGATGGCAAAACCAATGCTGTCGCGCGGGGTGGCACCGGATACGTCACGATCGCGGCGATACAGAACACCGATACTCGGCGCCTCGCGGCGCGACTCCTGAGCCAGTTTGAGGGCAGCGCGGGCGCGCTCGATAACGGCCTGGCCGGCGGCGACGCGGGGATCGACCGCCCGATTGACGGCCACCGCGAGCGGTTCCTGCGGATTATCCGGCAAGCGGTCCGTACCGGTCAGCACACGGTAGCGTTGCAGGCTGCGCACCACCCCGAGTTGGGCGTCGGCAGCGGCTGCCCGCGCACTGGCGGTTTCCTGCCGGGCGAGCAACAGGTCGGAGCGGGCAATTTCTCCCACTTTGAGCCGCCTGCCGACATCCGCTTCGAGTCCTAGCGCGGTTTTCAGGCGTTCAGCGGCAACCTCTGCTTCACTCCTGGCCATGACCAGCGTCCATAGCGCTCTGCGCAGTTCACCGGCCACGGCCAGCCGTGTCGCCTGGATGTCGCCTTCGTTCTCTGCGCCGTCGGCTTCCGCCAGGCTCCTGCGGGCAGCCTTCTGTCCAGGCAGCCAGAGCGGAATCGAAATGCCGACTTCGCTCTCCTGGTTACCCAGATCGCTGTTCCACCGGTCGGTCCGGTGAAAAGCGTCAATTTTCGGGGCAGCAGGAAACCAGGATTCGGCTACCGATCGGCTGGCAGCGACTTCGTCCCGTTTCGCCTCTGCCGTTCGCCCCTGTGGAGAATTGGCCCACGCTTTCTCGAACACCTCGCGCAAGGTCTCCGCCTGTGCGGAAGCTGCCGCGGCAAGCATCGCGGTCAGGAGGGTGACCGCCAGCCGTGTCTTCACCCCAAGCGGATAACAATGCATCGGACGCCCGTCCTGAATACCGAATGGGCGAGATGTTGCCGGATGCTGACCAACAGAAAGCTGACTGAAAAATTACAAATTTGTAATCTGCTTCGCTTGCGGGGGGACACGGTGACAGAAGCTTGAACGTCTCACATCTCGAAACCGTGCAAATGGGCGTGGGCGGCAAGAGCATCACCTGGAAGTTCGATACGTCCGGGACCGCGCCGTTCCCGCTTGGATTGTCCCCGGGGCTGAGGGGGTTACGGTTTATGTAGCCGAAAACCCTGTCTCCCAGAGATGCTGACAGAGAAATTACCGGGTGCTGACGCAAATGTCATTCCCCGGTTCCGAAACTGTAAGGCTGTCGAGAGTAGCATCTGATCTGTAATGCAGGTTCAATCAATTCAAGGAGAAAGAAAATGCTGAAAAAACTGTTGATGGTTGTCGCGATGAGTGCCGTTGCTGCTACCGCATTCGCCAGTGATGCCGCCCGTGCTCGAGCGGAGAAGGTCATCGAACTGAAAGACGGTTCGACCGTCTATCTCTTCAAGGATGGCAAAATGGCCATGGAAGACAAGGCCGGTCGCGCCAAACGCATGGATAAGGATGTGGTGATGGAAACCAAGGATGGCCAGAAGATCATGATGCACGGCGACGAGGTCATGCGCCTTGATTCCCTGCTCAAGCAAGGGCACTCGGGAGGCTGAACAACCAGCCCACCTAAGCGCAAAGCGGCTCCTTCGGGAGCCGTTTGCGTTTTGAAGGAATGGGCCGGACCCTTCAATACGGGAAAATAGGAAGCGCACACTGGCTTTGGCACGTCACGGAATCCAAGCGCCAACAGACTGCCGATAAGCTTGCCGGGTACGGTTACGCAACGCCCGGAATTGCTGTGCGTGGGTTGAGCGTCGACAGCGGCAGCAGCTATCGGAATGGCACGCGTCTCGAAACCGTCCGGGTCGATCTGGGCGGCAGAAGCATTACATGAACCTTGGACACGTTCGGGACCACATCGTCCCCGCTCTCCAAGACTATCCCCATGGCTGAGGGGATCACGGTGTATATGACCGAAAACCGGGCCTACCGGGGAGTCTGACAGATGGATTACTGTGAGATGACACAAATATCATCTCACAGTTCGGAAAACGTCAGGTTGCCGACCGTAGTATCTGCGGAGGATGTCCCGTTAGCCTAGAAACCTCAGCCACTCTTACGTTCGCCAATCTGCTAATACAAGGCAGGCGGGGCAACCCAGTTTGGTGCATTGCTTACGCTGGCCTGGAAGCCGGCAGTGGCGGTTCGCTTTGCTTTGAGGCAAGGAGTCTATAT
>DAORCC010000133.1:0-7037 GCA_035345235.1 Azospira sp.
TGCTCGACGGCCACGCGCTGGTGAAGCTGGAAGTGCTGGGCGACCCGACCAACCTCTTCCCGAACATGCCGGAAACGCTGAAGGCGGCCGAAACGCTGGTGAAGGAAGGTTTCCAGGTGATGGTCTACTGCGCCGACGATCCCATCCAGTGCAAGATGCTGGAAGAGATCGGCTGCGTCGCGGTGATGCCGCTCGCTTCGCTGATCGGTTCCGGCATGGGCATCGTCAATCCGTGGAACCTGCGCCTGATCATCGACAACGCCAAGGTGCCGGTGCTGGTCGATGCCGGTGTCGGCACGGCCTCCGATGCGGCGATTGCGATGGAACTGGGCTGCGACGGCGTGCTGATGAACACCGCCATTGCCCACGCGAAGAACCCGGTGCTGATGGCCTCGGCGATGAAGAAGGCGGTCGAGGCCGGGCGCGAGGCCTTCCTCGCCGGCCGCATGCCGCGCAAGCTGTATTCGGCCGACCCGTCGTCGCCGACCACCGGCCTTATTGGAAGCTGAGCGGCTGATGAGCGAAGAGAAGGACGAAGGCGTCTACACCGCCGGTCGTGCGGGCCACATCCGCAGCTTCGTGCTGCGTCAGGGGCGCGTGTCGAACGCGCAGCAGCGGTACTACGACGAGATGATGCCGAAGATCGGCGTGCCCTATGCGAACGCGCCGGTCGACCTCGATGCCGTGTTCGGGCGCAGTGCGCCGAAGATCTTCGAGATCGGCTGTGGCATGGGCGAGACCTCGTATGCCATCTCGGCAGCGAATCCTCAGAACGATTACCTCGGGCTGGAAGTGCACACGCCCGGTGTCGGCAGCCTGTGCAAGCTGGTCGCCGAGGGTGGCATCAGCAACCAGCGCATCTGCCAGCACGACGCGGTGGAAGTGCTGCGCGACATGATAGTCCCGGAAACGCTATCCGGCGTGCACATCTTCTTCCCCGACCCCTGGCCGAAGGCGCGCCATCACAAGCGCCGTCTGATCCAGCCGCCGCTGGTGGCGACGTTGGTGTCGAAACTCAAGCCGGGGGGCTACATTCACTGCGCGACGGACTGGGAAAACTACGCCGAGCAGATGCTGGAAGTGCTCTCGGCCGAACCCGGCCTGCAGAACACGGCCGATGGCTACGCCCCGCGCCCGGATTACCGCCCGCTCACCAAGTTCGAGCAGCGCGGCCTGCGCCTCGGGCACGGCGTCTGGGATCTGGTTTTCAGAAAACGCTGATTACTGCAGGCGGAAGCTGACCGGCAGGATCATCTGGCGGACAGTGGCGCCGGGCAGCCGGCCCATGGCCCACGCGGCCTTGACCGCCGCGTTGTCGAGAATGGCGTGGCCGCTGGAGGCGGCGACCTGCACGTCGGCGATGCTGCCGTCCTCGCTCAGCACGAGGATGACGCGGACCTCGCCTTCGAGATTGCGGGCGATCGCTTCCGGCGGATAGAAGGTGTGTTCGGCGAGCTTTCGCTGCGCCGCCTGCACCTGCTTCTTCTCGGGTTTCGGCTCGGCCGCCGGGCGCGGCACGGGCTTGGCCGAGGGCGGCGGTTCGGGGGGTTTCGGGCGATCGGCTTCGCGCGGCTGTTCGGGCTCCGGATCGAGTGTATTCTTGAGCAGCGGTTCGGCCGGTGGTGCCGGCGGTGCAGGAACTCTCAGGACGACCTGGAGCGACGGTGCCGGGGGCGGCTTGAGCAGGGCCTTGAACGCGCCCGCGCCAAGCACGGCTGCATGCAGCAGCAGTGAGGCGGCGAGGGCGAGCGTCAGGTGGCGGTCGAACATGGATGGCGGCGATGCGAGGGCGATGCGGCTGGGCCGCAGTGGCGTCGGACGCGGCATTTTGGCAGAAAGTGGGGCGCAAGTCGTCCCGGGAGCGTGTTTGTGGGCAAGTGGAAGATTCTGGTGTCGCTCTGGCTGCTGGTGGCGGCGAGCGCATTCGCGGCGGGGCCGGACCCCATCACCTTCGGCATTGCCGTCGAGCGCGGCGATACGCGGACGGTCCGCAAGTGGCTGGACGAGGGCATGCCCGCCGATTACCAGGCCGACCGCATCGGCACCGGCCTGATGATCGCCGCCTGGAACGGCAACATCGAGATGATGGAGCTGTTCCTCAGCCGCGGCGCCAACCCGCGGCGGGTGAACAACAACGGCGAACAGGCGGTTCAGCTGGCCGCCTGGAACGGACACGCGAAGGCCGTGGCCTGGCTGCTCGAACGCGGTGCCGTGCTCAACCGCGACGGCAAGCAGTGGGATGCGCTGCACTACGCCGTTTTCAACGGCCATACTGATCTCGCGGCGGATCTGATCAAGCGCGGCGCGAACGTCAATGCGCGTGCGCCGAACGGATCGACGCCGCTGATGATGGCGGCGCGCGAGGGGCATGAGGAGGCGGCGAAGCTGCTGCTCGAATCCGGTGCCGATACGTCGCTGAAGAGCGACTGGGGTGACAGCGCGCTCACTTTCGCGATGCGCTACGACCACTACCGCCTCGGCAAGATGATTTCGACGCCGGAGGAGTTCGACATCGCCGTCAAGGCGCCGAAGGAGAGCTACGGCGAGGCCAGTCGCTCGGCGGCGACACCGGCGCGCATCGACGACATCCTGCGCCAGATCCGCGAGGCCAATGCGGAAGGGCGTGAAACGAGCGAACTGCGCAAGCAGCTGCACGGTGCGATCGCCGAGTACCGGGGGCCGCCCAAGCCGCTCGGGCTGGCGGGGCCGAAGGTGATCAAGCCGGCGCCGCCACCGAGGGCACTGGTCATCACCGCGAAGCGGCAGAACCCGGCGGGCGGCGAGCGTGTCGAGGTGGTGCCGGGTGGTGCGCCGCAGGTGCCGCCGGGCACCGTGCGCGTGACACCGACGCAGCCCGACGCGGGCAGCAGCCCGAGCCGCATTGCCGACCTGGTACGGCAGATTCGTGTCGCCGAGGCACAGGGGCGGCCGACCGATGCGCTGCGCCGCCAGCTCGACGATGCGATGCAGAAGCTCAAATAGGCGCGCGCGATGGGATTCTTCGACTGGTTGTTCGGCAGCAAGGGCGATGCCCCGGCCAATGAGCGTCTGCAGGCGGCCGTCGAGCGTGTCATCGAAGGTACCGACCCCCGCCTGAAGGTGATGAGCGGTGCGCGCGAGCGCCTGTCGCCCGCGGTCGAGCATGCGCTGGCCTATGCGCACGGGGCCGTCAGCCATATCCCCGCCGGCATTGAACTGACGCCGGACAACTGGGGGCGGACGCCGCTGCTGCGCGCCTTTTTCACGCGCCCGGGCGATGTCGGCGAGGCGCTCTCGGCAAGCCAGGATCTGCGCGATTTCATGAAATCGCCGGCGGCATCCGGCATGGAGACACTGCACTGTGTGGTGGCAGCGACACGCGTCGAGCGCACGGTGCTCGGCCACGCCATGGAAGGCGAGATGCTGCGCCAGGACGTCGCGCAGCGCACCGTCAGTTTCAGCGACATGCGCATCGCCGGCTTTACGGCGACCGAGGACGTGCTGCGTGCGGGGCTGGAGGATTTCGTGCTGGAGCAGCTGGTGCTCGCAGCCCTGCGCGATGTCGCCGAGAACCGACAGCGCAGCGATCAGCTTGAGGCCTATCGCCAGTTGCTGCAGACGCGCCTGAGGCTGCTCGAACAGGGCGGCAGCAGCGTCGATTCGATGCTGGCAACGGCACCGCGTGAAGCGACCGATGTCACCCGGCTGCGTAACCAGCTGGCCGCGAACGAAGCCGAACTGAACGAGATCCGGCCAGCGGGTGTCGGCCTCGACGCCTATCTCGATCCGGTGATCGAGGCGCTGCAGAACGCCGAGGCCATCATCCAGCCGAAGCTGATCGAGATGCGGCTCAATGCGATGAACATCGTGGTTGGCCCGGAGGTGCCGGATGGGTCGGATATCCGGCTGGTGGAATTCTCCACCGCCAACCCCGAGCGGCCGCGCCGCGTCGGTTTCCTCGCGCATTTCCCGCGCAGCGCCTTCGTCGAGAAGACGGTCGATTTCGACGCCCTGCTGCGCTCGATCTGAGCGCGTCCGGCGCCGCCGCGCCGCCGGGTGGAAAGCTCATCGCGGGTATGGAACGGCGATTGCTGGGAATGTCGTTACAGCAGCCATCCCCCGCGAGGTGCCCCCGATGTTGCCGTTCGAAATCCTTGCTGCGCTGAGTTTTGGCGCCATTTCACCGTATCTGGCCGAGGCGGGTGTCGCCTGGTTGCGACGCCGCCGGCTGCACCTCCGCAGGGCACGGGCACCCGTTTGATGCCTTCCGTGCTGCTCAGAACACCAGCGTTCGCCACTCCGGATCGAGGGTGCGTGCCACGAAGGCGGTTGCGCCGGCGTGGCCGGACAGTTCCGGAATCGTGGCTTCCCCGTCGCGCACGTACGCTGCCCAGGCCATGCTGCAGGCGAGGAAACGGGCGCCGCCGTGCGCGGCATCCTGCATGAAAGCGTAGAGGCTGCGCCCGCCGCTTTCGGCGGTGCCGCGGCGCTCGGCCTCGTGTGCGACGAGCAGGCGCACCGAGCGGCCGGCGAAGTGGACTTCGACTTCGGCATCGAGTGCCGTGGCGGCCGCCGCGTAGACGAAGGGCGCCGCGGCGAGGTCGGCGCGTTCGAGGTCGACCGACCAGAGCAGGATTGCGAGCTTGCTCATGCGAAGCGCGCTTCCGGTTCGATGGCGAGGATGTGCGCGCGGTAGGCGGCGGCATCGACCAGGCGTTCCCTGTCAACCTCCCAGTCCTGCGGACGAGCGCGTACCAGCCAGGCGGCGTACGGGTCGGCGTTGATCGGCGCCGGGTGCTCCTCCAGCGCCTCGTTCATGTCGAGCAGCGTGAAGGAAATCGGCGAATGCACGGCGAGCACGGTCTTGCGGCTTTCCACGGTGCCCAGCCCGCGTCCGCGTGCAACGTCGGCGCCGCGCGGCTTTGCCGTGAAGGCGATGATCTCGCCGGCGAGAAAGATACCGAAGGCGGTGATGCCGATGAGCACCTCGTCACCGTCGCAACGAACCCACACGTCGTGGTCGGTATCGTAGAGCAGGCCGTCGGGAACGGCGCCATGGAAAGGAATGTGCGCCATCGTCGCTCAGGAGGAATGGCGGAAGAGAGTAGGAGTCGAACCTACCAGGGACCGTCTGACGGCCCCTGCCGGTTTTGAAGACCGGCCGCCCCACCGGGGAACGATCTCTTCCGTGGTTTGAAACTGCGTCATTGCATCTTCCATTGCCGCGGGACTGCCGCTTCCCGCAACACATGTTCGTCTTTCGTTCCGCGCAGGTCGCGGACGCGTCGAGTGTAGCCGATGCGGTCGAAGAATTCGAGGATATGGATGGCCACCTTGCGTCCGCCACCGATGATGTCGCGCAACTCGGCGGCGCGCGCAGCGCCGTGCCCGGTGCACAGTGTCGCGACGATCGCGGCCAGGCGCTCGACGGCATCGTCGCTGAAGTAGTGATCGAGGGCGACCGGGTAGAGCTTGCCGGTGCGCGCCACACGCTTCATCAGTGCGCGCACGGTGTCTTCCGGAATCGCGGTTGCCTTCGCGATGTCGCGCACGCGCGGTGGCTGGAAGGGTTCTGCTGCAACCAGCGGTGCGAGGCTGCGCCACAGGTCGCTGTCGGCGGCGGACAGCGTGACACGGTGCTCGGGCAGGTGCAGCCAGCTCGAGGTCTGGGCGATGCGGCCGGCGGCCAGCGCTGCGTCGACGAGATGGTCGAAGGCGGCTCGGGCGAGCGTCGGTGCCGTCAGTCGACGCAGTCGCTCGTGTTCGGCGCCGAGCATGTCGGGGGCGCGTTCGTGCTCGGCGGCGAGTGCGGCGACCAGTTTTTCGCCATGCCCTGCCCAGACATCCGCCGCAAAACCGAGCACACCGTCGCGCGTGTCGATGCGAACGGGGGCCAGCCCCTGCCACAGGCGTCCGGCATCGGCATCGGTGAGGTTCCAGCCCTGCGCGAAGCGTTCGAGCAGGACGCCGGTCGGGCTGGCGATGAGCAGCTCTCGCAACGTGGCAGCAGGCTCGCCCTGTGCGGCGAGGCGCAGCGCCGCCAGTCGTGCCGGCGCGCGCTTGTGCCGCGTCGGCGGAAAGATGTCGAGCACCCGGCCGCCGGCCAGCGTGCGCGTCGCCGAGGTGTCGCGCAGCACGAAGCGGTCGCCGGCGACGCAGCAGAGCGGCCGTTCGAGCACGATCTCGGCCAGGGCCTCGGTCCCCGGTGCAACGGTATCGCCTTCAAGCAGCGCAACACGGCCGATGATGTCCTCGGCGCCGAGGTGCACATGCACCGGTGTCCAGTGGCGCAGTGCCTGTGTTTCATCACGTGCCAGGCGCAGCGTTGCCGCAAAGCGGTCGAGCGGCAGGTGCTGGCGCGGATCGAGTACCCACATGCCGCGCCTGATCGCCTCGCGCGAAAAATCGCCGGTCAGGTTGAGCGCGACACGCTGCCCGGCGTGGCCGGTTTCCGCAGGCTTGTCCTGTGCGTGCAGGCTGCGCACCCGTGCGGAAAATCCGGGGGGCGACACGGTCAGCGTGTCACCGACACGCACCGTGCCCGAGAAGACCGTGCCGGTCACGACGGTGCCGATGCCGGAAAGACTGAAGCAGCGGTCGATGGCGAGCCGGAAACGGCCGTCGCACGGCGTTGCCGTGTGCGCCGCTGCTGCCGCGAGATGGGCATGCAGTGCGGCGATACCGTCGCCGGTTCTGGCCGAAACGCGGTAGATGGGGGCTTCGGCAAAGGGGCCTTGCGCGAGCAGTGTGCGTATCTCGGATTCGGCAGCGTCGGCGCGCGCTGCATCGACGGCATCGCACTTGGTCAGCGCGACGGCCGCACGCTGCAGACCGAGCAGCTCGGCGATCGCCAGATGCTCCCGCGTCTGCGGCATCGGCCCGTCATCCGCGGCGACGACGAGCAGCAGGAAATCGATGCCGGTGGCCCCGGCCAGCATGTTGTGGATCAACTTCTCGTGGCCGGGGACGTCGATGAAGCCAAGTGTGCTGCCGTCGGGCAAGGGGGTGTAGGCGTAGCCGAGATCGAGCGTGATCCCCCGCGCCTTCTCCTCCGGCAG
>DAORCC010000134.1:0-7005 GCA_035345235.1 Azospira sp.
CAGGAACACGATCGCCTGGCCGATGTAGATGCCGGTGTCGGACGAAACGTTCAGGAAGCGCGAGAACGCGACGCCGACGCCCGTCATCTGGCCGATGATATAGGTCAGCGAGGCCGTCAGCAGACACACCACCGCCACCGTCGAGGCCGACTTCGAGTAGAAGCGGTCGCCGATGAACTGCGGCACGGTGAACTTGCCGAACTTCCGCAGGTACGGAGCGAGCAGCATGGCGAGAAGCACGTAGCCGCCGGTCCAGCCCATCAGGAAGAGACCGCCGCCGTAACCCATGTTGGCGATCAGGCCGGCCATGGAGATGAACGAAGCCGCCGACATCCAGTCAGCCGCCGTCGCCATCCCGTTCATGACCGGGTGCACCTGGCCGCCGGCCGCGTAGAACTCGCTGGTGGAACCGGCACGCGCCCAGATGGCGATGCCGATGTACAGCGCGAACGAGGCGCCGACCACCAGATAGGTTGTAGTTTGCAGATCCATTAAGCGGGCTCCTTAGTCTTCGTGAACGTCGAATTTGCGGTCGAGGTCGCCCATCGCCTTCGCGTAGAAGAAGATCAACGCGATGAAGATGTAGATCGAACCCTGATGCGCGAACCAGAAGCCGAGCGGATAGCCGCCGAGCTTGATGCTGTTCAGAGCGTCCGCGAACAGGATGCCCGCGCCGAAAGAACAGATGAACCAGACGGCCAGAATACCGCCCAGCAACTTTAGCGTTGCTGACCAGTAGGCTGCGCCTTGCTCGTTGAGTGACATGATGACTCCTCCTTTGTGTTGGAAAACCCAAGCCCGCTTCTATTTACGGAGCAGGCCCGTCACGGAGTCTTTGTCTTGAAACTTACGATGAACTGACGGGGCAGGAAACACTTACATTGCGTTTACAAAACACAGACTCATGCCTTATCGGGCACAAAAAAACGGGGGAGCGTTTACGGAAAACTTACCTGCGACCTGCTACGTTGCGGCTGCTATCTGTGAGAGCCCTCTCGGCGAGAGGACAGTAGCGACATCGAGTATTTGGGTTGCGGAGCCTCCTCTCTGCAACCCATTTTTTTAGCGCTTCTGCTCGCCGAGCCGACGCTCGGTACGCGGCTTCGGATACAGCAGATCAACGCGCCGCATCTTGCGGCGGCAAGGCTCACCAGCGCAAGCAGCACCCGGCTGTTCGTAGCCGTAGCTGCGTTCGCGAATCTGCCTCGCCGGCACCCCGAATTCACGGAGTTTTGCCTTGACGGCCGCAGTCCGCCGCTCGGCGATCGCCAGATTGAATGAACGACTGCCGAGATGATCCGTATGGCCCACCAGCATCACGACGAGCCGTGAATTTTCCCGTAGGCGCTCTGCATGAAGACGCAGTACCGTCAGCGCAGGATCATCCAGCAACGCTGACCCGCGCTGAAAGAATATGGCGTTGCCGATGTCGTGCAGAGATGGCGTCTTTTCGGTAGCCGCGTTAAGTGCGGTAGCTGCGGCGCTTTCCACTGCCGTTGAAGCGGGCATCGACTCCGATGCAGTGGGCACGACGGACGGCGAGGTCGAGGTCGCCACTGAAGAGCCTCGATCGACTTCGGTCGCGCAGGCGGAAAGTAGTGCCAGCAGCAGCGGCAGAATCGTGTATCGCACCGGACAGTATCGTTGGTACAGCATCGCGTTTGATCAGGCGGAAAGCGGGCGATTATAGTCCTGCTTCCGAGCAGCGGATCCACACCCGCCCTGATCGATGCCATCACTCGACATCAGGAGCAAGCCATGGGACGACGCCCGCTCAGAATTGGTCTCTCGGCGCGAATTTACCATCCGCCCGAAGGCGCCACCGGCCTGCAGTCGAAATCGCTGCAGTATCTCGAGCAATCCGTCGCGCACTGGGTCATGTCGCGCGAGACAATGGTCTTCATGATCCCCGCCGTCTGCGGCGACGGGGTCGTGAATCGCAGCAACTTCCGCCTTTCCGATTATGCCGAATACCTCGACGGCCTGATCCTTCAGGGTGGCGCCGACGTCAGTCCGCAGTGCTACGGCGAAGAACCCCTGCAGCCCGAGTGGAACGGCGACCGCCATCGCGACGCCTACGAGATGGAACTGCTGCACGAGTTCATGGAGCTCGGACGACCTGTGCTCGGCATCTGCCGTGGCGCGCAGCTCATCAACGTGGCGCTCGGCGGCACGCTGTGGCAGGACATCGCGACGCAGATTCCCGGGGCCAGTGTTCACCTGCATGACGACTACGACCGCCACAGCCACGACATCGTCTGGAACGAGGATTCGTCGCTCGCCCGCCTCTACCCGGAGCAGCGCCGTGGCGGCACGATCTCGATCCACCATCAGGCAATCAAGGCGCTGGGCCGCGGTCTCAGGGTCGAGGCGCACGGTGCCGACGACGAGGTGATCGAGGCGATCCGCTTCGAAGGCCGCAACTACGTGTTCGGCGTGCAGTGGCATCCGGAGTTCCACCCACCCGGGGCGCCGCATCTGCTCGACTGCACGCCCATCCTCGACGAATTCCTCACCGCCGCACGCCGCCGCCGATGGTGATGCCACGTCCGCCCGGAGCCCATCGAATGGAGCGCCGATGGAAACACTGATCACCTACGCCCGGGGGGTGTGGGAGTCGACGCAGGAACGCCTGTTCTTCCTGCCGCCCTTCCCCGACCAGATCGACACGCTGGCGCTCTTCGGCCTGCTGCTCGTCGTCGGCCTGCTTGCCGGCGAGTGGCTGCGCGCCCGTTTCGGTGTTCCCAAGATCGTCGGCTACGTGCTTGCCGGTACCCTGTTCGGCCCCTCGCTGCTCAGCTGGATCAGCGTCGAGGCACTGACGCAGGCGCGCCCCATCGCCGACGCCTCGCTCGGCTTGCTGCTCATGGAAGCCGGTCGCCGCCTCGATCTACGCTGGCTGCTCGGCAACCCCTCGCTGCTGCGTGCGACGGCGGCGGATGTGCTGCTTTCGTTCGTTGCAATCTTTTTCTTCGCCTGGGCGCTGGTTGGCCTCAGCCCGGGCTGGGCGGCGGCCACCGCCGCGGTGACGATGGCGTCGGCACCGGCGGTGGTGCTGCTCACCGTCGAGGAATCGTCGGCGCAGGGACAGGTCACCGAACGCGTGATCCTGCACACCGCAATCGCCACCGCCGTTTCATTCGTGCTCTTCGCACTCGTGCTGGGCTTCGTGCATGCCGAACTGAGCGCTGACTGGATCAACGCCGTCGCCCATCCGCTGTGGGTCGCCGCCGGCGCCGCGTTGATCGCGTGGGGTACGGCACGGCTGACGCTGGTCGTTGCGGCACGCCTGCCCAAGCGCTCCCTGGCGCAGGTCTTCGTGCTCGTCGCGATGGCGTTGCTCGCGGTTGGCGTCGCGCGCATGCTGGCGGTGCCGGTGTTCCTGACGCTGTTCGTGATGGGCGCCCTGCTCGCCTTCGACGACCGCCGGCAGACGCTGGCCTACACGCAGTTGCCGGAAGCGCACTGGCTGCTCGCGATCATCCTCTTCGTCATTGTCGGCGCCTCGCTGCCCTGGCAGGAATTCACCTGGCTCACCGCGTTGCAGGCGCTTGGCTTGTTGCTCGTGCGCGCCGCAGCAAAGAGCGCCGCAGCCTTCATCGGCGGCCGCGATCTGCCGCGCACCAAGCGTCTGTGGGTCGGCCTCGGCATCCAGCCGCTGTCGGCAACAGCGGTATTCATGGCCTACGAGATTGCCGCACTCTATCCCGAGGTCGGCCGTTCGGCGTTGCTGCTGCCGTTGCTTGCGGCAGCGATCATGGAAATCGCCGGGCCGGTACTGTGCCGGCTGGCGCTGGTGCGTGCCGGTGAAACGGCCGGCGACGGCGAGAAGAAGGGAGGCATCGCATGAGCGAAGGCATTGGCGAGTTTCGCGAAAGCCAACCGCTGACACTGGGAGTCGAACTCGAACTGCAACTGCTGTCTCGCCGCGACTACGATCTGACGCGCGGCGCCACCGACCTGATGCAGGCGCTCGAGTACGACGAACGCTTCGGCGAGATCAAGCTCGAAGTCACCGAGAGCATGATCGAGGTGAGTACCCTGCCGCAGGTTACCGTCGCCGGCATCGCCGCCGACCTCGCCGGACTGCGCGATACGCTGGTGACGCACTGCCGGCGTAACAACATCGGGCTTTGCGGTGGCGGCACGCATGCCTTCCACCGTTGGCCGGAACGTCGCATCTGCCCGGGCGAGCGCTTCGACGCCATCTACCAGCGCTATGGCTACCTCGCCAAGCAGTTCACCGTTTTCGGCCAGCACATCCACGTCGGCGTCACCTCCGCCGATGAGGCGATCTGGCTGACCCAGGCGCTCGGCGAGTACGTACCGGCTTTCATCGCACTCTCCGCTGCCTCGCCTTTCGTCGATGGGGTCGACACCCTGTTCCAGTCGGCACGCCTGAACGCGGTCTCCGCCTTTCCGCTTTCAGGCCAGTGCCCGCCACTTGCCGACTGGCATGATTTCCTCGACCACTTCCGGCTGCTGCAGGACTGCGGCATCGCAAAAAGCATCAAGGATCTTTACTGGGACGTCCGGCCAAAACCCGAATTCGGCACCGTCGAGATCCGCGTGTGCGACACGCCGCTCTCGGTCGGCCGGGCGACGGCGCTTGCTGCGCTGGCCCAATCGCTATGTCGCTACCTGCTGCGCGAACGCCCGGGATTCGATGCCGAAGGACTACGCCATGTCGCGCGCTACAACAAGTTCCAGGCTTGCCGTTACGGCCGCGATGCACAGCTTTCGGAGCCTGGCCTGCGCCGGCAACGGCCGTTGCGGGAGCGGATCGATGAGCTGATGATCTTGCTCGACGACGATGCCGTCGCACTCGGCTGCAGCGACTGGCTGCACCAACTGGCCGATGACAGCCTGCCCGGGGATGCCGAATGGCTGCGTGAAACCTGGGAGCGCGTAGGCAACATCAACGATGTCGTTTGCGCAGCGTCCGCGCGGTGGATGGGCAAAGGAGATGAATCATGATCACGAAGGCGGTATCGGTGAAGGGTCGAGGACACCACCTGTCGGCCGGTTTCGGCCTGTTGCTGGCGGCCATGCCGCTGTTGGCTGCCGAACGGTGCAGCCACATGCCACAGGCTGTCGGCGAGCGCCGTCTTGGTGAATGGATCCATGCCGACAACTGGCTCGATGCCGGATCACGCCGCGCAACGCTGGCAGCCGCGACGACCTTTATGCCGGCGTTTCGACTGAGCACATCATCAGCCGGCGATCGTACACAAACCAAGACGCGCACGCTTGAATTCGACAAGATTCCGGTCAAAGATCCCGCTGACGGCACCCGCCGCGACCTGGCCTTCCTGCTGCAGACCAGGCTCGATGCTGACGCGCTGGTAGTAATCAAAAATGGTCAGCGCGTCGTCGAGCGCTACTGGCACGGGACGCCGCCGAACAAGCCACGCCTGCTGCTTTCCGGCACGAGGCCAGTACTTTCAATACTCGGTGCCATAACCGTCTCGCAAGGCAGGCTGGCCGCCGACAAATCAGTGGCACGACCAATCGCTCCCCTCGCCGACAATGCAGCACTACGCAAGCTGTCAGCACGCCGCCTGCTTGAGGGCGACGTTGGCTATGGCTGGAGAGCCGCCGACATCGCTGACTGGCAGCGGGCCGGCGGCTGGACGGCGGCGTCTGGCGAAGGCGTGCGCACCTGGCTGACACGCCTCGAAACGTGGACAGCACTCGCCCCCAGGCACGGCCTGTCGCCCGCGGAAGGTCGCCCGGAGGACGATTTGCTGGCGTGGGCAATCTCGGAGGCCAGCGGCAGTTCACCGGCACGGCTTTTCTGCGAGCAGTTTTTCGCGAACATGAGACCAGAAGACATCGCTTTTTGGCTCACGGATCCGGGCGGCCACGAACTTGCCGCCGGCCTCGCGCTCAGCCCGCGCGATCACGCAAAATTCGGCCAGCTTCTGCTCGATGCGCGCCCCGGTAGCAAGCGTGGCCGCATCCCGGACTGGCTGATCGAAGCACTTCTGGCGCCGACAAGCGGCAGCGGCGACACCGCGCTGGCAGGGCTGCCTGCTGGCAGTACCCTGCGCTATGGATTCGTCCGACTTGGCGGGAAGGGTAACCGCATTGCGCTGATCGGCCCCTACGGAACAAGCCTGCTCGTTGACTTCGATCGTCGTCTGGTTGTTGCCATCCATGCCTCCCACGCCGATGCCGACAGCGCGCTGCTGCGCGCGACTTTGCAAGAGGTCTGGCACTCGATCGCTGCCGCCGCCTGAGGATAAGCGACAATGCCGAACCCATCCGCCGCCATCACCGATGCGGTACGCAGCGATGCTGGCATGGCTCAAGGCACACGCCGAATGCGCCGAGCGCAGGCAGATCCGACAGGTTTATCGCCACGATCGGATAAGGCGCGCGGCCCTGCTCAAGATCGCACTACCAGGGTGATCACGGCCCCTATCTACGGTGCCACGGCAGCTGCGCTCTATTACATGATCTCCGGCACGGTCAGCAGCTAATGAACGCGCCGCGGCGATATTTCGCCGTGGTAACTTACGCGCTTTTCCGGCAATGACCGGGGGCATTTTCAGACGGAGAATTGGTGCATGGCAGAAGATTACAAGGGGATGTTCAGTTTTGGTTCGATGACGCTGCTGGTCGGTGGCCTGGCCCTGTTTGCACTGCTCGCGTGGGGCTGGCTGTCAGGACAGTCGCTACCATTGTGGCCCGCACTGCTGGTTGCGGGGGTCAACGTCGTTGGTGCGATCAAGCTTTTGCAGGAAACGAAGGCAAAGCAGGCGGCAGCAAGGAACAAAACGCAGAGAAAGCACAAGGCCTGAGGATGAAGGTCGCGACAACCCGGGCGGAAGCGATTGCTCTGAGTGGCTGGTGCCGTACGATGACACTGCTGCTGCCATTGTCGGTGAGCGTGGTCGCCTGCAGCGACGGTGGCGGCCCAGACCCCTATGTCTTTATGGAAGGCGAGAACATCTACAAGGCAGAGTGCGCGAGCTGCCACGGAAAAAAGCTCGAAGGCCA
>DAORCC010000135.1:0-6966 GCA_035345235.1 Azospira sp.
AAAACCGGAATAGGGGCAACTCTATCGTGGGTTCGAATCCCACCCTCTCCGCCACCCGTCTGATTCTCGCCGTTTCCCCGTTTTCATTCGATCTCGGCCCGCGTGGCACGGTTTGCGGCCGGCTGCGCGCGGTGCAACGGCTTGCCCATCAGCCCGGCCAGACCTCCCTTGATCCTTGGTCCGGCCAACGGCACTCCTGACAAAAGTTTGTCAAACCCTAGTATTCATAAGGGTTACAAGGATGGCTCCTGACATTCTCCCACTTGCAGGGCGATAAACCGGTAGTTCTGACTATGGAGCGTGCGTAGGAGCGCTCTGCGGAATCGCCATTCCCGTCATCCGGACCAGGCACTGCGTGTTGGCGATTGCGCTCGCCGTGGTATACGGCTTCGCGCGATTTCGCTGAAAGTCGCTGTTTTACATTGATTTTTCGATGATAATTGCTATCAATCCATGAGGGTTCACGCGCAATCGTGACAATCCGCACGCTTCTGGCCCCGGATTGCATCAAGTCCATCGGATGCCCGCCGATAAGCGTATGTCGAGAAAGCGAAAAAGCGTATGAGTGAACCGCTCCGAAAAACGCAGGCTGATATGTCAGTGAGTCGCAATGTCGCAGGCCAAAGCGCGGTGCTGCGCGAGGATCTGCTGCACCACGATCCGCTGCTCGACTGTCTGGTCGAGGTTGCGCGCCTCAACGGCCGGCCGACGACGCGCGCTGCGTTGTCCGCAGGGCTACCGCTGGAGCGGGGGGTTCTGACGCCCTCGCTTCTGCCGCGCGCCGCGGCACGTGCCGGGCTGTCGTGCAAACTGCTGCGTCGCCCGCTGGACAAGATCGACCCGACGTTGCTGCCGGCCATCCTGCTGGTCGACGCGAACAACGCGTGCGTGCTGGTCGGGTGGGATGATGCGGGTTCCATCGCGCGGGTGCTGTTTCCGGAAACCGGGCAGGGCGAAGCGACGATTTCTCGCGACGAATTGCTGGCGCGCTATCTCGGCATTGCTGCCTTTGCGCGTCCCGTGTTCCGGTTCGACAGTCGTACGCCGACGGTTGGGGATACGCAACCGGCGCACTGGTTCTGGGGTGCGCTTGAACAGCAGTGGCCGGTGTATCGCGATGTGCTTGGCGCCGCGCTGCTGATCAACCTGTTTGCGCTCGCGGTGCCGCTGTTCACCATGAACGTGTATGACCGGGTCGTGCCCAATCGTGCTCTCGAGACGCTGTGGGTGCTGGCGATCGGTGTCGGAGTCGTTCTGATCGCGGATGTCGTGCTGCGCATGCTGCGGGGCTATTTCGTCGATCTTGCCAGCGCGCGTGTGGATTTGCAGCTTTCGGCGTTGATCATGGAGCGCGTGCTGGGCATGCGCATGGAGGAGCGACCGGCGTCGGTCGGCTCGTTTGCGGCCAACCTCCGATCCTTCGAGTCAGTGCGGGATTTCATCACTTCGGCGACAGTCACTGCGCTGATCGACCTTCCGTTCGCGGTAATTTTCCTATTGGTGACCGCGTGGATCGCCTGGCCGCTGATCCTGCCCCCTTTGGCGGGCATCCTGATCGTTGCGGCCTATGCGTTTGTGATCCAGCATCGCATGCACGAACTGTCGGAAACGACCTACCGCGCAGCCGCGCAGCGAAATGCGACACTTGTGGAGAGCCTGACCGGCCTGGAGACGATCAAGGCCCACGGCGCCGAGGCGCAGATGCAGTCGCGCTGGGAAACGTCGGCCGCCTTCCTGTCGCGGGTGTCGAACCAGACACGGATCCTGTCGGCATCCGCCGTCAACGGGGCCAGCACGGTCCAGCAACTGGTCTCGGTGGCGGTGGTGCTGCTTGGGGTCTACTTGATCGCCGAAAACCAGCTTTCGATGGGCGGCCTGATTGCCTGTTCGATGCTGGCCTCGCGGGCGCTTGCGCCGCTGGGGCAACTCGTCGGGCTCTTGATGCAATACCAGACCGCGCGGACATCGCTCGAGTCGCTCGACAAGACGATGAACAACCCGGTCGAGCGGCCGCCGGGTGCGAACTTCATTCAGCGCCGCGAACTGCGCGGCGACATCGAGTTCAAGGATGTGAGTTTCAGCTACCCCAACCGGCAGGATTCGGCGCTGCGCAACGTGTCGTTCCGCATCGCTGCGGGCGAGAAGGTGGCGCTGATCGGCCGCGTCGGCTCCGGCAAGACGACGGTGGAGAAGCTCATTCTCGGGCTGTATCGTCCCACATCGGGTGCCGTTCTACTTGATGGCATCGACGTGCGCCAGCTCGACCCGGCCGACATGCGTCGCAACGTGGGCTATGTCGGACAGGATGCAACGCTCTTTTTCGGTACCTTGCGCGACAACATCGTGCTCGGGCAGCCTCAGTTCGACGATGCGGCCGTCGTCGCGGCGGCGGAGATCGCGGGGCTTGGCGAATTCGTCAATGCGCACCCGCAGGGCTTCGACATGCTAATCGGCGAGCGCGGCGAATCGCTGTCGGGCGGTCAGCGCCAGAGCGTTGCGGTCGCCCGCGCGGTGCTCGGTAATGCACCGATCCTGCTGCTGGACGAGCCGACGAGTGCCATGGATTTTTCGACCGAAGAGCGCATCAAGGACAACCTGAAGCGTTATGCCGCGGGGAAATCGGTCGTTCTGGTCACGCACCGAACCAGCCTGCTTGACATGGTCGACCGGATCATCGTGGTAGATGGCGGACGAATACTTGCCGACGGGCCTCGTGACAAGGTCATCGAAGCGCTGCAGAGCGGCAAGATTGCGAGGGCCTCATGAAGCCCGGGCTGATCAACGCCGGACGCGGCGTCTTCGGTGTGATGGATCGCGTGCGGCAGACGGCCGATCCGCTGTTGCAGCGGGCCTTCGGGCGCTGGCCCGGCGCCGAAGAAAGGGCACTGTCCTTCGTCGACGATGCCGACAGGGCCATCGTGATGCAGGAACCCCTGCGTGCGCGATTCGTGCTGCGCTCGGCGATGGTGATCGTCGTTACGCTGATAACGTGGGCTTCGCTGGCGCAGATTGACGAAGTGACGCGCGGGGAGGGCAAGGTGATTCCGTCGCGCCAACTTCAGGTCATACAGAGTGTCGACGGTGGTGTGGTATCCGAGGTGCTGGTGAAGGAGGGTCAGGTCGTCGATGCCGGGCAACTCCTGCTGCGCATCGACCAGACGCGCTTCGTCTCGACGATGCGTGAATCGCGTTCGCAATACCTGTCGCTGCAGGCCCGGGCGGCGCGACTGCGTGCTCTGGCTGAGGGCACACCCTTCGTTCCACCGCCGGAGGTCGTCAAGGAAGATCCGGATACCGTCGCCGCGGAGCGGTCGTTGTACGAGTCGCGCCGTTCGGAACTCGAGACCACGGTGGCGATATACCGGCAGCAACTCGCGCAGCGCCAGCAGGAGCTTGTCGAAGTCCAGTCGCGCAAGGAGGCAGCGCAGCAGGGTCTCGATCTTGCGATACGCGAACTGACCGTCACCAAGCCGCTGATCGCGTCGGGTGCGGTGTCGGAGGTCGACATCCTGCGCCTCGAGCGAGATGTGTCCCGCTACCGCGGCGAGCGTGACCAGTCGGCAGCGCAGATCGCGCGCGTCGGCTCGGCGATCGGAGAGGCGCAACGCAAGATCCAGGAGGTCGAGCTGAACTTCCGCAACGAGGCGCGCAAGGAGCTTTCCGAGACGGCATTGAAGTTGAACAGTCTTTCGGAGGGCGGCGTTGCTCTTGCAGACCGTGTCGACAAGGCAATGGTTCGATCGCCAGTGAAGGGCACGATCAACCGGATCCTCGTCAATACTGTTGGTGGCGTCGTGCAGCCTGGCAAGGAGGTTGTCGAGATCGTTCCACTTGACGACGCGCTGCTGCTTGAAGCGCGAATCGCGCCGAAGGACATTGGATTTCTCGCAGCCGGCCAACCGGCTTTGGTGAAATTCACTGCCTATGATTTTTCGATTTACGGCGGACTGGAAGCGACGGTGGATCACATCGCCTCCGACACGGTTACGGACGAGAAGGGCAACGCGTTCTACGTCATCCGGGTTCGCACGCAGAAACCGCGTCTGGCGGCGAACCTGCCGGTGATTCCGGGCATGGTGGCCGAGGTGGACGTCAAGACTGGGAAGAAGAGCGTTTTGTCATATCTGTTGAAGCCGGTGCTGCGGGCAAAATCCGTTGCGCTGACCGAACGCTAGGCATGGAAACAGCGAAACGTGATGCACTTGGCAATCGATTGACCGGCTTGCGGGAGCTTGTCACAGATTCTTGCATTGGTGCAGGGCGGGTAGCGGGAATTCATTTATTCTCCTCTCGGGGAGATGTGTCCCGGGTACGGGGGCAGGGCCGAAAGGCGATTTCTGAGATCGGGTTGAAACATGGCAAACAATAACGTCGTAGCGAAGGTCGTTCTCATTGTCGGGCAGGCCCATGCAAAGGCGCCTAACGGGACGATGCGCAAACTTGCGATCGGTGATGTGATTCGCGAAGGCGAGCAGATCGTTACCTCGCAGGGCGGACGTGTCGAACTCGGTTTCGAGGACGGTTCGGTGCGCATTGCGCGCGTCAATGAGCCGGTGCATCCGGACTCGTTCGATACGCTTCCTGCTGATTCCGACAAGAAACCTGCAGAGTTGGCCGGCGACGAGACCAGCCGTGTGATCGACGCACTGGCTCAGGGGCGCAACATTGACGATCTTCTTCAAGATCCGGCGGCCGGGTTGCGCAGTGGCGGTGGCCGGAGTGATGGCGGCCACGCGTTCGTTCGACTGGATCGCATCGTCGAGCCAGTCAGCCCGATTTCCTTCGATTTCGGTACTGGCGACAGGACAAACGAACTTCCCATCGGCGGGCTTGGCGACGACTCCTTGTCCTCCAACGCGCTTCCTGTTGCCGTTGCGGACACCAACACCGTCAGCGAACTGGTCGATTCGACCCTTCCGTCGACAACGAGCGGCAACGTTCTGGCCAACCTGAAGCACGGAACCGGCTACGCCGATCAGGCGGATTCCGATCCGGAAGGGGATGTCCTGACAGTCACTCAGGCGCGGTTCGGCACCGCTGCCCCGGTGGCCGCCGGAACACCGATGACGCTTGCTTACGGCACGCTGGTGTTAAATGCAGACGGAACCTATACGTATTCCGTCGACAACGCGAATCCGACGGTGAATGCGCTGAACATCGGTGGCGTGCTCACCGAGGTCGTGACCTATTCCGTCAGTGACGGCAAGGGCGGTTCCGCGACCACCACGCTGACGATCACGATCGGTGGCGTGAATGACACGCCGACGGCCACTGTCGGCTCACCGATCACCGCACCGGAGGATACCGAGAGCATCGTCGTGCCATTGCGCGGTACCGACCCTGATAGTCCTTTGCAGTCGATCACCGTCACCACGCTGCCTCCATCCTCGCAAGGCACGCTGTTCAAACCTGACGGCACGCCGGTCGTACCAGGAGAGCCGATTCCGGTCGGACCGGATGGTTCGGTGCAACTCGTTTTTGTGCCAGCGCCCAACTTCAATGGCACGGTGGATATTCCATTTGCCGTCACCGACAATCAGGGGGCCACGTCACCCGGCGCGATTCAGCAGATCGTGATTACGCCGGTCAATGACGGGCCGCTGGCGGTGAACGATTCTGCGAGCACCCAGAATGGGCAACCGGTCACGATCAACGTGCTCGGCAACGATTCCGATCCAGACGACGATCCGCTCACGATCGTGGGAACGCCGACTGCATCCAACGGGACGGTAACGGTCAATACGGACGGCTCGCTGACCTATCGCCCCAATCCAGGGTTCTCGGGCACGGAAACCTTCACCTACACGGTCGTAGACCCCAGTGGCGCAACAAGCACAGCCACGGTTACGGTGAATGTGGCGCCACCGGTCAATCTTCCACCGATCGCGAGTCCCGATGCCGAATCGACACCTGCTGGCGTTGCGATTTCGCGGAATGTATTGAGCAACGATACGGATCCGGAAGGGCGTTCGTTGAATGTCACCGGTTTCAGAGTCGATACCAACGGTGACGGCACGCCGGAAACGTTCACGCCGGGACAGACTGCGACAATCGCGGGCGTGGGCACGCTGACTATCGCGGTCAACGGGGTTTATACGTTCACTCCGGCCGCTGGCTTCACCGGAACAGTGCCTGCGATTTCATACACGGTTACCGACGGAGCGCTTTCGGCCGGCAGTACGCTGACACTCACCGTGTTGGGCGGCCCGAATAGTCCGCCGGTGGCGACGGACGACGTCAACAGTGTGCCGATCAACGGATCGGCGAGCGGCAACGTGCTGACGGACGGCACGCCGGACAGTGATGTGGAAGGCGACCCGCTGACGGTCACGGGCTTTGCCATCGACACCAATGGGGATGGCACGGCGGAGAACTTCACGGCGGGGCAGACGGCGAGCATTGCGGGCGTGGGCACGCTGACGATTGGAACCAATGGGGCGTACACCTTCACCCCGTTGGCCAACTACGCTGGCCCGGTGCCGGTTGCCACGTACAGCATCAGCGACGGCAACGGCGGCACGGACAGCGCGACGCTGACGCTGACGATGGGCTCGAACACCCCGCCGGTGGCAACGGACAACAGTGCGCCGGTGACCGAAGACACGCCGGTCAGCGGCAACGTGCTGACGGACGGCACGGCGGACAGCGATCCGGACGGCAACCCGCTGACGGTCACGGGCTTTGCCATCGACACCAATGGGGACGGCACGCCGGAAGCGTTCACGGCGGGGCAGACGGCGACGATCCCTGGTGTGGGCACGCTGACGATTGGCACCAACGGGGCGTACACCTTCACGCCGGCACCGGACTACACGGGTGCGATTCCGGTTGCGAGCTACACCATCAGTGACGGGCTCGGTGGCACGGACACGGCCACGCTGACGCTGGGGCCGGTCGGTGCGGTCAACGACCCGCCGGTGGCGACGGACGACGTCAACAGTGTGCCGATCAACGGATCGGCGAGCG
>DAORCC010000136.1:0-6878 GCA_035345235.1 Azospira sp.
AGCATGCCGGCGCAGAGCAGGCTCATCGTTGCCGTATCGGGTGCGTCCAGTGCGGCGAGGCCGGCGCCGTGGTCGCAGCCGAACACGACGATGCGCGTTTCGCCGGTCAGTGACGCAAGTTTTTCTTCCAGTTGTCCGCGCAAGGCATCAACCGGCATCTGCGGCATGTCGATGCCGGTGAGCAGGGTTTCCTGGCTGCGGAACGGTGTCGACGACGGGCATGATCCGGCGCAGATGCCGCAACTGGCGCACAGCGAAGCGTCCACGACGGCGACCTGATAGCTGCGACGCGTCGGGTGCGGCGCCATGGTGACGGCGGCGTAGGGGCAATCCACCTGGCAGCGCGTGCAGCCATTGCAGTTGGCCGGGTCGACGACGGCGATCGGGCCGCTCTTGCGCTGCGGCAGGAACGGCAGTACGACGAGCAGCGCCGTCAGCGTGAGCAGGAGAGACCACACGAAGGCTGGCGACGTCAGATTCGTCAGCGGATGCACGAACAGGATGAACCAGTCGATGCGAATCTCGTTCGGAACGAGCGCAAGATTGGCAGCGGCGGTGCTGAGCGCCGGCTTGATCAGTGAGAGAAGGATCAGCGTTGCCAGGGTGCCCTGCATCAGTCGTCGCGAGGGCAGGTGGTCGACGTGCGAGATCCGGTGCACGTGGGCCCAGAGTGCTGCCAGCAAGAGGATCGGCAGGCCGATGTGGATGAAGACCAGCAGCGTGAAGAAGCGGTCGTTGATCGACGCTGGCGTCAGGAAGTTACGGGCCGATGGTTCGCTGAAGATCGGCAGCCAGTCGAGCAGTTCCGTTGTTGCGATCGCCGAGTACTGGGCAACCTGATCCCAGACGATCCAGTAGCCGCCGATGCCGCTGGCGAAGGCTAGCCAGATCAGCGGCACGCCGGTAATCCAGGAATAGAAGCGGAAACCGGTATAGCGCCCATAGGCCCATTCGCGCACGAGATGCAGACCCATCACGAGCATGAAGCCGTCGGAGGCATAACGGTGGAGGCTGCGCAACAGGCCACCGAAATACCACTGATCACGGCTGATGTCGCCGATTGATTCGTAAACCTGGTCGACGCCGGTGTCGATCACGATGTACAGATAGATGCCGCTACCGACGATGATCCAGAGGAGGAAGAGGCCGAGCGCACCCAGATGGCGCAGCGGGTTGTCCTTGCCGCCGAAAAACCGGTCGAATGCCTCCTCGCACCGCTGGAATGGTGCCTGGACGAGATGGCGTAGAGGTGCTTCGATCTGCACGGCAGCTTTCGTTCCGGATAGCCACAAAAAAGATGCTGGATTATTAGCGGCTGATTATATTGATGCCCCGATCAAGGTGACTTGACCCGCATCAATTCCATCCCAGAAAGCCTGTGCCGGGCACAGGTGCAGGGGATCAGGCTGTCGGGGGCGGTGTATCGCGGCGGCGGTTGCGCCACACGTTGATCGACATGTAGATGAGGAAAGACATGAAGGTGATGAATCCGGCGATCATGAAGTACACCGAATAGTTCGTCCGGTAACGTCCGGCGACCGGGTCGTACACCGAGCACAGGATGCGCACCCGTTCCATCAGTTCCTTCACGGTATTCCGTTCAGGCGGGATCGCGGAGCCGGTGATCAGCAGCTTCAGGGGCTCGGCGAGATCCTTGGGCGTGAATTTCTCGCCATAGACCTGACGCACGATGATGCCTTCCGCATCAACCAGGGTGATCTGGTTCAGATGGTCGAAACCGGCCGCAGTCGCGACGAAGCTGAAACCGAAGCCCTGCGTGACGTCGTTAACGATCGCCTGTGCCGGGCTGAGGAATTCCCAGTTGGGCAGGTCGAGTCCGTAGCGTTTGGCGAAGTCCTTCATCGCCTGCGGCGAATCGAAGGGCTGGTTGAAGCCGATCGTGATGATGTTGAAGCGGTCGGCCCCCATCACGTTGACGGTCTCCGAGACGGCCTTCTGCAGGTTGCGCGTGGTGGTCGGGCACACCTGGAAGCAGGCCGTGTAGACGAAGTTCACCAGCAGGGGTTTGCCCTTGTAGCGGGAAAGTTCGACCGGCTTGCCGTCGCGATCGAGCAGGGCAAAATTCTGCATCGGCTTGCCGACGACAGCCTGCGAGCGCTCGAAGGCTGCATTTTCGTCGAGGGTGCTCAGGGTCAGGCCGGGGCTGAGGGAAGTGGCCGGACGGGCCGTCATTTTCGGCTTGTCGACGGACTCTTCGGCTACAGCGACCTGCAGCACGGAGAAGGCGAGGGTCGCCGCCAGGTAGCTGGCGGCACGGATCAGGCGGTTTTTCACGCGGCGGATTTTACCTGAAACTACGACCGACGTTGCCGGCGCGGCACTCAGAACTGCGCGTCGATGATCGCGCCCAGCAGTACCAGCGTCAGCTGTATCAGCGACGCATGAAAGCTGCCGAGGGCGGCCTTGCGGCCGGGCGCGCGCGTCAATTGCCAGGATTTTTGCAGGAACAGGGCGCCGCCGATAAAGGCGCCTGCGAAATAGATCCAGCCAAGACCGAAAAACAGCGGCAGGAACGATGCGGCGACCAGGGCGATCGTGCTGTAGAAGATCGTCTGCGCAGCCTTTTCGTTTCCGACGACCACCGGAAGCATGGGGACGCCGGCTGCAGCGTAGTCATCCTTGCAGGCGATGGCCAGCGACCAGAAGTGAGGGGGGGTCCACAGGAAAAGCACGAAGGCCAGCGCCAGCGGTACGGCGCCCAGTTGCGGTTCGGCGGCGGTGGCGCCGGCGAGCACGGCCCAGCTACCGGCCAGCCCGCCGAAGACGATGTTCAGCCAGGTGCGGCGCTTCAGCCAGACGGTGTAAACAATGGCGTAGAAGAAGGCGCCGAGGAAGACGTACATCGCCGACCAGGCGTTGAGTGCGAGCCAGGCGGCGCCGACCGAGACGATGGTCAGTGCGGCAATGATCACCAGCCACAACGGACCGTGCTTGATTTCACCTGTAACGAAGGGGCGGTTCTTCGTCCGCGCCATCTTCGGGTCGAGGTCATGCTCGTAGTACTGGTTGAAGGCACCGGCGGCCGCCGACGACACGAGAACCGACAGCGTCAGCACGACGAACTGGCCGAGGCTCAGGCTGGGGCCCGAACTGACGGCGAGACCGGCCAGCGCTGTAAAGGTGATGACTACGCCAATGCGCAGCTTGAACAGGCCGAGGATGGTGCGCAGCGAAATACCGGAGGCGGCGGTTGGTGGCGTCGTCGATTGCATAGGCGTTTCTGAATGGTGCGCAACTAGTGTTTCGGTCGGAACGATGGAACAACTTTTCTCTGACCTGCGTGAATCGGGTCTGAGGATTCAAACCCGATTCACGCAGGCCCCGCACCCGGGGGTGCGGGGATTGCTCAGCGACTGATTAGCTCAGCAGCCAGACTTCGGACAGGTACTTCCAGTTCACGAAGTAGTACAGCACGAACGAGACGAACAGGGCCAGCGCCAGGATGACCGTGCCCGGAACAGGGACGTGGTCGCTGCCGTGGTGCGAAGCCGCGGCGGCCGGGGTTGCGGCCGGAATCGGGGTCGGCTTGTCGGAGACCGGACCGCCGTCGAGCTTCTCGCCGAACAGCAGCGAGCCGACGACGAGGAGGATCCACAGGCCACCGCCGATGATGGTGATGACACCGAAGAAGCCGGTCATGCCCATCATCAGCATGGCGGCACCCGGCCACTCATACTGGAACGGTGCGCCACCGAAGGCCATGTCCCAGTGACGACGGGAGACGCCCAGCGTACCGGCACCCATCATGACGAGGCCGGTGATCGACATGGCGATACCGAACACGTACGGCTGGATCTGGCACAGCTTCGGCAGGATCATCTTGCGGCGGAACAGCGTCGGCACGAGCAGGTAGGTCACCGCCATGAAGGCCAGCGTGGTACCCGTCACGACCGTCGTGTGGAAGTGGCCCGGCACGTAGAACGTGTTGTGCATCAGCATGTTGATCTGTTCGGTACCGAGCACGACACCGGAGATGCCGCCGAGGAAGCCGAAGGAGACCAGCGAGATGAACATGCCCGAGAAGGCCGGGTTGCCCCACGGTGCCTTGCGCAGCCACTCGAACACGCCGTTGGTGAAGCCCTTGCGACGCATGGCCGCTTCAACAGCACCCGGAACCGTGAAACCGTGGATCATCGAGGCCATGACGGCGAAGTACATGAAGTACGAGGTGTTCAGCACCTTCCACTCGGCGCTCATGCCCGGGTCGGACAGGAGGTGGTGAGCCGAGGCGAGTTGCAGGAACAGGATGTACATCAGGAACGCGCCGCGCGAGACCTTTTCCGACAGCGGCTTGGCGCCGATGACGATGGCCGGGATCAGGTACCAGATCGACACGTGGGCAGCCACGTTGATCTGCTGCGACGAGTGACCCAGACCCCACCAGACCATGCGGTACAGCTGCGGATCGACTTCCTTGATCAGGCCGACGGACCACAGGAAGGTCGGGAGCAGGATGCCGGCACCGGTCAGGATCGTGAACACGGCGATGATGCAGGCCGTCAGGGCGCCGAAGGTGACCATCGGGATCGAGCCGGTGTAGGTCTTGTCCTTCTTGGCGACCATCAGGGTGCCCATGAACACGAAGCAGCCGATCAGGGCGCCGACGGCGAACAGGATCAGGCCGAGGTAGAAGTGCGGCGCGGCCTGCATCGGCACGTACGACGTGAACATCACGCTCGACTCGCCCTGGAAGATGGCGACGTTGGTCATGATCGAGCCGACGACCATCAGCCAGAACTGGACCCAGCCCCACTTCGGCGCGGCCAGGCGGCAGCGCAGCAGTACCGAGGAGGCAAAGTACAGAACGGCCATCTCGAAGAAGATGATCCAGCACAGCAGCATGTCGACGCCGTGCGCGGTGAGGATGGTGTAGAACTGGTCCGGCGGCAGCAGCTTGAAGGCCGGCCAGCGGGTCATGATGACGCCGATGGCGGTGATGCCGCCAACGAGCAGCCAGAGAACGGCCACGACGGCGTTCCATTTCATCAGTTTTTCGGCATGCGCCTCAAACTGTAGCCCGGATGCCGGGCAGGTACGGTAGGTGGTTGCCACTATTCTTCCCCCTTATTTTACGTAAATCCGACCGAGCATCGTGTGATGGCCGATGCCGCAGAATTCGTTGCAGACGATGGCGAAGGTGCCCGCCGAGGTCGGCGTCATCTTGACCACGTGCTCGTAGGTCGGGATCACCTGGATGTTGATGTTCACCGGCTGCAGCGAGAAGCCGTGGTTGTAGTCCATCGACGACAGGTGGATCTTGTATTCCTTGCCCTTCTCGAGTTCGAGGATCGGGTACCAGTTCCACAGGCGGGCGATCAGGTAGCCGTCACCGCCGGCGGGGACCTTGACGACCGGGATTTCGTCGCCGTTCAGACCCGTTTCCTTGCGGACGGTATTTTCCTCGATGAATTTCTCGGCCTTGGCGGCGAAGGCTTCCGGCGTGGTCTTGTAGGCCTCGTTCGAAAGGTTTTGCTTACCGTAGATGTGCCAGTAGATCATCATGACGAACATGACCATGCCCCAGACGAAGGCGATCGTGATCCAAGCCCATTCGGTCTTGTCGATCGACTCCTTCCACCAGAGCCGGTTCGACGGCGGCAGAATTGAACTCATGTGGTTCTCCCTCTATTGATTGAAATTACTTGGCGAGCGGGGTGTTCATGATGTCGACGATGCCCCACAGCGTGTAGAGCACTGTCGGCGAGACGACGCCAATGACCATCAGCAGCCAGTGGTTGTCGAGCAGCTTCTGCATGAACGGGACATCGCTGTCATTGTCGGCCATCTTGTTACCCTCCTTGTTGTTAGCGCTTAAATACGCGCGGCAAATTGCAAAAAAAGACAAACCTTTATGGCACTACGGCACAGTGCGGGAAGGATACCTGCGGACAGGGGTGAGGCGAATTGACGCATATCAAAAGTCCGCGGCAGATTGTCGCAGTGGCGCGGATTGTCGCACGGAACCGGGAGGGGCAAATAATCTATAATTGCCCCTCTTTCTTGCGTCCGGAAGCTTTTTCATGGATTCATCCGCCCGTCGCCAGGTTGCCGCCTGGCTGTTTGCCTGCAGCGCCATCGTTTTTTGCATCCTTGTCGTCGGCGGCGTGACCCGCCTGACCCACTCCGGGCTGTCCATCGTCGAGTGGCAACCCATTGTTGGTGTTATTCCGCCGCTGAATGATCAGGAATGGGCGGAAACCTTCGAAAAATACAAGAAAACGCCGGAATACCAGCAGGTTAACCACCAGATGACGGTATCGGAGTTCAAATACATCTTCTTCTGGGAGTATTTCCACCGGGTCCTCGGTCGCCTCGTCGGAGTGGCCTTCTTTGTCCCGTTCGCCTATTTCTGGCTGCGCAAGAAGCTTTCCCGCGAACTGGTGCCGAAACTGCTCGGCATCTTCATGCTTGGCGGGCTGCAGGGAGCGATGGGCTGGTACATGGTCAAGAGCGGGCTGGTCGACGACCCGCGCGTCAGCCAGTACCGGCTGACGGCCCACCTCTCGATCGCCTTCCTGATCTTCATCTCGATGTTCTGGGTGGGGCTCGGGCTGGTTGCCGAGCGTGCCCGCGCGACCGCCGATGCAGCATTGCGCAAGGTGCAGCGCATCGGTTTCTGGCTCTGCCTCCTGGTCGGCTACATGGTCGTCACCGGCGGCTTTGTCGCCGGCATCCGTGCCGGCAAGGCTTACAACACCTTTCCGCTGATGAACGGGCACGTCGTGCCGCCCGAGATCTTCATGATCGACCCGTGGTATCTCAATTTCTTCAACAACATGGCCACGACGCAGTTCAACCATCGCCTCGGCGCCTGGCTGCTGGCCTTCATCGTGCCCTGGCTGTGGTTCAGGCTGCGT
>DAORCC010000137.1:0-6870 GCA_035345235.1 Azospira sp.
AAATGTGTAACCCATGTGCCCGGACTAATCTGTTACCTATCTGCCCGACCGCTCATTCGATTTGGCATGAGTGGCCATCCCGTAGGCGATGCACCCAAAGGCCAAAAGAACCCAAAAAGCAATTACCCCGTTTATGCCAGCGATTGCAAAAGAGGTTGCTTCGTAACGCCACAGTTCCTTGGTTGGGTTTGCATAGGCGTCCCACGCTCTGTATAGACAAAAAGCAGCGCCCAGATAATTTGCTACATAAATGGCTACCTGCGGGTTGTCCGTCGGAAGCTGAAATTTCCATTTTTCTGTCCAGCGGTCGATGTTCTCTTGGTTTGGCCAACATGGCCCCAGAAAAACAATAATTAGTGCGAATACCAAAAGCATAGTGACACTGGATGAAAAATCGTTGTCAGGAAGACAAATTAGGACCACCGCAGAGAGCAGACCAAAAACAATCTGTAGAAGTATTCGTATGGCACGCATGCTTTGAAAACCTAACTAGAAGTAGACGGCATATTCAAATCTCCATAGTTGGCAATATGTATCCAACTATGGAAATTCCTTCCGGATAATGGATATGCCGTCATTGCCATTACCGGATATTTTTGACGATGCGCTTTTGCAGACCGAGTGCTCTGGCGCTCGCTGCCTTGATGCGCCACAACTTCTTGCTGGCATCCCAGGCGCCTCCTGCATCCTTGATGCGCTGGCGTAATTCCGTTTCGCCAAAGCCGATCCGGACCCAGACATCACCCAAGGGCGGCCCGTCGCGTTCGTCGACGATCAGTTCGACAGTGGTGAGGCGACGGCCTGATTCGGGATCGATGCGGTAGCGCACGCACAGCAGGGCATCGCCGAAGCGATCGAGAAGCCGCTTTGTTCCCGGGACACCGGGCCGCAGGCGCTTCGTCGCGGTGCTCCGCAAGCGGCTTGCACGTTCGGAATCCGTCAGCCGCGGCGGGGGCGCTGTGCCAATCGAGGCCGCATCGGATCGGGGGTAAGGTCGGTACGCCATGGGTCGGGAGCTTAACTCGCGTTCATGACGATGGCAACACGCGCGCCACCGCCGGCACTTGCCGGGGATCAGCGTTTCGCGCCTCTGCCGAACACGGCAGCCCTGGCCTCAGCGCGGCTCCGCAAGCCCGGAAAAGAATGCCCAGATCGTTCTGTTCGCATCCAGCGCCGTCGACGCGGCTTCCTTGCCGTGCCGCACGGCGCGTGCGCCGGGCCAGGCGTGGCCGCCGGTCTCGGTGACGCAGAGCTGGACGGGGCCGCCGGCGCGGCAGCCTTCGTAGCGTTCGCAGTAGGCGCCGGCGCGTTCACGCGTTCGCTGCGCTGCGGGCAGGCACTGGTTGCGCTTCACCCAGCGCGATACCGTCTCGGGCACCGAGACGAATTCCATCACCTTCGTGCGATCGCGGAACGCCGCCTCCCCTGCCCCGCCGCCGTAGAGCACGTGCGTGTCGTTCTGCGCGTGGATGTGCAGGAACGCCACCGCGCGTGCGGGGCTGCAGTGGGCGACAGCCTCGGTGCCGGCAACGGCGGCAATGCCGCGAACGAGGTCGGCCGCTTCGCAGGCGAGCCGGTAGCTCATCATGGCGCCGTTGGACATGCCGGTGGCGAAGATGCGCGCCGGGTCGATGCGCACGCGCGCCTGCACGTCGGCGACGACGGCGCGCACGAAGCCGACGTCGTCGATGCCCTTGTCGCGTGCGTCGCCGCAGCAGCCACCGGCATTCCAGGTGGCCAGCTTGCCGCCCGGAAAGCGGCTGTAGCCGTTGGGAAAGACGAGGACGAACCCCGCCCGGTCGGCCTCGGCCACGAGGCCATAGCGCGTGTCGTCGGCCATGTATTCGGCGTGGCCGCCCCCGCCGTGAAAGGCAAGCACGAGCGGCGCCGCCCGCGCCGGATCTAGCCCCGGCGGCATGTGGATCAGGTAGCGGCGCTGCAGGCCGCCGTGGGTCAGCGTCCGCGCATGATCGCCGGCCGCGAACAATGCCGCCTCGGGTGGTTCGGCTTCGGCATGGGCGGGCGAGGATTCCCTGGCGGGCGGGCTCGGGCTCGTGCGGCGCTGTTCGATGCGTTCGCGGATGCGTTCGCGCACGCTCTGCCCGGTGGCTTCCTGTGCGCCGGCAGCCGAGGTGCAGAGCGCCGAAAGCAATGCGAGGAGCAACAACGCGCCTTTCATCCACGCCTCCCGCATGGTCATTGCATGCCCACGCCGGCGGGAACGACTTCGAGCAGCGTGCGGGCACCGAGCAGCCCGGTCCGGTAGCGAACGGAGACCTGCACGATCTGCAGCGGCGGCGCGCTTGTTGCAGGCGGCTCCCAGGCTTCGTCGTAGCGCCCCATGAAGTAACGGCCGGGCGGCAAGGGTGCGGCGCCGCCATCCAGGCGCGCGTAGTAGTGCAGCCGCGCACTGCGGCTGACGTGCGACGTTTCGATGCCCGCGACGCGCACGACCGCAATGCGTTCCGGGCCGGCGCCGATCAATCCGTTCAGTGCGGGGGCGACGAGCAGGCCGAGCACCGGTGCCGCCACGAGCGTGGACACGGCTACCAGCAGATGGCGGATGCGTGCCCGCTCCGGCAGCGCAAGACCGGCGCGCAGCAGGTGGCCGTTGAGCAGCATCGCGTAGACGACGATGAAGATCGTGGCCGGTAGCCACAGGCTCTCGCCGGGCAGCAGGTTGAGCGAACCGTAGCGGGCATTGAGCACGGCGAGGCAAAGGGCGAGCACCAGGGTGGCGGCAAAGAAGGCAAAGGGGGGCACGAGAACGGCGCGCTGCGTTCTGGCGTCGGGCGGGCGCGGCGTGTGTGGGGCGTGGGTCTGCGACACGAGGTGACTTGTCCTGCGAACGGGGAGGGCCCATCGGGCCGGGCCAATGGAGCCGGCAGCGAGGACGATAACATACCGCCCCCGGAGCCAGGGCCGGCTACAGCACCTTGCCCGGATTCATCAGCCCGAGCGGGTCGAGCGCCCGCTTCACGGCGTGCATCATTTCCATCTCGAGCGGGCTCTTGTAGCGCAGGATCTCATCGCGCTTGAGTTGCCCCAGCCCGTGCTCGGCGCTGATGCTGCCCTGATGGGCATGGACAAGATCGTGCACCACTTCGTTGACCTGCGGCTGCGCGGCGATGAGCGCGCTGTTGTCGCCTTCCGTCGGCATCGAGAGGTTGTAGTGCAGGTTGCCGTCGCCGACATGGCCGAAGGCGACGACGCGCAGGCCCGGCCAGCGTGCGGCGAGCGCCGCGCCGGCCTGGTCGAGGAAGGCGGGGATGTGCGAGATCGGCAGCGAGACGTCGTGCTTGATGCTGATGCCTTCGATCTTCTGCGCTTCCGAGATGTTCTCGCGCAGCGCCCAGAGCTGGCGCGCCTGCGCTTCGCTGCGGGCGACGACGGCATCGTCGCACTGCGACTGTTCGAGGGCCATGCCGAGGCATTCTTCGAGCCGCTCGCGCAGTTCGGCATCGTCGCCGCCGGAGGAAAGTTCGATCAGGACGTACCAGGGGCTGGCGGCGAGTGGCCGGGCGGCATTCGGGATGTGCTGCAGGACGAGGCCGAGCGACACCTCCGACACCAGCTCGCAGGCGGTGAGCAAGGGGCCGAAGGCGGTCTGCAGTGCGCCCAGCAGGTCGATCGCGGCGCGTGGCGAGGCGACGGAAACCCAGGCCGTGGCCACTGCCGTCGGCAGCGGATAGAGCTTCATCGTCGCGGCGGTGATGAGGCCGAGCGTGCCTTCGGCGCCGATGAATAGCTGCTTGAGATCGTAGCCGGTGTTGTCCTTGCGCAGGCCGCGCAGGCCGTTCCAGATCTCGCCGGAGGGCAGCACCACTTCCAGCCCGAGGGTCAGTTCGCGGGTGTTGCCGTAGCGCAGAACCTGCACGCCGCCGGCGTTGGTGGAAAGGTTGCCGCCCAGCTGGGCCGTGCCTTCGGCGGCCAGCGAGAGCGGGAACAGGCGGCCGGCTTCGTGCGCGGCGGCCTGCACGGCAGCGAGCGTACAGCCGGCTTCGACGGTCAGCGTGCCGTTCGCGGCATCGACGGCGCGCACGCGGTTCATGCGCCCCATGGCGACGACGACGGCCGTGCCGGCTTCATCCGGTGTTGCCGCGCCGCACAGGCTGGTGTTGCCGCCCTGCGGCACGACCGGCAGGCGCGCCTCGGCGCAGGCGCGCACGACGGCAGCGGTCTCGTCGGTGTTGCCGGGGCGGACGACGCAGCGCGCCGCGCCGCGGTAGCGGCCGCGCCAATCGACGCAATGCGGCGCCATGTCTTCGCCGGTCAGCACGTTGGCCGTACCGACGATTTCACGCAGGCGGGCGACGATGTCCATCAGTGCTTCCTCGATCCGTGTTCAGGCCTGGCCGGATTGACCGCCAGGCTCCATTTCCAGCGCCCGCAGGATGGCCGGCTGCATGATGCGCACCGCTTCCATTCCCTCCTCGATCGCTTCCTCGCCGCAATGGTAGTCGAACAGGCCGACCTGGGCGAGGCGCGGGGCGATCAGCACGTCGGCGGGTTCGCCAGCGAGCCGGCTGCGCGCGATGCGCACCTGCATGATGTTGATGCTGCCGGCAACGACGTCGAGCAGCGAGGGGCCGGCGGCGGCTTCCGCCGAGTCGGCACGCCCGAGCCACTGATCGATGCGCTGGCGCCAGCTGGGCTGCGGCCGCCCCTTGAAACGGTGGCCGACGACATCGGAACCGAGGTCGACGGCGATGACCAGATCGGCGCCCAGCGCGCGTGCCAGCGAGACCGGCACGGGGTTCACCAGCCCGCCATCGACGAGCAATTGCCGCTCGCGCGCCTGCGGTGCCAGCAGGCCCGGCAGGGTGACGGAGGCGCGCACGGCATCGGCGACGCTGCCTTCCCTGAGCCAGACCTCGCGCCCGCTCAAGAGATCGGTGGCGACGCAGGCGAACGGCAGGGGCAAGGCGTTGAAATCATGGTCGACGAAATGGCGCTCGAAGAAGGCCATCAGCTTGTCGCCCTTGATCAGCCCGCCGCGGGCGCCGACATCGAAGAAGCTGACCACTTCCTGCCAGGTCAGCGAGCGCACCCAGCCTTCCAGGCGCGCCAGATCACCGTTGGCGTATGCCGCGCCGACGAAGGCGCCGATCGAGGTGCCGCAGACGATGTCCGGCTTGACGCCGATCTCGGCGAGCGCACGCAGCACGCCGATATGCGCCCAGCCGCGGGCGGAACCGCTGCCGAGCGCGACGCCGATCTTCACACGCGCTCGGCGTAGAGGTCGTGCGCGTCGGTATCGACCACGCGCACGGTGAGGAAATCGCCGGGTTCGACGTCGAAGACACCATCGAGATAGACGAGGCCGTCGATCTCCGGCGCATCGGCCTTGCTGCGGGCGATGGCGCCTTCGTCGTCGACTTCGTCGACCAGCACCTCGATCTCGCGGCCGATCTTCGCGGCCATCAATTCGGCGGAAATGTCTTCCTGCAGCTCCATCAACTGGCGCTGGCGCTCCTGGCGGACCTCTTCCGGCACGGCGCCGGGAAGGTCGTTGGCGACGGCGCCTTCGACCGGCGAATAGGCGAAGCACCCGACACGATCGAGCCGCGCTTCTTCGAGGAAGGCGAGCAGTTCCTCGAACTCTTCTTCCGTCTCGCCGGGGAAGCCGGCGATGAAGGTGGAGCGGATCGTGATCTCGGGGCAGATGCTGCGCCAGGCCTTGATCCTTTCGAGGTTGTTCTCGGCGCTGGCCGGCCGCTTCATCGCCTTGAGGATGCGCGGGCTGGCGTGCTGGAACGGGACGTCGAGGTACGGCAGCAGCTTGCCTTCGGCCATCAGCGGGATCAGGTCGTCCACGCTCGGATACGGGTAGACGTAGTGCAGGCGCACCCAGATGCCGAATTCGGCGAGTGCCTCGCAGAGTTCCTTCAGCCGCGTCTTGACCGGGCGGCCGCCCCAGAAGCCCAGGCGGTACTTGAGGTCGACGCCGTAGGCCGAGGTGTCCTGCGAGATGACCAGGATTTCCTTGACGCCGGCTTCGGCGAGGTTCTTCGCTTCCTGCAGCACATCGCCGATCGGACGGCTGACCAGCGGGCCGCGCATCGACGGGATGATGCAGAAGGTGCAGCTGTGATTGCAGCCTTCGGAAATCTTGATGTAGGCGTAGTGCTCCGGCGTCAGGCGGATACCCTGCGGCGGCACCAGGCTGGAGAACGGGTCATGCGGCTGCGGCAGGTGGCGATGGATGTGCTGCATCACCTCGTCGGTGGCATGCGGGCCGGTGATCGCCAGCACCGACGGGTGCGCGCTGCGCACGACATCGTCCTTGGCGCCGAGGCAGCCGGTGACGATGACCTTGCCGTTCTCGTTCAGTGCCTCGCCGATCGCATCGAGCGACTCTTCGACGGCGGCGTCGATGAAGCCGCAGGTATTCACGACCACGAGATCGGCGCCGTCGTAGGAACCCGAGATCAGGTAGCCCTCGGCGCGCAGGCGCGTCAGGATCTGCTCGGAATCGGAGGTGGCCTTGGGGCACCCCAAAGAAACGAAGCCGACGGTCGCCGGCTTCTGGAGATTGCTATTCACGGATTGCTGCTCTGCAAGAAACGACTATTTGTCGCCACCTTCGGGCTTCTTGCCGTCGGGCGGAGTGGTGGGAAACTGGAAACCGGTGAACATGTTGCGCGTCTGGCTTTGCAGCTGCTCCTGCATCTGCTGGACCATCTTCTTCGACTGGTCCATGTAGGCCGACATCATGTGCTGCATGGCCGGCCCCTGGAAATTCAGGAACTGGGTCCACATGTCGTTCTGCATCTGGCTGTTCTCGCCGCCATAGAGCGTGCGCGACTGCTCCTGCATCTTCGACTGGAAATCGGTGAAGGCCTTGATGTTGTTCTCGAGGTACTTGCC
>DAORCC010000138.1:0-6853 GCA_035345235.1 Azospira sp.
CGGCAGCACGAGGGGCCGCTCAACGTCTATGGCTACTCGAAGTTCCTCTTCGACCAGATCGTCAGGAAGCGCTTGCCGGATGCCTCGTCGCAGGTCGTCGGCTTCCGTTATTTCAACGTTTACGGCCCGCGTGAGAACCACAAGGGCCGCATGGCCTCGGTGGCGTATCACCACTTCCATCAGTGCCGCAATGACGGCAAGGTCAAGCTTTTCGAGGGCTCGCACGGCTATGGCCCGGGCGGCCAGCAGCGCGACTTCGTCTTTGTTGGCGATGTCGCGAAGGTGAATCTCTGGTTCCTCGATCATCCCGAGAAGTCCGGCATCTTTAACCTCGGCACCGGCCGTGCGCAGAGCTTCAACGATGTTGCCGTCGCCTCCGTGAACGGTGCGCGTGCGCTGAAGGGCGAGTCGCCGCTGACGCTCGACGCCATGGTCGCGCAGGGGCTCGTCGAATATGTAGCCTTCCCCGAGGCCCTCAAGGGCAAGTACCAGGCGTTCACGCAGGCGGACCTCACGAAGCTGCGCGCAGCGGGCTACACCGATGAGTTTGCGACGGTCGAAGAGGGCGTTCGCCAGTACGTCGAATGGCTGGCCAAGAATGCATAAGACGCTGGAGAACTTCGTCGGCAACACGCCGCTCGTCCGCCTGCAGCGCCTGTCCGGGTCAGCCATCTCGGCCCGGGGCAACGTCATCCTCGCCAAGCTCGAAGGCAACAATCCGGCTGGGTCCGTGAAGGACCGCCCGGCGCTGTCGATGGTCGTGCGCGCCGAAGCGCGCGGCGACATCAAGCCCGGCGACACGCTGATCGAGGCGACCTCCGGCAATACCGGCATTGCGCTGGCGATGGCCGCCGCGATGCGCGGCTACCGCATGATCCTCGTCATGCCCGAGAACCAGAGCGTCGAGCGCCGCCAGTCGATGCGCGCCTACGGCGCCGAACTGGTGCTGACGCCGAAGGAAGGCGGCATGGAGCTCGCGCGCGATGTCGCCGAGCGCATGCGCAATGAAGGCAAGGGCATCATCCTCGACCAGTTCGCCAACCCGGACAATCCGCTCGCGCACTACGAAGGGACCGGACCGGAAATCTGGCGCGATACGGCCGGGAAGATCACGCACTTCGTCTCCAGCATGGGCACCACCGGCACCATCATGGGCGTCTCGCGCTACCTCAAGGAACAGAACCCCGGTGTCTGCATCGTCGGCTGCCAGCCCGAGGATGGCTCGCAGATCCCCGGCATCCGCAAGTGGCCGGAGGAATACCTGCCGAAGATCTTCGACCGCAGCCGCGTCGACCGTGTCGAAAGCGTCTCGCAGGCCGAGGCCGAGGAGATCACGCGTCGCCTCGCCCGCGAGGAAGGCATCTTTGCCGGCATCTCGTCGGGCGGTGCGCTCGCCGTTGCGCTGCGCATTGCGGCCGAGGTCGAGAACGCGACCATCGTCAGCATCGTCTGCGACCGCGGCGACCGCTACCTGTCGACCGGCGTGTTTCCTGCCTGAGCTCCGCCCCATGAAGCCGACGCTCGTCTTCGACATCGAGACCATCCCGGATGTGGCCGGCCTGCGCCGCCTGCATGGCCTGCCGGCGGACATGTCCGATGCCGAAGTGGCGGAGCTCGCCTTCCAGCAGCGCCGCGCACAGAACAACAGCGACTTCCTGCCGCACTACCTGCAGCGCGTCGCCACCATCTCCTGCGTGCTGCGCTCCGGCGATGCGCTGAAGGTCTGGTCGCTGTCGGAACCCGAGCAGGGTGAGGGCGAGATCATCCAGCGCTTCTTTGACGGCGTCGAGAAGTTCACGCCCCAGCTGGTCTCGTGGAACGGTGGCGGCTTCGACCTGCCGGTGCTGCACTACCGCGGCCTCGTGCATGGCGTGACCGCTCCGCGCTACTGGGACATGGGTGACGGTGACTACGGCGACAGTCGCGACTTCAAGTGGAACAACTACATCAGCCGCTACCACACGCGCCATCTCGACCTGATGGACCTGCTGGCGATGTACCAGCCGCGTGCCAATGCGCCGCTCGATGACCTCGCCAAGCTGATCGGCTTCCCCGGCAAGCTCGGCATGGACGGCAGCAAGGTCTGGGATGCCTTCCAGCAGGGGCGCATCAGTGAGATCCGCGACTACTGCGAAACCGATGTCGTGAATACCTACCTTGTCCTTTGCCGCTTCCGGCTGATGCGTGGCGAGCTCTCGCGCACTGAGTACGATGCGGAAGTCGCTTTCGTCCGCACTGAACTCGCGCGCCTAGAGAAGCCGCACTGGGCCGAATACCTCGCCGCCTGGCCAGCCTGATCCCTCTTTTTCGGCGCACCTCGGGTGCGTCGCCATCCATCATGCAAGTCCGCCTCGGCAACAACCTCCAGCTCGAATATGAGTCCTTCGGCAGCAGCGACGCACCGGCGGTGCTGCTCATCATGGGCCTTGGCGCACAGCTGCTGCGCTGGAACCCCGAAATCTGCGACGGCCTGGTCGCCGCTGGCTATCGCGTAATCCGCTTCGACAACCGTGACTGCGGGTTGTCCACGCACTTTGACGAGGCGCCGATCCCGGCCGTGGGCGACGTCATCGCGGCGCTGCGCAACGGCGAGAAGCCCGCCGTGCCATACACGCTCGACGACATGGCGGACGATTGTGTCGGCCTGCTCGACGCGCTCGGCATCGGTGCGGCGCACATCGTCGGCATTTCGATGGGGGGTGCCATCGCCCAGCTCGTTGCCGCGCATCATGCGGATCGTGTGCTGTCGCTCACCTGCCTCATGGCCAGCAGCGGGAATCTGGCCCTGCCTGGGCCGACCCCGGAGGCCGCAGCGGCGCTGTTTGCCCCGCTGCCGCGTGATCGCAGCCGCGACAGCATCGTTGCCGACGGCATCCGTCGTTTCCTGGTCGTGGCCAGCCCCCGCTACCCGAGCGATGGCGACTGGCTGCAGGCGCTGTTCGCGCGCGAATTCGACCGCGGTTTCTATCCGCAGGGCGTTGCCCGGCAGCTTGCGGCGATCATCGCCAATGGCGATCGCCGCCCCCTGCTTGAAGGCATCAAGGTCCCGACGCTGGTCCTGCATGGTGCCGACGATCCGCTGATCCCGGCCGCCTGTGGCGAAGACATCGCCCGCCATGTGCCGGGTGCGCGGCTCAAGGTCATCCCCGGCATGGGGCATGACCTGCCGCTGGCGCTCACCGGTGAACTGGTCGCGGCCATCGTCGCAGTCGCCCGTGCGGCCGAAAGTGCGTGTGCGGATGCCTGATCCCGGCGGCACGCCCACTCCCCCGGTCAGCGAAAAGGGGCAGCGCGTCGCACTGATCTACGCGCTCGTCGCCGAACGCCTCTCGGCGTATTACGAACATGGTCAGTGGCTGACTGAATCGCAGGGCGCCAGCCTGGCCGCAGAATGGCTCGCCCGCCACAAGCGTGCGCTGGAGCTCGCCGAGCGGCGCCGCTTGTCTGCGCTGAGCGACGAGATGGCCCGGCAGATGGCGGCCACGCTGTCGCGCGAGGCGGGTCTCTACACCGCCCACGAAATGATGGAATCGCTCGATCCGAATTTCAGTTCCGAGCTTGGTATCGCGCTCATGGCGGAATGCGAACGCCTGCTCGACGAGGCCGAATCTTCTGCGCCGTAAAAATGCCGCCGATTTGCACCGTTCGGCTGTTGACTTGCCCGGACGGGCACGTATAATGCGGCCTTCTTTGCAGTAGGCGCGTAGCTCAGTTGGTTAGAGCACCACCTTGACATGGTGGGGGTCGTTGGTTCGAATCCAATCGCGCCTACCAAAATACCGAAAGTCAGAGCGCCCCCAAAGCCTCTGGCTTTTTTGTTTTGGGATTTTGAAAAGATGCCGGTCATTACCCTGCCTGATGGTTCGAAACGGGAATTTGCGCAAGCTGCCGTAACGGTGGCCGAGGTTGCGCAAAGCATTGGTGCGGGTCTCGCACGCGCTGCGCTGGGCGGCAAGGTCGACGGCAAGCTGGTCGACACCAGCTTCAGCATCGACAAGGACAGCGAGCTCGCGATCATCACCGACCGTGATGTCGACGGCCTCGAGCTGATCCGCCACTCCACCGCGCACCTGCTGGCCTATGCGGTGAAGGAACTGTTCCCCGAAGCGCAGGTGACCATCGGCCCGACGGTCGAGAACGGCTTCTACTACGACTTCGCCTTTTCGCGCCCGTTCACGCCCGAGGATCTCGCGGCGATCGAGAAGCGCATGGGCGAGCTCGCCAAGCGCGACATCCCGGTGACCCGCGAGGTCTGGGCGCGCGACGATGCGGTCAAGTTCTTCCTCGACATGGGCGAGAAGTACAAGGCCGAGCTGATTGCCGCCATTCCCGCCGACCAGGACGTGTCGCTCTACCGCGAAGGCGATTTCATCGACCTCTGCCGCGGCCCGCACGTGCCCTCGACCGGCAAGCTCAAGGCCTTCAAGCTGATGAAGGTGGCCGGTGCCTACTGGCGCGGTGATTCGAAGAACGAACAGCTGCAGCGCATCTACGGTACGGCCTGGGCGAAGAAGGAAGACCTCGACGCCTACCTGCACATGCTGGAGGAAGCCGAGAAGCGCGACCACCGCAAGGTCGGCCGCCATCTCGATCTGTTCCACATGCAGGACGAAGCCCCGGGCCTCGTCTTCTGGCATCCCAAGGGCTGGGCCGTGTGGCAGGAGATCGAGCAGTACATGCGCCGCGTCTATCGCGACAACGGCTACCAGGAAGTCCGCTGCCCGCAGGTGCTCGACCGCACGCTGTGGGAGAAGTCGGGCCACTGGGAGAACTACAAGGACAACATGTTCACCACGGCGTCCGAGAATCGCGACTACGCGATCAAGCCGATGAACTGTCCGGGCCACATCCAGGTCTTCAACGCCGGCCTGCGCTCGTACCGCGAGCTGCCGCTGCGCTACGGCGAATTCGGCTCCTGCCATCGCAACGAGCCCTCGGGCGCGCTGCACGGCCTGATGCGCGTGCGCGGCTTCGTGCAGGACGACGGCCACATCTTCTGTACCGAAGACCAGATCCAGACCGAAGTCACTGCCTTCAACGACATCGTGCGCAACGTGTATGCCGATTTCGGCTTCACCGATATTGCCGTGAAGCTGGCGCTGCGCCCCGAAAAGCGTGTCGGTGACGACGCCGTCTGGGACAAGGCCGAGCACGCGCTGCGCGAGGCGCTGCGCGTTTCCGGCCTGGAATGGGAAGAGCTGCCGGGCGAGGGCGCCTTCTACGGCCCGAAGATCGAATTCCATATCAAGGATGCGATCGGCCGCTCGTGGCAGTGCGGCACGATGCAGGTCGATTTCTCGATGCCGACCCGCCTTGGCGCCGAGTATGTCGCCGAGGACAACAGCCGCAAGACGCCGGTCATGCTGCACCGCGCCGTGCTTGGCTCGCTCGAGCGCTTCATCGGCATCCTGATCGAGAACTTCTCGGGCGCCTTCCCGCTCTGGCTCGCGCCGGTGCAGGCCGTGGTGCTCAACATCTCCGAAAAGCAGGCCGATTACGCCGAACATGTGGCGCAAATGCTACGGAATGCGGGCATCCGGGCCGAGGCGGATTTGCGCAACGAGAAAATTACCTATAAAATACGCGAACATAGCTTGAACCGGCTGCCTTACCAAATTGTCGTCGGAGACAAGGAAAAGGAGGCCGGACTGGTGGCCGTGCGCACACGCGGTGGTCAAGACCTTGGGCAAATGCCCCTGGAGGCCTTGATCGAGCGACTTGTGGGTGAAGTCGCAGCGCGGAGTGGCACGGCTTAACTTTTGTCTGTCTGGGAGCGAAGACCATAGCACTGCAGAAAGCGCATCGCGTTAACGAAGAGATTAACGTGCCGGAAGTCCGCCTGATTGGCGAAGCCGGAGAGCAAGTCGGTATCGTGAGCATCAGAACGGCCATGCAGATGGCCGAAGAGGCAGAAATCGACCTCGTTGAAATTGCCCCGCTGGCCCAGCCACCTGTTTGCCGAATCATGGATTACGGCAAGTTCAAGTATCAGGAGGCGAAGAAGGCCCACGAAGCCAAGCTCAAGCAAAAGCAGGTGCAGGTCAAGGAAGTCAAGTTCCGCCCGGGTACGGACGAGAACGACTACCAGATCAAGCTGCGGAACATGGTTCGCTTCCTCGAGGAGGGCGACAAGGTCAAGGTGACCCTGCGCTTCCGGGGACGCGAAATGGCGCACCAGGAATTTGGCATGCGTCAGCTGGAGCGCATCAAGGCCGACCTCGAGACAGAAGGCCAGGTCGAGCAGATGCCGAAGATGGAAGGCCGTCAGATGGTGATGGTCATCGCCCCGGCGAAAAAGGTTGTGAAGTAAGGCAGTCGAAGGATTTGGCGGGCCGCTGCAAGGCGGCTGGCCAACATAAGTGGCGTCGGGTAGTTGAAGCGTTTCCGTAGGGGAAGCCACCTGACGACATGTCATTAAGGAGCATATAAATGCCCAAGATGAAGACCAAGAGCAGCGCCAAGAAGCGCTTCAAGGTGCGTGCCGGCGGCAGCATCAAGCGGGGTCAGGCGTTCAAGCGTCACATCCTCACCAAGAAAACCACCAAGTGCAAGCGCCAGCTGCGTGGCATTGAAGGAGTCCATGATTCCGACAAGGCCCAGGTTCGCGCCATGATGCCCTACGCGTAAAGGAGAGCCGACATGCCCCGAGTTAAACGTGGTGTAACGGCGCGCGCGCGCCACAAGAAGGTTCTCGTCCAGGCCAAGGGTTACCGCGGTCGTCGCAAGAACGTATATCGCATCGCCAAGCAGGCGGTGATGAAGGCCGGCCAGTACGCCTACCGTGACCGTCGTCAAAGGAAGCGTCAGTTCCGTTCGCTGTGGATCGCCCGTATCAACGCGGCTGCCCGCGAGC
>DAORCC010000139.1:0-6691 GCA_035345235.1 Azospira sp.
ATCAGGCGCGCATCTTCGAGCAGTACCTGCGCAACCAGAAGGTGCCCTACCTGCTTTCCGGCGGGCAGTCCTTCTTCGACAAGGCCGAGATCAAGGACATCACGTCCTACCTGCGCCTCCTGGCCAATCAGGACGACGACCCGGCCTTCATCCGTGCCGTGACCACGCCCAAGCGCGGGGTCGGTGGCAGTACGCTGGAGGCCCTTGGCACCTATGCCGGCGAGCGCCATATCTCGCTCTTCGCCGCCGTTTTCGAGGAAGGCTTCGCGCATCGTGTGCAATCGCGCCAGCTTGAGCCGCTGCTCGAATTCTGCGACTTCATCAACCGCATGGAATGGCGCGCGAAGAAGGAGCCACCGGGGCAGGTGCTGCCCGACCTGCTGGCCGCGATCGGCTACGAGAGCTGGCTCTACGACCACGAGGAACCCCGCGCCGCGGAAACCAAGTGGAAGAACGTGCAGGAATTCACCGCCTGGCTGACGAAGAAGGGCGAGGAAGACGAGAAGACGCTGATCGACCTGACCCAGACGATCGCGCTGATCAACCTGCTCGACAAGGGCGAATCCGATTTCGACGGCGTCCAGCTGTCGACGCTGCACGCGGCCAAGGGGCTCGAATACAAGCACGTCTTCCTCGTCGGCATCGAGGAGGGCCTGCTGCCGCACCGCGAATCGCAGGATCCGGTGAAGATCGAGGAAGAGCGCCGGCTGATGTACGTCGGCATCACGCGCGCGCAGCGCAGCCTGCATGTCACGCATTGCGAGAAGCGGCCACAAGGCAAGGAATGGAATCCTTGCGAGCCGTCGCGCTTCATCGAGGAGATGGGCAAGGACGACCTGCGCTTCTCCGGCGGCAAGGGTGCCGGTGCCGAGCCGGACAAGGCCGCATCGGGCGCCCGGCTGGCGGCAATGAAGGCGCTGCTCGCGTCTAAGGCCTGAGCTTCAGGACGGACAGATACTGCGTAATGCGATCTGCCGGCATCGGTTTGGCGTACAGGTAACCCTGACCGATGTCGCAGCCAAGGTTGAGCAGCGCGTCGGCCTGTGCTTCCGTTTCGATGCCCTCTGCCACCACGGTCAGCCCGAGGCTGTGGCCGAGCGCGACGATGGCGGTGGCGATGGCGAGATCGTTGTTGTTCTTCGGCAGTTCGTTCACGAAGCTGCGGTCGATCTTGAGGGTATCGATCGGCAGGCGCTTCAGGTAGCTCATCGACGAGTAACCGGTGCCGAAGTCGTCGATGGCAAGGCGCACTCCGAACTTGCGCAGTTCCTGGAAGGTTTCGATCTGCGCATGTACGTTCTCCATCACCATTGATTCGGTGAGTTCCAGCTCCAGCCACTCGGCCGGTACGGCGCTTTCCGCCACCAGCTGCGCGATGCGGCGGGCGATGCCGTCGACCTTGAGTTGCCGGGCGGACAGGTTGACGGCGATGTGCAGTTTCTTGCGTCGCCCTTCATTCCACCGGCGCAGGTCGGCCAGCGACTGCTGGATGACCCATTCCCCGATCGGAACGATCAGTCCGCTGTCTTCCGCCACCGGGATGAAGTCTGCCGGCGACACCATGCCGCCCATCTGCTCGTTCTTCCAGCGCAGCAGGGCTTCGAAGCCGAGCAGGGCACCGCTCATCAGGTCGATCTTTGGCTGGTAGTGGAGCGAGAGTTCGCCATTCTGCAGTGCGCCACGCAGGCAGGTTTCCATCGATACCCGCTTCTTCACGCTCGCATTCATTGCCGGCAGAAAGAGCTCGAAGGCGTTCTTGCCGGCGATCTTTGCCTGGTACATCGCGGTATCGGCATTGCGCGTCAGGGTCTTGCTGTCCTCGCCGTCATCGGGGAAGAATGCAACACCGATGCTCGCCGTGACGAAGAAATCGTGGCCTTCGATCGGCACCGGAAGCGCGATCGTGTCGACCAGCTTGGTACAGACCTGCATGGCTTCGCTGCGGGCGCTCACGTTGCGGAGGATGACCGCGAATTCGTCGCCACCGAGGCGCGCCACGAAATCCTCGCGGCGCAGCGTGCGTACGATACGCTGGCCGATCACGCGCAGCAGTTCATCGCCGGCCTGATGGCCGAGGGTGTCGTTGACCTGCTTGAAGTTGTCGAGATCGAGCAGCAGCATGGCGACCGTTTCCTGGAACTGGCCGGCCTCGCGGATGGCGAACTCGAGCCGCTCGTTGAAGGCATTGCGGTTGGCAAGGCCGGTCACGGCATCGACATGGGCAAGATGCGTCAGCTTCTGCTCGGCCTGGCGCACTGAATGGCGGACACGCGAGAGCAGTGTGTAAGCCACCAGCATTGCGAGTACGGCAATGCTGAGCGAGACCAGTGCGAAGACCGCCAGCTGCCGGTGGAGCGCCGACATCGAAACGGCGACGTAAAGGCTGCCGATCCGCTCGCCGTTGTGCTTCACCGGTGCCAGCATCTCGAGTCGCTGCAGGGAGAACTGATGGTCTTCCTGCCGGAAGCGCTGCATATCGGGCGGGACGATCGCAAAGTCCTGCGGATAGCTGGCCAGGGTGACACCGTCTCCATCGATGGCGGCAGCCCCCTCGACGATCGACGAGGCACGCAAGGTGCGGATGATCTCGCCGGTCGCCTGCGCATCCTGAAAAACGAGGGCGGCGGAGACGTTGTCGGCGATGACGGCGGCCTTGACGCGTGTTTCGTCGAGCAGCGTGCTGCGCAAGGTGAAGAACTCGACGATGATCAGCAGCACCACCGCCAGCAGCAGGGCGGCACCGGCGGAGAGCGTGCTGGCAATGGCCAGCCGGTAGCTGATCCGCGGCGAATCGCTGCGCGGCTCGGGGCTGTTCACTGTACGCTCCTCGCCAGGCGCAGCAGGCGCGATGACAGCACGAGCCCAGCCGTCACAGCACGCGAATTGTCGATAGTGAAGACGATCCGCTTGCCATCGAGCGCCATCCCGATGAGGAGCCCTTCGCGCAGGATTTCCGGATCGTCGGTGATGCTCAGGACGGCGCCAGTCCCTGCGATTTTGCGCACCATGGCGGCGCGTCCCCGGTCGTCCTCGGTTACCACCACCACATGGCAATCCCCAGGCGCTGCGCCGGCAAGCGGGACGATGGCAATCGTGCGGCCATGCGCGGTCTTGCCGGCGATCCCCTGCAGTGCCATGTTCAGCATCGTGCCGGGGGAACTGCACAGATTGATCGTGCCGCCTTTCATCGCGGCGTCCGGCCACTGCGTGAACTGGATGAAGTTGTAGATGAATGCAGCCTTCAGGTCGTGCTCCGGCGCCTGCGCGAAAGCCTGTGGCGTCGCCAGGACCAGCAGGGCCCGGACGGCAGCGAGAAGGCGCGAGGGGGAGCGCATGAGGCTCTCTGTCAGAAGCGGTAAGTCATTTTCAGGCGGAAGCTGCGCCCGTTCTGCTCGACACGATCGATCGGGTTGAGGTCGTCGCCCGCCGGATCGAAGTAACGCCGATCGAACAGGTTGTAGATGCTCGCCGACAGTTCGGTGTCCCTTGCCAGTTTCGGCATGAGCAGCGTCAGATTGGTTATCGCGTAACCCGGGGCCTCGCCTTGCCATGATTTGCGCTCCGACATCGCCTGCACTTCCAGGCCGGCGCGCAGTCGATCGCCCCAGAACGGTGCCGAAACATGAGCCTTGAACAATCGGGCCGGTGAGTTGGTCAGGCGGCTGCCGGTGGCGCCGTCCTCGGCACGCTGCCAGCTGGCATTGAGGCGGGCCTGTACGCCCCGGTTCAGTCGCGCTGCCCATTCCAGTTCGATGCCCTGCGCGCGAACGCTCGAGATGTTGTCGAAATAATAGAGATCCGCAGTGCTGTCGTACTGTTGCGAAATGAGGTCGCTCACATCATTGCGATAGAAGCTGGCCACCAGCCGCTGCGATGGCGTCAATGCGTGCTCGATGACGAATTCCTTGCTGCGGATCGTCTCCGGCTTCAGGTTCGGGTTGCTCCTGTAGCCGCCCGGCGTATTCGTCTCGTAATAAAGCTCGAACGCGTTCGGCGTGCGATAGGCCTCCCCGTAAAGCAGCTTCAGCGCCGTCTGCGGCAGCGGTTTGAAGATCAGGCCGAGCCGGGGGCTGGTCGATCCGTCGGCATTGCTGATCTGGTCGCGACGGGCACCGACGTTCAGCAGCCAGCGCTCGGACAGCGTGATTTCGTCCTGTACATAGATGCCGGTGGTGTTGCTGCTCTCCTTGCTGTTCAGATACGAGGTGTAGGGAGCGACGTCGTAGTTCCGCTGGCGGACATCGTTGTCGCGCCGGTGTTCGGCGCCGAAGACGATACGGTGGCCGTCGAAGTGGGTACTGGTGAACTGCAGTTCGCCCCCCCAGCTCGTCCCGTCCGACTTGTCGCGGTTGGTGTAGAGCGGCGGCGCGTCGTAGATGAAGTTGCCCCGATAGTTGTAATGCTGCACGTTGCCGCGTGCCGTCAGCGTCAATTTTTCGGATAGCGCCCGGCGATATTCGGCACCGATCGAAGCCGTTTCATCCGTGGCATCGGAACCCTGCGCATCGAATACCTGCTGATAGGACGCGGTCGGATTCTCCTTGGTGCGCGAGCCGAACATCCCGCTCAGACTGAGGCTGTCCGTCTGCAGCTTCGCGAACAGTGATTTGCTGCGGTCGCCGTCGAGGTCGTATGCACGGCCCCCGTGGGCCGGGAAGGCGAGGTTCTGCCCGTGCTGGTAATAGCTCGAGCCGGAAATCATCCAGTCCACGCCACTCTCGCTGACATCGCCGTAGGTCAGCCGGCCTTTGGCCGTCTTGTAGCTGCCCACGGCACCGGCGGCCTCGCCGCCGCGATAGGCGCTACCGTTCTTGGTGATGACGTTGATGACCCCGAAGATCGCATTCGAGCCATAGACGGAAGAACCTGCACCGGGAACGAACTCGACGCGCTCGATCAGGTCGACGTCGAGTGGAGATTCAGTGCCGACCATGGCCTGATTGAATACGGCATCGTTCTGCCGGATGCCATCGATCAACAGCAGGATGCGGGTGTTGTAGTCGCCTGCGCGGGCGAACCCGCGCACGCCCACATAGGTGACGTAGCGATCGTACGAGGTATAGACGCCACGCATCGAACCGATGACGTCACCGAGCGTCCGGTAGCCATAGGTCCGAATCTCGTCGGCAGTGACCACGGATACGGCAGCGGGCGCGTCGATCGCCTCCTGGCGAAACTTGGAGGCACTCTGTACTTCCATTTGCATCAACTGTTCGATCGGAAGATCGGACAGCGATGCCTGCGCCAACGGTGACCAGGCCGGCAGCAGCACCAGCGCCACGAGCACCGGCCGGCTGCCCCCCCTCTTCTTGAGCTTCATGATGGCGCCCCCTCGTCTTTCCCGGTCGATTCTAATCCCGCGCCGGGTGCGTCACAATGCGTTACAGCGCGTTACCTTTCTCCTGACTACCGCAGCGTCGGCGGCCGCGTTGATTGCTGCAAGGCCGGAACGAAAATCCGCCGAGCAGGACAACCAAACCAACGTCAAGGAGATTCAAAATGCTGAAGAAGATCATCGCCCTCACCGTCGCCGCTGCTTTCGGTACCGCCGCTTTTGCCCAGGGCGCTGCTGCCCCCGCCACTCCTGCCGCACCGGCCAAGCCGGCTGTCGAAGCCGCCAAGCCGGCCACGCCGGCAACCCCGGTTGCTGCGCCGGCCGCTGCTCCTGCCGCTGAAAAGAAAGCCGATGTGAAGAGCGACGCCAAGCCGGCCGACGCGAAGAAGGAAGCCAAGAAGGCCCACAAGGTCAAGGGCGAAAAGAAGGGCGTCGAGAAGAAGGCTGAAGCTGCACCGGCCGCTGCGGCACCTGCCACTGCGGCGGCTGCCCCGGCACCGGCCGCGAAGCCGGCTGAAGCCAAGAAGTAATCCGGCTCCGCAAATGAAAAGGGGGATGCCTTGGCATCCCCCTTTGTCGTTGTGTGCCCGCTTACTTTGCGAGCCCAACGAGATGATCGACCGCTGCCTTGATCTCGTCGTCGGAGAGGTCGGCGCCACCACCCTTCGGCGGCATCGCACCCTTGCCATTGGTCACGCTCTTGATCAGCTCCGCCTTGCCCTTGGCAACGCGCGGCGCCCAGGCCGCCTTGTCGCCGGCCTTCGGAGCGCCGGCTGCGCCACTCGCGTGGCAGGCCTGGCAGACGGATCCGTAAACGGTGGCGCCGTCACGCGGGCCGGCAGCCTTCTTTGCCGCCTTCGCCAGCTCGACGCGGGCGACCGGCTGGATGCGGGCATCGGCTTCGTCGTTGGCCGCGGCCGGGGCGCTGCCCTTGCCCTTCATCGAGAACGGCACGATGACTGCCATCAGCAGTACGGCGATCCCGATCACAAGGTACATGATCGACGAGGAAGAGTTCGCTTGCTTGGAATTCTCGGCCATGGGGGATTTCCTTATTGATTGTTAAACGCTTGATGTAAAGGGCGGATTATACCGCGCAATCCCCTTCTTACCGCAGGGTCTCGATGGACGCGGGGAACGAAACCCGCTATCCTTGACGCCCTTCTGCGCGCCCGTAGCTCAGCTGGATAGAGTACTGCCCTCCGAAGGCAGGGGTCGGACGTTCGAATCGTCTCGGGCGCGCCACAGGAACAATCGACAGGGCCGATTCCACGTGGAATCGGCCCTTCGTCCTTCCGGGATCCGAACCATGCGACGTTTTCCGCTCAGCTTCCTTCTCTGCACCGGGCTCGGCAT
>DAORCC010000140.1:0-4413 GCA_035345235.1 Azospira sp.
CGGCCCGCGGTGGCATCGCCCCGGCACTGGATGTGGCCTTCAAGGGCGGCGCCATCACGGGCATGCTGGTCGTTGGTCTTGGCCTGCTGGGCGTTGCCGGCTACTACGCCGTGCTGAAGATGACGGCCGGCGCCAATGCCGACCTGCATCACATGATCGAGCCGCTGGTCGGTCTGGCCTTCGGTTCCTCGCTGATCTCCATCTTTGCCCGTCTCGGCGGCGGCATCTTCACGAAGGGCGCCGACGTCGGTGCCGACCTGGTGGGCAAGGTCGAAGCCGGCATCCCGGAAGACGATCCGCGCAACCCGGCCGTTATCGCCGACAACGTCGGTGACAACGTCGGCGACTGTGCGGGTATGGCCGCTGACCTGTTTGAAACCTACGCCGTGACCGTGGTCGCGACGATGGTGCTGGCGGCGCTGATGATCAAGACCTCGCCGAGTCTCGGCGAGAACCTGCTGCTTTATCCGCTGGCGCTGGGCGGCGTTTCGATCATCGCCTCGATCATTGGCTGCATGTTCGTCAAGGCGACCGAGGGTGGCAAGATCATGTCGGCGCTTTATCGCGGTTTGGCCGTCGCCGGCGTACTGGCCCTGATCGCCTATTACCCGGTCACCTCATGGTTGATTGGCAACGGTGCCGTGGTCGATGGCAAGACGATCAACACCATGACCATGTTTGGCTGCTGCGTCGTCGGACTGGTGCTGACCGCTGCCCTGGTCTGGATCACCGAGTACTACACCGGTACCGAATATGGCCCGGTGAAGCACGTCGCGGCTGCCTGTCAGACCGGTCACGCGACCAACATCATTGCCGGTATTGGCATCTCGATGAAGGCCTGCGCGCTGCCGGTGATTGCGGTTTGCGCCTCGATCTACGTCGCCTTCGCGCTGGGTGGCCTGTTCGGTATTGCCATCGCAGCGACCTCGATGCTGTCGATGGCCGGTATCGTCGTGGCGCTCGACGCCTACGGCCCGATCACTGACAACGCTGGCGGCATCGCCGAAATGTCGGGTCTGCCGAAGGAAGTTCGCGACGTGACCGATCCGCTGGATGCCGTCGGCAACACGACCAAGGCTGTCACCAAGGGTTATGCTATCGGCTCAGCCGGTCTGGCGGCCCTCGTGCTCTTCGCCGACTACACGCATGGTCTGGAAGCGGCCGGCCTCAAGGGCATCACCTTCGATCTGTCGAACCACATGGTCATCATCGGCCTGTTCCTCGGTGGCCTGATTCCGTTCCTCTTCGCCGCCATGGCGATGGAGGCGGTCGGCCGTTCCGCTGGTGCGGTCGTAGTGGAAGTGCGTCGCCAGTTCAAGGAAATTCCGGGCATCATGGAAGGCACGGGCAAGCCGGACTACTCCCGTGCGGTCGACATGCTGACCGTGGCCGCGATCAAGGAAATGATGATCCCGTCGATCCTGCCGGTTGCCGTGCCGATCATCGTCGGCCTGGCGCTCGGTCCGCAGGCGCTGGGTGGTCTGCTCGTCGGTACCATCGTGACCGGTCTCTTCGTCGCGATTTCCATGACCACCGGTGGTGGCGCCTGGGATAACGCCAAGAAGTACATCGAGGACGGCCACTTCGGTGGCAAGGGTTCGGAAGCCCACAAGGCGGCCGTGACCGGCGACACCGTTGGCGACCCGTACAAGGATACGGCCGGCCCGGCGGTGAACCCGCTGATCAAGATCATCAACCTCGTGGCACTGCTGATCGTGCCGCTGATGGTCTAAGCAAGGAACAGCATCAAGCAAACGGGGCAGCCTAGGCTGCCCCGTTTTCATTGGCGGTTCGGGGCGGTCAGAGCTTCACGTCCGGATTGAGCGTGTAGACGCCAGTGATGGCCGCTTGCCCAAGGATGTGCCCGGCCATTGCGTCACGTACCTGTAGGCCGCCGAATTTCCCATCCAGCGGCAGGCGCTCGACATCAAGTGCGAAAACGGTGAACACGTAGCGGTGACGGATCTCGTCATTCCAGGGGGGGCAGGGACCGTCGTAGCCGAAATAGTCTCCGCGCATGTCGCCGTCACCAGCAAACCAGCCGGTATAGTCGTTGATGCCCTGACGGGCTCCGTGTGCTGCACCCGGGCCGGATTTTCCGCGCGGCGTGACGTCGGACGAAAATTCGCCTTCGGCAATCTGTAAAACGGAGGCTGGCAGATCGACCAACACCCAGTGGAAGAAATCGACGCGTGGCAGCGAAGCGGGCACGGTGCGACCTTCCTGATTGACGTCGTCCCCCCGGCTTGGTACGTCCGGATCGTGGCAGATGATGACGAAGGACTTTGTGCCGGCAGGGATGTCGGACCAAGCGAGCTGCGGGTTGCGATTTTTTCCGAGGCAGACATGGTGCGCCGGATCGGGAACGCAGAAGGCGAATTCGCCCGGTATCTTCTGGTTGTCGGCAAAGCTGGTGCTCGTCAGTTTCATCCTTGCTCCTCCTTGTTGTTATTTCAGGCACCGCGACGCTTGAAGTCGCTTAGCCGGAAACCGAGAATCCACAGTGTAGCGAAATACGTCACCGCTCCGAACGCGACAAGCGCGAAAAGGTGGAGCACACGTTCAAGCGTGCCGGCCCGCAACCACTGCTCGTGGCTGCCGGTGCCGAACCACAGTGCGCAGCCCATGACGACAAGTGCGATCGCCAGCTTGACGTAAAAAGCGGGCCATCCCGCCTGCGGGGTGTAGATGCCGTGCTGTCGCAGGCCCCGATAGAGCAGTAGCGCGTTGATGCAGGCGGCCAGACCGATCGCCAGCGCCAGTCCGGCATGCTGCATGCCGAGGCCCCAGGCAAAGATCGCGTTCATCAGTTGGGTGGCGAGAAGCGAGATGATCGCGATTTTCACCGGGGTGCGGATGTTCTGGCGGGCGTAAAAGCCGGGCGCAAGTACCTTGACCAGGATCAGTCCGAGTAGCCCGATGCTGTAGGCAACGAGCGCGTTACGTGTCTGCAGGACGTCCTCTGCGGTAAATGCGCCATGATGAAACAAGGTGGCGATCAGCGGTACGGCGAGCAGTGCGAGGCCGAGGGCGGCCGGTGCTGCCAGAAGCAGCGTCAGGCGCAGGCCCCAGTCGAGCAATTTGCCGTACTCCGCGTGGTTGCCGGCTGCGTGGTATTTCGAAAGCGAGGGCAGCAGGATGGTGCCGAGTGCCACGCCGAGCATGCCGGCCGGAAATTCCATCAGCCGGTCGGCGTAATACAGCCAGGAGACGCGCCCGTCGCCAAACAGGGAGGCAAGAATGCCGTTGATCAGCAGGCTCAGTTGCGATACGGACACGCCAAGCAGGGCCGGTACCATCAGCAGCAGGATGCGGCGGACGCCTTCATCCTTCCAGTCGAAGGCGAAGCGCGGCAGCATGCCGATCCGCATGAGTGCGGGGATCTGGATAGACAGTTGCAAGAGGCCGCCGATGACAACGGCCCATCCCAGCGCCAGTACCTGCTGGTCGAAATATGGCGCGGCGAAAAGCGCCATGCCAATGAACGAGACATTGAGCAGGACAGGCGTAAAAGCGGGCAGCGCAAAGCGGCTCCAGGTGTTCAGGATGCCGCCGGCCAGCGCGACGAGCGACATGAACACAATGTATGGAAAACAGATACGCAGCAGCTTGACCGTCAGTTCGAATTTCTCGGCGTCGGCGGCAAAACCGGGTGCGGCAATGTAAACGACGACGGGTGCCGCCAGAATGCCGATCACGGTCACGCCAGTCACGGCCAGGCAGAGCAGTGTTGCAACATGGTCGATCAGACGACGAGTTTCGCCATCGCCGCGCTTGTTACGGTATTCGCCAAGGATCGGGACGAACGCTTGAGAGAATGCCCCTTCGGCGAACAGTCGCCGGAGCAGGTTGGGCAGCTTGAAGGCGATGAAGAAGGCGTCGGTCATCATGCCGGCACCGAAAGTACGGGCGATGACGAAATCCCGCACGAATCCGAGGATGCGCGACAGCAGCGTCATGCCGCTGACGGTGGCAAGGGCCTTGAGCAGGTTCATGGGGGCGAATGGTAGCATGTGCGGATGACGTGCTTCCGTCCCCCGGTGCTGGTGGACTTGCGTTGCGTGACGATGCTCCGTATAATCGCGCGTTTTCGATTGTCACCAACGACTTATTAGGAACTGAATCAATGGCCAACAGCGCTCAAGCACGCAAGCGTGCCCGTCAAGCCGACAAGCAACGCGCCCACAATGCCAGCCTGCGCTCGACCCTGCGCACTGCGATCAAGCGCGTGCAAAAGGCGATCGGTGCCGGCGACAAGGCGGCTGCCCAGACCGTATTCCAGGAATCGGTTGCCGTTCTGGACCGTATTGCCGACAAGAAGATCATCCACAAGAACAAGGCCTCGCGCCACAAGAGCCGCCTGTCGGCCCAGATCAAGGCCCTCGCTGCCTGATCGACGGATGTTCCAATGCA
>DAORCC010000140.1:4513-6645 GCA_035345235.1 Azospira sp.
TCGACCTCGTGCAGGCGACCGTCGACGAAGACGGCCTTTTCGCCGCTGTAGTCGCCCGGGCCGACATACGGGGAGTATTTCATCTTCTTTTCGGCACCGAAGGCCGACATCACGCCACACAGTCGCTCGGCCCAGTCGCTGGGGCGGAATTTTCTTCCTTCCTTGGTCAGACCAAGAATGATGAAGGTGTGGTTGAGCGAGTCGGTGGAATCGGTCATGTCTTGGCGGCTTGCCCGCTTATTTTCATGCGCTACGAAGCGCTCTTTGGCCTGTGGAAAGTGGTCTTCTGTCTCGTTGCCGATTCTATCAGAAAGCGTCCGCGGATGCCCGTGGAATCTACCCTTGCTCAAGAACCCGGATTTTCAGGCATTAAAAAACAAAGGGCTACGTTGCATTCGTAGAAATGACTGCATATACTCAACCCATCTCGTTGATGAGTGGAGGTATTTATGCATGCACCGGCAAGCATGAAGTATGGCTTTCGCATCCGGACCCGCTCCGGCGCGGTCGTCGATAATCTGCTCATTTTCGGGCGCGACGATTCCGAGGCGGAACGCAAGTTGCGCCAGATGTACATGGGGTGCGAGATTCTTGAAAAGCGCAATGTCGCCTGTGGTCCGGCACGAAGCGGTCCGGTCAACTATGAAGACGTCGTCGACCTCATTTCCGGGCACTGAACAGGGGTCAGAAGAAACCCTGCTCCCGGAGTTCATCGTATAGCGCCCTGTAGTCGCGGGCGCCGGTGCTGGCGCCGTTGTGACTGAATACATCGCGTTGCAGCGACGGGCTCTCGGCAACGGCAACGTTTTCAGCGATGGTCGTTTCGCAGACTTCCATGCCGTAGAGTCCCAGTAATCGGTCCCGGATGTCCTGGCTCATCTTCCGGCGTCGATCGAAGCGGGTCAGCACATACCGGCGCTCGATGCGCCGCTTCATTACCGGCTCCAGAATTTCCAGTGTTCGTGTCATGTGCTCGGCTGCCTTGAGCGACAGATAGTCGGTCGAAATCGGCACGATCAGGCGGTCGCATGCAAACAGGGCGTTGAGTGAAAGTACGCCGACATAAGGGCAGCAGTCCATCAGGGTTACGCGGCCCGGTATTTCAGCGTCGAGCGCGTCGAGTCCGATCCGTAACTTGTTGAGGATCGCCGGTCCCTTGCCGAAAATGGAATCGACCTTGATCAGTTGCTGGTGCGAGGGAATGAGCCCCCCGAGGCCTTCCCATTCAATCTCGAGTTGCCCGAGGGACTTGAGGTCCTGATAGTAGGCGAAGAGACTCTTCTGGGAATCCTGCGGTGCGTCGCCGAAAACGCCGGAAAGGTGACATTGTGGATCGAGATCGACAAGGAGCGACTGCCTGTCGTCGCGCGAGACAGCTGCGGCGAGATTGAGCGCCGTCGTCGTCTTGCCGACGCCGCCCTTCTGATTGAAAACCGCAATCCTCATCCCCGTCCCCTGGTGCCCGTTCATATGTACAAGGCGCCGCGTTTCCCTTAAAATTCACATCCTTGTACCCTTGCCGCACCGTGCTTTTCCGGGCGTCAGGGCCTCCGGCGGCGCAAGCCGCCGTTTCAGTTTCATGGCCTCAAAAAAGGCAGACTCATTATGTCTCATTTAATGAATACCTACGCACGCCTCCCGGTGACTTTTTCGCACGGGCAAGGCAGTCGCATTACGGACATCCACGGCAAGACCTATCTTGATGCCCTTTCCGGCATCGCCGTGAATACGCTCGGACACAATCATCCCGTGCTGGTGAAGGCGATCGCCGATCAGGCAGGTCGCATGCTGCATGTGTCGAACCTCTATGGCATCCGTGAACAGGAGCAACTGGCAGATCGCCTGTGTGCGCTCTCCGGCATGAGTGAGGCCTTCTTCTGCAACTCGGGCTGCGAGGCGAACGAGGCGGCAATCAAGCTGGCACGTTTCTATGGCCATCAGCAAGGGATCGACAGTCCCGCCATCATCGTCATGGAAAAGGCATTCCATGGCCGCACGCTGGCGACCCTGTCGGCGACCGGCAACCGTAAGGCACAAGCGGGTTTCGAGCCGCTCGTCTCGGGATTCGTGCGTGTGCCGTACAACGATCTTGCTGCCATTCGCGCCGTGGCCGAGCACAACAAGAGTGTTGT
>DAORCC010000141.1:0-2384 GCA_035345235.1 Azospira sp.
GCAGACGGTGCTCACCAAGGCCAAGTTCATCGCGCAGGTGATGAGCGGGGACAAGGGCATCCGGTCTGTCGAGGACGTCGAGCTCGCAACGCTGACCTACGCCGAAGTGAAGGCGCTGGCGTCGGGCAATCCGAAGATCATCGAGAAGGCTGGTGTCGACGCGGAGATCGCGAAGTACGCCTCGCTGCTGTCCGTGTGGCGCAACCAACGCTACGCGAACGAATCCGAGGTGGCCGGCTTGCCGATGCGCATCGAGAGCAACGAGCGGTTGCTCGCGGCCCTCGTGGCAGATGCCGAACGGGCCCACGCCGTTCTCGGAACGGACCTGGTGGTCAACGTCCACGGACGCACCCACCGCGGTCGTGAAGAGATCGGCGAGGTGCTCAGGGCGACCGTGCGCAGCGCGAGGGCATCGATCTCGCGGTCCGCGCGGGACGAGGTCATCGGTACCGTCGGGGCCTTCGAACTGTGCGTGTTCATCGGACGCGCAGAGGACGAGGTGCACCTGTTCGTGCGGGGCGCGAGCTCACACGAGTGCAGACCTTGCCAGACCGGACCGGCACTCCACGCCGGCTTGATCGAGACGATCCGCGAGATTGCGCCGCACCGCGATGACTGCGCCCAGCGGCTCGCGAGGATGCGCTCGAAACTCGAAGGCCTTGCGGCTGAGCTGCAGCGGCCCTTCGAGCACGAGGATCGCTTGGCCGCGCTGATCGCGAGGCAACGTGAGCTCGAAGCCGAGTTGGATCTCGGAAAGGACGAAGTCGGCAGCAACGCTGTCGAGGATGTCCCGGAGCAAATTGCAGCCTAGTCACTGCGCGCCCTGCCCCACTGCACATGCAGTGGGGCATTGTTTTGCCCGGGCAGTTGTAGCGAGTTCAGCCCACGTCCCGTTCGCTGCCGGCGTCGATGGCCATGAGGCTCTCGAACTCCGTCAACGGCAACGTCGCCCAGTCCTCACCCAGCTCGCTCTTCGCGTAGTGCTGGATCACCATCACCTGGACCAGCGGCGACTGCCACTCACCGCGCGCAAGACGCTTCATGATGCTCGGGCTGGGTGCCGTGTTTGCGTCCGCCTCGTCACGCACGCGCCGCACCCACTCCAACTGCTCCTCGGCGTCCAGCTTGGCGAACTGGTCGCGGATCAGGCTGAAGCGCCGGTGGCGCTCAGCGTCTTCGACATCGCGACGCGAAGCGGGCATCGCCGATGCCGCCCTGCTCTCGACGACCACGTGCGCCGTCTTCTCTGGTTCGGCGCCCTGCCCTGCCGGTGCCTCTTCGCGCGCCTTGTTCGCGATGATCGTGCGCAGGTAGGCGCCGGCGTTGCCGATGCGCGGGCGGTCCGCTCCGCTCAGGAAGCGCTCGTAGCGTTCGAGTCCTTCGGTCACGGCGACAACGCCGTAGGCGCGCTCGAGTTCCTCGATCACCGTGTCGCGGATGCTCAGCTTGCCGCCTCTCAGGATGTTCGTCACGTCGGGCGGCACCGGCGCGATCCTCTCGGGACGCCGTGCGCTCTTCTTGACCGCGAACTGAACGAACTCGACTTCACGGCCGCGCCTGAACTCAATCAACTCGATCTCGATGTCGCCGAGGTCGTTGATCTCCTTGATGGCGGGCGCAACAAACTCGTTCTTGAACTTGCGCCATGCGCGGACCTTGGAGGTCGGCGAGCTTCGCAGTGACTCGGCCCACCAGGACCAGTGCTGCCGGCTGGTGACGCCCGCGGGGCTGTCGCGGTAGCGGGCGCAGATCTCGTAGAGCGCCACCGCGCAGTAGGTGGTCAGCTGGCGCAGCACTGCGAAGTCGACCTGGGCCCAGCGGGAGGGGCTCACCAGTTCTTCCCGGATGGACGGCGGGTAGTACCAGGTCACCCAGTTCTCGCCTGCACGCTTGTAGACACGGACCTCGGCGAGCAGGTTGAAGATGCGCAACTCGTCGGTGATCTGAGCCGGCGAGGCGCCCTCCTCCTTGCCGTCGATACCGAAGGTCAGCGGCAACTGCTGCTCGGACTTCGACAGTGGCCTCCACTCCACCTTCGTCGACACCATCTGGTCGATGTACTTCTTCGCATCGCTGGAGATGCTGTTGGTCGCACCGAAGCCGCGAAGGATGGAATTCAACGGCGCAGCGAAGCCGCCGTCTGCACCCTCTGTTCCGGCCGCTGCCTGCATCTGGGCAAGATGCAGCATGACCGAGTACGCTTTGCGTCCAGTGACCGTCAGCGATCGGTTGGTCGGCACGATCGCCAGGGCGATGACGGACTTGTGCAGCATGCCCTGCACCACATCCATCTGCCTCACGATTGCCACACTGCCCATGCGTCCATTCTAGGGCGCCAACCTCGGGCAAGTGTCCGGGTTGACCAGCGTCTTTCGGACGCGACA
>DAORCC010000141.1:2484-6535 GCA_035345235.1 Azospira sp.
GGGAGTCCGGACGGAGAGCCGGCTAACTTATTGATTTCAAATGACTTTCTGGCAGAGAAAGTCTTGAACTATTGAACTTCTAAAACTGATCGACGACTGACCTTGGAGGAAGTCTTCAAAACGTCCTGAAATCCAGGTTCTTCGCAGTCCGAGCACTGGCTTGTCTGCGATAGACGTGGAATTCATCGATGTCTTGAAAAAGCACTGTCTCACGTAGAATTGCGTTCATTGTCATAGCGCACTGCAAGGAACGCATGGATCCGACCACACAGGGGCCCCTGGCGACCCACCCAATCTCGCTGAAGGCCATCACCGAGCAGGCCGAGCGGGCAACGTCCATCGTGGCGCAGGCTCGCGGTGTGATGCTAGCGCCGGATGCCCGCAAGCTGCCGCCGACGTTCTCAGCGACCCAACTGATCGAGCGCTTGAAGATCGAGCGTTCCCAGTACGACTATCGCGTGCGCAATCCTGGCGACCTGCCGACCGGGCGGCTGACGTCGACGGGCGCCCGTCGCGAGTTCACGCTCTCGGAGATGCGGCAGTGGGCCCGGCACTACCGGGCTGACCATCTGCGGCCCGAAGGCGGCGAGGCCATCACGATCTCGACGGCGCACTTCAAGGGCGGAAGTTCGAAGACGACCACAGCAACCACCCTCGCCCAGGGGCTGAGCATGCGTGGCCACAAGGTGTTGGTGGTGGACGTCGACCCGCAGGGCAGCATGACGACCCTGTTCGGCTTCCTGCCGGACGCCGAGGTCGACGTTACCCAGACGCTGCTGCCGCTGTTCAGTGGCGACGTGTCGGACGTGAGCTATGCGATCCGCCCAACCTACTGGGACGGCGTGGATCTGGTGCCGTCCTGCTCTCCCCTCTTCTCGGCCGAGTTCATCCTTCCGACGCGACAGTTGAAGGAAGCCGCTTTCCAGTTCTGGCGCACGCTCGACTACGGGCTCGACCCCATCCGGTCGAAGTACGACGTGATCATCTGCGACACGCCGCCGTCGCTGTCGTTCCTGACGGTCAACGCCCTCATGGCCAGCGACGGCATCATCATGCCGCTGCCACCGAGCAACCTGGACTTCGCGTCGAGTGCGCAGTTCTGGGATCTGTTCAAGGATCTGGCCGACGACTTCGCCGGACGGGGCGCCGGCAAGGACTTCGCGTTCATCAACATCCTGCTGTCCAAGGTGAAGTACGCCGCGCCCAAGGACAACACCGGGCAATCGACGGCGATCATCCGCGAGTGGATCCAGGCCGCCTACGCCGAGCGCGTGCTGCCGGTCGAGATTCCTGACGTCGAGGCCGTCCGGACCGCGAGCAAGGAGTTCGGGACCGTCTACGACGCGACGCGCGACAACGCTTCGACGCGCACCTTCAAGAGCGCCTTCGAGGCCTACGATCGGTTTGTGGACCTGATCGAGCAGCAGATGGAAACGTTCTGGCAGCGCCAGGTGGGAGGTTGAGGTGGCCACGCAAAAGAAGGGGCAGGGAATCGCCTTCAAGATTCCGGACCATGTCGAAGCGCCCGCAGTAGCTGCGGAGCCGCAGGCCGATGCCAAGCCGGCCGTGCCTCGCACCGGGGTGGGGATGCTGTCCCGGATGCTGTCTGGCGCAGCCGCCGACACGGAAGCGGTCTCGAAGCTCAATGCCGAGATCGAGAAGCTCAAGTTGCAGGTCGGCGAGCAACTCATCGATCCTCGCCAGATCACGCTGACGCGCTGGGCCGACCGCCACGCGGATTCGTTTTCGAGTCAGGCCTTCATCGAACTGAAGCAAGAGATTGAGAGTGCCGGCGGCAACGTGCAGCCGATCAAGGTGCGACCCGCTCGGGGTGCCGCAGCGGAGCAGGCGGACGGGCCTCGGTTCGAACTGGTCTACGGTTCGCGTCGGACGCGTGCATGCCTCGAACTGGGTTTGCCTGTGCGCGCAGTCGTCGACGAGAACGTCGACGACCAGGCGCTCTACATCCAGATGCAGCGGGAGAACCGCGGGCGGTCGAACCTGTCGGCCTGGGAGCAGGGCGTCAGCTACCACAAGGCGCTGAACGAGGGCTTGTTTCCCAGCGCGCGGCGGCTGGCCGAACAGATCGGCCTCGACCACAGCAACGTGGCCAAGGCGCTTCGTGTGGCCGAGTTGCCGCAGGAGATCGTCGGCGCGTTCCGCAGCCCGGTCGACATTCAGTTCCGTTGGGCCGTCGCGCTGGACAAGGCCTACCAGCAGGATCCGGACGCGGTGCTGTCGGCTGCCCGTTTGCTGGCCGGCCGCGCGCCGAAGCCGGCTGCTGCGGAGGTGTTCCGCAGCTTGACCGAGGCGGTGTCGGCGAAGGGCAAGGCCAAGGCAAAGGAAGCTTCGCGGGCCTTCGTGATTGCCGATGGAAAGAAGGGCGTGATCCGAGCGGGGAAGGGTGGTGCAGTCACCGTGGAACTGCCTCGTGGTGTCCTGCCGCCGGCCCGCTGGGCAGCCTTCGAGACGGCCCTCCAGAAGTTGCTTTCGGACCTCCCGGAAGCACCGTAAAGGGTGTCCGTGGTTCCGTACCACGGACACCATCGACCCTCTTGCCGAAGCTCAATCCGGACCAATTCCGGCGAGTCACGGGTCCCAGAAGCGCCGTCCCGATCGGCCTTCAAATGCGCTCCGTGGTACCGTACCACAGCGCTCCAGAATGCCCCTTCCAGGGGCCGCCGACGGGGGGTGTGGTTCGGTACCACACCCCGCCTCCGCAGGCCTACTTTGGGGTGGTGGACGCCGCTGATGCCCTGCGGCGCGGCGCTTCTTCAGTCCCCGATCCGGCCGCCCGCTGCATCGCCCGCATCCCCCGCACGAGGTCCACAGCGTCCGCCTTCACGTAGACAGAGGTCACGCGAAGGTCGGAGTGCCCAAGCAGGCTCTGCAGCACCTGGGGCTGCATCTGCTTCACGGCGGAATTGGCGAAGGTGTGACGCAGCCAGTGAGTCGATGCGTTCAGGAAGTCCGCCGAACCGGGGGCGCCATCGCGCGCAGCGGCGGCAACGGCCACTTCGCGAAAGAACCGGCGCAGCGCCTTGTAGATCGCCGAGCGCTCCAAGGCGCCGTAGCGGTCAGCCTGCGACGGCAGTTCGCGATCCAGGAACGGAACGCCGAGCCGGTCCAGATTGCGCCGCGGGGGAGGGCGCTTGAGGATCCCGACGAGGGGCCGCCAGGCCTGTTGGTGCTCTGCCCGCAACGCGTCCTGCAATGCCTGCCCCACCCCCTCATCGGGCCTGCTGTCGAGTTCGTGGCCAGTTCCTGCCATGCGCTCGCCTGCCGCGGTCGTCGGAAGGCTGTTGGCCGCCTGGACTCTCTCCACACGTGAGTCGAAGCCCAGGCCTGCAGCGTCCATGTCCCGGTGGTGCTGTTCGAGCAGCGTCTTGATCTCGTCGAAGACCATCACCGTCCGGGGCTTCCCGCCCTTGCCGATGACGTCCAGCAACCATGCCTCCTGCCCATCCACCAGTTCCCGCCGGAAGCCCTTCAGCCGGGTCGTGGCCAGCTCCGACAAACGAAGGCCGGTGGTGCTGCCGAGTTCCAGCAGCAACTGCAGGCGCCGCCGCTCGGGAGTGTCCGGCTTTTCATGTAGCACCTCCATGGCGAAGGCCCACTGGCGCTCGCTCAGGGAACGGCGAACGTCGATGCTCGGCTTCAGCAGGCCCAGCGTCCGGCCCAGGTTCGCCATCGCATTGGCCCGCAGGTACCCCTTCTCGTGCATGGCGGAAAACATGCTGCCCAGCACGGTGAACTCGTGGCGCTGGCTATTCCGCCCCAGCGGGCCGCGGAAAGGCCTCCAGGAGGCGTCCTCGCGCCTCACCTTGCGCTCCTGCACCCAATCGGCCGGCGGAGCCGCCAGGAAGGCCTGGTAGGCCTGCAGATCGGGCTCCTGGAGCGAGGAGAGGGCCTTGCGCCGGACGTGGATGCACCAGAGGTAGAAGCGCTCGGCGATGCGCGTGTAATCCCGCCGGGTCTGCCCCTGGTACCGGCTCAGCCACTGGCTGATCGCCTGAACATCGGTCTCCGCGCCCCAGACGTTGGCCTCATG
>DAORCC010000142.1:0-6524 GCA_035345235.1 Azospira sp.
GTTCGCAGGTTTCAGGGCGGCAACATCGCTCGAATGCCATCGCGACGGCCGGAGCAGGGACGATGGATACGATTAACGGCAGAAGTTTTGGCGAGTGGTTGCGCGACCAGATGCGACTGGTCGATCACGATTCGCTCGCCCCTTACCGCGCGCGGATATTGCTCGCGATGGGGGCGGTGGCCATTGCCCTGCTGGCACCGTTTGCGGTCAATCACCTGGTTCAGGAGCGCTGGGGCGTCGCGTTGGCGCTCTTCGCCATCATGCTCCTGACCTACATCAATGTACGGGCGGTCGCGCAGCACCGCCCGCCTCCGATTCCGTCAGCCTGGCTGCTGCTTCCCTTCGTTGCCGGCATCACCATGTCGGTCGTGGTGCAGGGCGTGCCCGGCATCCTCTGGGCCTATCCGGTCGTCGTCTATGCCTACTTCGTCCTCACGCGCCGGGTTGCACTGTTCAGCAGCATGGCCATCCTCTGCTACGTGACTGTTCTGGTAGCGGCACAAATCAATTTGCCGTTGGCCTTGCGGCTGTTTGCGACGCTGCTGCTGACGATCATCATGATCAACATCGTGCTCAACGTGATCGCCGATCTGCATCGCAAGCTTGAAAACCAGGCGCTGACCGACTCACTCACCGGTGCCTATAACCGGCGTTTCATGGAAAAGGTGCTGGATGCGCTGGTGGCGCGTGCCGAACGCCAGCCGCTTGTGGCCACCATCCTGATGATCGACATCGACCATTTCAAGCGCGTCAATGATCGTTTCGGGCATGACCACGGGGACCTTGTGCTCAAGCGCGTGGTCGAGATCGTGGCCTCGCGGATGCGGCGAAGCGACCGACTCTTTCGCTGGGGGGGCGAGGAATTTCTCGTCCTGCTCGAAGGCGCCGACCTCGAGGGGGCGACCCGAGTCGCGGAGGAAATCCGCCAGAGCGTGGCGGCTGCCACGATTCTCCCCGAGCAGGCGGTGACGGTCAGTATCGGCGTCGGGCAGTATCAGGACCGACAGGACGTCGATGGCTGGACGCGGGCGGCGGATGTGGCCCTGTACGAAGCCAAGGCCAGTGGACGCAACCGGGTCGTGCAGGCGACGATGGTGCCGCCCCTCGCGCAGTGACGGGGTCGGGGAGGGGGCCGTTGCGCCGCTCTCGTTTGCTGCCCAGACCCCTTGAGCCTGCGCGTATTGGCGTCATGCTTACAGGGTGAGTGTGCCAGGCCTGGCGGGCGCGCTTGTCCGGCATCTCCGCGCGACGCTGGCTCACGGTCCTTTTCCTCGGCAGCGGGCCGAGCGGGGCAGCGATACAGGGCTGCCCCCGCGTGCTCAGCGGGTCCGTGCAGGTAGCGCAGCGATCGCGCTGTCGATCAATGCCAGCGCGCCCTCGAAATTGTAGGTGTCGAGTTCGTGCCCGATCTGTGCGGCCTGGGCGCCGAGGGCCTCGGTGACGCGCCCGGCCGTCTCGCTCCATAGGCTGAGTGCCCGGATGTCATCCTCGGCAACCAAGGGGCGCAGGCGGTTCAGCGTGCTTGCGACCTCATCCCAGTCGATGTCCTGATGATCGCTGCCGTGGCGAGTGTCGTCGGGCGCACTGGCGGCCGGCGCATGTTGTGCATGCGCTGCCTGTAGCGGGATGGTCAGCCTGAAGACGCTGCCCTCGCCGGGCGTGCTGGCGACGGTAATGTCGCCTCCCATGAGTCGGGCCAGGCGTTTGCAGAGTGCGAGCCCGAGGCCGGCGCCGCCGTGGCTGCGCTTCGTCGAACTGTCGGCCTGCTCGAACAGCTGGAACAGCCGGGGCAGCTTGTCTGCAGGAATGCCAGGGCCGGTGTCGGCGACGCTGAATGCGAATTGCAGCGGCGGATCTTCTCCGGTTATTGCACTGACCCGCAGCACGACGTGGCCGTGGTCCGTGAACTTGATGGCATTGGAGAGCAGGTGGCCGAGCATCTGGCCGATCCTGCGTGCATCCCCATGCAGCATGTCGGGAAGACCCTGCGGGATTTCGGCGGAGAAGCCGAGTGCTTTCGATTCGGCACTTGCAGCGGCCTCCTTGCTGGCGTGCGCGAGCAGGGTGGCAAGACTGAAGTCGATGGGTTCGAGGTTCAGCTGTTCGGATTCCAGCTTCACCACGTCAAGGACTTCAGCCAGCATCTCCTGCAGGCGTTGCGACGCGCGGGCAATGATCTGAAGTTTCTCGCGTTGTGCCGGATCACGAACTTCCTGCTGCAGCGACCAGCTCATGCCGGCGATGGCGTTCATCGGTGTCCGGAATTCGTGGCTCATGTTGGCGAGGAAGGCACTCTTGGCGCGGCTGGCAGCCTCGGCCAGGTCGCGTGCCTGTGCAAGCTGCCCGGTGCGCTGCGCCACCATCTCCTCGAGGTGATTCTTGTGTTCGTCGAGTTCCTGGTAGACCGCCTGCAGGTTGCTGTACTGCAGGTTGATCAGCTGGTAGAGATCGATGAGTGCCTGCGTTTTGGCCTGCAGCGCCGGATCCGACTCCTTGCCTTCCGCCCGTTCGAAGGCTTCGCCGGGCGCCGTGCCCTTGCGGATGGCCACGAGCTGGCTACCGAGCACCTGATCGTCGCTCAGGATGTGGAACACGAGCCAGTTAGCAAGGAAGGTCAGCAGCTCGCCGCCGGAGATGTCCCCGGTCCGCTCGTAGCGCTCGCGCATTTCCCCAACGTGGGCGGCGAAGTCGGCATGCGAGGCGAGATGGTGATCGCTGTGGCGCTTGTCGATGCCGTTGTCGGCCATCAGGCGCGCTTCGGTCTGGAAATGGAAGACCGCGTATTCCGTCAGCTGATCGAGCAGGCGGTCGGCCGTTTCGTGCGACACGGCATAGGGCTGCACCAGGACCGGTGCCGCCTCGTTGATCAGGCCGATCAGCCAGCGGTGCTGTTCGTCGATGATGTCTATGCCGGTAACGAAGTAGTCGTTCCAGGTGATCAGGCTCATGATGCGGCGTCATCCGAACAGATATATTCACAGCATACTACTGCTGCTGCCGCGTGGAGCGCGTGGTCGTGACAAGCAGTGAATATCTGGCGGGAATCGGGCGTCGTGGTGGCTGAAATGACGACGGGGGCCGAAGCCCCCGCCGATAGCCATTCTGTTTATCGGACGGCTATGTCCTCAGCAGGCCTTAAGCGGCCATTGCGAAACGCTCATCGTTGGCGTTTGTGGATTTGCGCGGATTACGTCCGTCGCCTTTCGGGCCGCCTGCGCGCCTTCTTTCACCCTGTCGAGACCAGATCACCCCCCCTGTGGTGGAGGTGGGCGGAATCGAACCGCCGTCCAGAATGCTTCCGGTTTGCCGGAATTACGACCGTGCCGACATTATGGGGGCGGGGGGCGAGGAATTCAAGGAAGGACGAAGCGTGCGATATCGGCAGGGTGGGCGGCATGGTGATCCGCACCCCAATCGTTCACCGGTCCACTGTCGCCAAGGTAGCCATAGAGTGCTGCGACGGTGGTCATGCGGGCGGCTCGCCCGGCAGTGATGTCGCGGATGTCATCCCCGACGAAGACGCACGCTTCCGGCGTGATGCCGGCGAGTGCGCAGGCGAGGAGCATCGGGCTGGCATGGGGCTTGGCGCGCGGCGATGAGTCGCCACTGACGATGCAGGCCGCGCGGCGTGCGTAGCCGAGGGCCTCCATCAGGGGGAGGGTGAAGCGCTGCGACTTGTTGGTGACGATGCCCCAGGGGATGTTGCGTTCTTCCAGCGCATCGACCAGCGCAGCGATGCCGTCGAACAGGCGGGTGTCGGCGCAGAGTGCCTGCTGGTAGTGGATCAGGAAGCGATCGTAGTGGCTGCGGTAGTCCGGATGTTCCGGCCGCATATCGAAGCCGACACGCAGCATGCCGCGCACGCCCTGGGAAACATACGGGCGCAGTGTTGCCAGCGGCAGCGCCGGGCGCCCGCTCTCACCGAGGAGGCGATTGAGTGCCGCGCCTAGGTCGGGCGCGGTATCGGCAAAGGTGCCGTCCAGGTCGAAGAGGACCCCCTGTGGGCGCCCTCGCACCTGCTGGTCAGGCATCTCGGATGGTATGAACGAGATAGTTGACGTCGGTGTCGCGACCCAGCGAGTAGGCTTTGGTCAGCGGGTTGTAGCTCATGCCGATGATTTCATCGACCTCGAGGCCGACGGATTTCGCCCAGCGCGACAGTTCCGACGGTTTGATGAACTTGGCATAGTCGTGCGTGCCCTTCGGGAGCAGCTGCAGGATATATTCGGCGCCGATGACGGCAAACAGGTAAGCCTTCGGGTTGCGGCTGATCGTCGAGAAGAAGACGTGTCCGCCGGGCTTGACCAGTGCCGCACAGGAGGCGATGGTGCTGGCCGGGTTGGGGACGTGCTCGAGCATTTCCATGCAGGTCACGACGTCGTAGGTGCCGGCTTCCTGTGTCGCCAGTTCTTCGGCGGAGACTTGCCGGTAATCGACGCTGCGGCCACTCTCCAGTAGATGCAGGCGGGCTACGCCCAGCGGCTTTTCGGCGAGGTCGATGCCGGTCACGTTTGCGCCACGCGCGGCCATCGCTTCGGCGAGGATGCCACCGCCACAGCCGACATCGAGCACCTTCCTGCCTTTCAGGGGGGCGAGGCGGTCTATCCAGTCAAGGCGGAGCGGGTTGATTTCATGCAGCGGACGGAATTCGCTGTTGGGATCCCACCAGCGGTGGGCGAGATCGCTGAATTTCTGCAGTTCGGTCGGGTCGACGTTGGTCATGCTGGCTGGTACGGCTTCAGGCTATGGAAAGAAAAAAGCCCTGCTTGCGCAGGGCTTTTCGATCGGCGGTCAGAATTACTTCTGGGTGCCGATGATTTCGATGTCGACACGACGATCCGGCTGCAGGCAGGTGACCAGAGCCTTGCTCTTCTTGTCGCCCTTGCAGGTGGTGCCGGTCTTCGGCTGCTTCTCGCCCTTGCCTTCGGTGTAGACCTTGTTGGCTTCGATGCCCTTGCTCACCAGATAGGTCTTGACAGCGGCAGCGCGCTTTTCGGACAGCTTCTGGTTGTAGGCGTCGGAACCCAGGCGGTCGGTGTGGCCGACGGCGATGATGACTTCGAGGTTCAGCGACTTGGACTTGGCGACCAGGTCGTCAAGCGACTTCTTGCCTTCCGGACGGAGGACGGCCTTGTCGTAGTCGAACAGGGCGTCGGCAGCCAGGGTCACCTTGGCCGAAGCCGGCTTGCCCGTCGGGCCTGCCGGAGCGGCGGCCTTCGGCTCGCAGACTTCCTTCGGCAGAAGGTCCTTGTCGCAGGCGCAGCCAGCCGGATCCTTGGCAGCAGCAGCCGGGGTCCAGAAACCAGTACGCCAGCAGAGGCCGGTGCCGCTACGGGCAACTTCGCCGCGCTGGTCGATGACATAAACACGGTCAGCAGCCGTTTGAGCTTGCGCGACGGCAGCACCGAAGCCCATGGCAGCAGCGATGGCGACCATCAGGGATTGCTTGGCGATTTTCTTCATTCGTTTCCCTCGTTAGTGAATTTAGCCATTACGGGCCGCCGACAAAGCAAAGCCTAAAAAAAGCTAGGCCAGCCTCGCGCGCGGACTGATCCTAGTTTGCCATATGGATGCGATTTTTTCCAAATCCTTTTTGAGAAATCCCGTCAGGGTGTGGTTTTCGAGCAGTAATTGCCCTGCAACCCAGACGTGGCTGACGTTTTCCCTGTCCGCAACATAAATGACGTGGGATTCCGGGGCGTAGCACGGCGCGAGCAGCGGGTCGTCAAGACTGATCGCGCAGAGATCGGCTGACTTGCCGGGCAGCAGAGAACCGATCTCGTGGTCGAGACCGAGCGCGCGTGCGCCGGCGAGCGTTGCCGCACGCAACGCGGCATGGGCGCCCAAGGCGGCGGCATCGCCGCTGGCACCTTTGGCGAGCAGGGCGGCCAGGCGGGTCTCGCCCAGCAGATCCAGGCGGTTGTTGCTGGCGGCACCATCGGTGCCGATGCCGACATTGACTCCCGCTGCCGCGAGTTCTGCGACGCGTGCAATGCCGCTGCCAAGTTTGAGGTTGGACGCCGGGCAGTGCGCGACCGAACAGCTGTTCGCGGCGAGCATGGCGATCTCGTGGTCATCGAGGTGAACGGCGTGGACGGCGATCAGGTTGGGCCCGACGACACCCAGCCGGCGCAGCCGTTCCAGTGGGCGTACGCCATGGAGCTTCTGGCTCTCTGCGATTTCGTGCAGCGTTTCATGGACATGCAGGTGGACGGGCAGGTCGAGTTCCCCGGTCAGCGTTGCGACACGCTCGAAGCTGCGGTCGCTGACGGTATAGGGCGCGTGCGGTGCCAGTGCGAAATGGAGGAGCGGTTGGCCGAGCAGTTCATCGCGGGCAGACAGCCCTTTAGCGAGGTAGTCGTCGGCGTCGGTTGCGTAGGCGGTGGGAAATTCCAGCAGGGGCAGCCCGATCACCGCCCGCATCCCGGACTCGCGGACCGCGGCAGCGGCGGCAGTCGGGAAAAAATACATGTCGTTGAAGCAGGTGACGCCGCCACGCAGCATCTCGGCACAGGCGAGCAGGG
>DAORCC010000143.1:0-6424 GCA_035345235.1 Azospira sp.
GGCGCACGCCTTCCTCGTCCATCCATTCCGGCGGCAGCCAGCCGACGCCGGCCTTGAGTCGCTCCGGTGCATCTTCCAGGCTCTGGTACATGACACCGGCGTTGTCGAAGGCGCGTTCGAGTTCGCCGCTCTTCATCTCCACCTTGGGTGCCTGACGGTGGCCGGCGACGTAGAAGCCGGAACCGCGGCGCGAGGTGACGTAGCCAAGTGCGACCAGCCGGTCGTAGGCCTCGACGACCGTGAAACGGCTGACCGCGTGCTGCTCGGCGAAGCCGCGGATCGGCGGCAGGCGCATGCCCGTACGCAGCAGGCGATCGTCGATGTGGCCGCGGATGCCGCTGACGATCTGGTCGACCAGCGGCATCGGCGAGTCGCTGTTGAGGCTGAGCTGGAGCATGGTATCTCTCCGTCTGTCTGTTTCGTGGGTACTGTACTGCCGCAGCGACCTGTACAGTGTGTGCCTGTATCGATCGAATTGTACATGTGGAGCGTATAAAGTGTTCGATATTGTCAGGTCTCGATAAACGGGACGTCAAGGATGGCGCCCACACCCCGAAAGGAGCCTGACATGACTGCCGCCACCGGCACCACCTTCCTGCAATCGACGCTGATGGGCGCCGTAATTGCGATTCTCCTCGCTGCCTGCCAGCCGGCCGATCCTGCCGCTGTGATCAAGCGTGTCGAGGCGAAGTGGGTGGATCGCCAGATGCTGTTTGTCGGCGACAATCGAGTCGGCTCCGTCCGCATTTTCCATACCCGTGGGGCGCCGCAACTGGTCGGCGAATTGCACGCGCCAGGGCGCGGTGTGGTGCGCGACATCGCCCTCGACCCGGCGGCTAACCGCATCTGGGTGCTTGGGGACGGTGCGGTCTATCTGCATGACGCGCAGCGCTTTGCGCTGATCCGCCGCATCCCGGCCGTGGGCAGCGGCACCGAACGCCTCGCCCTCGACGCCTCCGGCCGGCCGCTGCTGATCGCGGCGGACGGTACGCAGACGGCGACGATCGACCCGCTGACGCTGAGCCTGCAACACCAGCAGTTCGCACAGACCGAACGCTGACGGTCGTCTCGGCCGCGCGGGCTCTGCAGCGTTCCGTCTGCAGGGCCCGTTTTCATGGGCGGTTTGACTTTGGCTCAATCTCTGATAAATTTAATGACTGACTGGTCAGTAAATTTATCTAGGGCTCCCGCCGTGGTTGTTCAATCCCCCATCGAAATACCTGCTACCGCACTTCAGGAGTGCGCCGCGCCGGATGTCTCGCCGTCTCCCCGCCGCCGCCGCAAGGACGCGCGCCCGTCGGAGCTGACAGCGGCCGCTCTCGATCTCTTCGTCGAGAGGGGCTTCGCCGCCACCCGCCTCGATGATGTCGCGGCGCGAGCCGGCGTTTCCAAGGGGACGCTCTATCTCTACTTCGACAGCAAGGAAGCGCTGTTCAAGGCGGTCATCGAGGAGGGGATCGTGCCTGCGCTAGCCGCAGCCGAGCAGCAACTCGCCGGATACCAAGGTACCGCGGCCGGCCTCCTGCAGGCCTTGCTGAACGGATGGTGGCAGCAGATCGGTAATACCCATCTTGGTGGCGTCGTCAAATTGATCATTTCCGAGTCGCGCAACTTCCCCGATGTCGCACAGTACTATCACGACCATGTCATCGTCCGGGGGCGCTCCCTGCTGCGCGCAGCGCTCCACCGCGGCATCGCGACCGGCGAATTTCGTGCAATGGACGTCGAATCCTGCATCGACGTCGCGATCGCGCCATTACTGATGCTCGTCATCTGGCGCTACTCCCTCTGCTTCTGCGGCAATGACATCGAGCCGGCCGAGTTTCTGCGGACGCATGTCGACCTGCTGGTCAATGGTCTGCAGCGCAAGGAAACGAACCAATGAAGCGCCGACTGTGCTCATTGTTCGTCGCCGGCGTGGTGCTCGGCGCCGCCCTGCTTGCTGGCTGCGGGAACGAGGCGCCGCAAGCCGATCCGCTACGCCCAGTGCTGACGACCGTTGTCGGCGCTACGGAATCTCAGGCTGCGTCAGTGTATGCCGGCGAAGTACGTTCGCGCGTCGAGCAGTCGCTCGGTTTTCGCATCGCCGGCAAGATCAGCGAACGCCTGATTGACGCCGGTGCCGTGATCAAGCCGGGTCAGGTCCTGGCACGTCTCGATCCCGTCGATACCGCGCTGAGCGCAGGCGCCGCCGACGCGCAGCGCCAACTCGCCGAGGCCGATGCAGCGCGCTTTCGTGAACTGAAGGCGAAGAACTTCGTCAGTCAGGCAGCGCTCGACAGCCGTGAAACCAGCCTCAAGGCCGCCGCTGCGCAGTCCGACCTGTCGCGCAACCAGGCGGCCTACACGGTACTCAAGGCAGACCAGCCGGGTGTCGTCGGGCAGGTCCTGGCCGAGGTGGGACAGGTCGTGAGCGCCGGCCAGCCGATCTTCCGCATCGCGCGACAGGATGCGCTCGAGGTTGCGATCGCGATCCCGGAAAGCCGCCTCGCCGAGGCGCGGAAGGCAAGCGACGCCGAGATCACGTTGTGGGCAGAAGAGGGCGCAAAGTATCGCGGTCGCCTGCGCGAGATTGCGGCAATGGCAGATCCGCAGACGCGGACCTATGCCGCACGCGTCGCGATCCTCGATGCCGATCCGCGCGTCGTGTTCGGCATGAGCGCATCGGTACGCTTCACAACCACTGCCGGCAGCAAGGCTGTGACGATACCGCTCAGTGCGCTGTTCCAGAACGATGGCAAGCCGGCCGTGTGGCTGGTCGACGATGCCGGGAAGCTCAGCCTGCGCGCGATCGAAGTCGACCGCTATTCGGACGAGTTCGTCGCCGTGTCTGCCGGGCTGAGTGCTGGCGAGCGGATTGTGGTCGCCGGCGTTCACAAGCTCGCGGCAGGGCAGAAGATCCGCATCGCAGAGCGCGGGGCCGATGTTGTCCCGACGAACGTGGCCACCCACGCCGACACTCGTACAGCAAAACGATGAGGCACCTCAACCTCTCCGAGTGGGCGCTGCGACACCGCTCGATGGTGCTCTACCTGATGATCGTGCTGATGGTCGCCGGCGTGCTGTCCTATTTCAAGCTGGGACGCGCCGAGGACCCGGACTTCACCTTCAAGGCCATGGTCGTGCGCACCTTGTGGCCGGGCGCGACGGCGCGCGAGGTCGAGGAACAGGTGACCGAGCGCCTGGAGAAGAAACTGCAGGAGGCGCCATGGGTCGACGTGATCCGTTCCAGTTCACGCTCGGGCGAATCGCTTCTGTTCATCATACTCAAGGACTACACACCGAAGAAGGAAGTGCCGAACGCGTGGTACGAGGTGCGCAAGAAGGTGGGCGACATCCGCCATACGCTGCCGGCAGGCGTCCAGGGCCCATTCATGAACGACGAGTTCGGCGACACCTTTGTCACGATCTACGCGCTGACCGGTGATGGCTTCGATGCCGGAGCGCTGCGCCGCCACGCCGACGACATCGCGCGCGAACTGCGTGCCGTCGATGACGTCAAGAAGGTCGATCTGATCGGTGTTCAGGACGAACGCGTCTATGTCGAAATCTCGCATGCCAAGCTTGCCACGCAGGGACTGACGGCGCAGGTCATCGCGGATTCGCTGGCACGCCAGAACGCCATGGCGCCGGCCGGGTTCTTCGAAACGGCGAGCGACCGCATCCGCCTGCGCCTGTCGGGCGACCTGCTGTCCCTCGATAGCGTGCGCGATACGCCGATCATGGCCAACGGGCGCAGCTATCGCCTCGGCGACATCGCTTACGTGCGTCGCGGTTTCATCGAGCCCGCGGCGCCGAGCATGCGCGTCCAGGGCAAGGAAGCCGTCGGCATCGCCGTCGCAATGAACAAGGGCGGTGACGTGATCCGCCTCGGCGAGCGTTTGCGCGCCGAGATGAAGCGCCTGGAGGTTGACCTGCCGACCGGCATCGACGCCCATGTCGTCGCCGATCAGCCGGACATCGTGCAGCAATCGATCCGGCTATTCGTTTCCTCCCTCGCCGAGGCGATCGCGATCGTGCTCGCCGTTTCCTTCCTCAGCCTCGGGCTGCGCACCGGGACCGTCGTCGCGCTCTCGATTCCGCTGGTGCTGGCGGTCACCTTCCTGCTGATGCTGGTCTTCGGCATCGACCTGCAGCGCATTTCACTCGGCGCGCTGGTCATCGCGCTCGGCCTCCTGGTCGACGATGCGATCATTGCCGTCGAGATGATGGTCGTGAAGATGGAGCAGGGCTGGGACCGTTTCCGGGCGGCAACCTTCGCCTACACGTCGACGGCCTTCCCGATGCTGACCGGCACGCTGATTACGGCGGCCGGCTTCATGCCGGTCGGCTTCGCGAAGTCGGGAGCCGGCGAGTACACCTTCTCGATCTTCGCGGTGGTGACGATCGCATTGCTGGTCTCCTGGGGTGTGGCGGTCGTGTTCACCCCCTACCTCGGCTACAAGCTGCTCGACCCGGCCAAGCTGGCGGCCAGGCATCAGGCGCAACAGGACATCTACGAGACGGGCTTCTATCGCCGCGTCCGCAGTATCGTCGAGTGGTGCGTGCGGCGCCGCTGGCTGGTCATCGGCGCCACGCTGGGCGCCTTCGTCCTGGCACTGGTCGCGTTCAACGGCGGGGTGCAGAAGCAGTTCTTTCCGGCATCGAGCCGGCCGGAACTGCTGGTGGATCTCTGGCTGCCGCAGGGGGCTTCGCTGAAGGCCAGCGAAGCGGTGACCAAGCGTGTCGAAGCCATGATCGCCAGGGACGAGGCGATGGCGCGCTCGGTCAAATACACGGCGAGCTACGTCGGCAGCGGCAGCCCCCGCTTCTATCTGCCGCTCGACCTGAAGCTGTTCTTCGACAATTTTGCGCAGCTGGTCATCACGACTCATGGGATCGAGGCGCGCGAGGATCTGAAGCGCCGCCTGGAGGCGGCGTTCGCGGCCGAAAGCGGCGAATGGAGTGATGTCCGGGCGCGCGTCCTGCGCCTGGAGAACGGCCCGCCGGTCGGCTTCCCGGTCCAGTTCCGCGTTTCCGGAGAGGACCTCCCGACATTGCGTCGCGCGGCCGAAGAAATGGCCGAGATCATGCGCACTCACCCCAACATTGCCGATGTCAGTTTCGACTGGCACGAAATGGCGAAGGCGGTACGGCTGGAGATCGATCAGGAACGGGCGCGCGCCTTGGGCGTCAGCGTCCAGGACATCTCTTTTGCGTTGAATACGCTGCTGGTCGGCACGTCGGTCACCCAGTTGCGCGAGGGCGACCAGCTGGTCGACGTGGTGGTACGTGCGCACCCTGACGAGCGTCGCAGCCTCGATGGCCTGGCCGGCATCAACGTGCCGACTGCGAGTGGCAAGCATGTGCCGCTGGCGCAGCTGGCGAAGATCCACTACGAGCTCGAGCAGGGCCAGATCTGGCGACGCAACCGCCTGCCAACGGTGACGGTGCAGGCCGACATCCGCGGCGGCATGCAGGCGCCGGTGGTGACGGCACAGATCAATCCGCGCTTCGATGAGCTCCGCGCCCGGCTGCCGGCGGGCTTTCGCATCGAGGTGGGCGGCGCGACCGAGGAGTCCGCGAAAGGCGAAAACTCGATCAAGGCCGTGATGCCGATCATGCTGGTGGCGGTCGTGACCCTGCTGATGATGCAGCTGCAGAGCATGAGCCGCACCTTGCTGGTGCTGCTGACGGCGCCGCTCGGGTTGATCGGTGTCGCGATGGCGCTGCTCGTGTTCAACGTACCCTTCGGCTTCGTCGCCAACCTGGGCGTCATCGCGCTGTCGGGCATGATCATGCGCAACTCGGTGATCCTCGTCGACCAGATCGAGCAGGACGAGAAGGCCGGGAAGCCGACCTGGGAGGCCATCGTCGGCTCCACCGTCCGCCGCTTCCGGCCGATCATGCTGACGGCCGCGGCCGCCATTCTGGCGATGATCCCGCTGACGCGCAGTGTCTTCTGGGGGCCGATGGCGGTGGCCATCATGGGCGGGCTGATCGTTGCGACGGCGCTGACACTGCTTTTCCTGCCGGCACTCTATGCCGCCTGGTACCGGGTGACCCCGGAAACAAGGCGGCCTGCCCAGCAGGTATAATCCCCGCTTCTGCGGCAATATGTATTAGCGATTACTAATATTATCGAGTGACGGGGGTTAGCGATGAATATGGATATGGAACAGGCACGCTTCAACATGATCGAACAGCAGATCCGCCCGTGGGAGGTGCTGGATCCGGTCGTGCTCGACCTGCTGTCGGAAGTGAAGCGCGAGGAGTTCGTGCCGGCCGAGCAGAAGCTGCTGGCGTTCGCCGATGTCTGCCTCCCGCTGGGCAGCGGCGCCGCGATGCTGGAGCCGAAGATGGAAGCGCGCCTGCTTCAGGAACTGGGGCTGAAGAGCACGGATCGCGTGCTCGAGATCGGTGCCGGCAGCGGCTATATGGCGGC
>DAORCC010000144.1:0-4462 GCA_035345235.1 Azospira sp.
TTCATTATAAAATGTTTCATCAGTTTAACCTAATGAACGAACCGGCTTCGCGGACCTTGCCGGCCCCTCTCATCTCATTCCTTTCCGGCGATTGCGCTTGACCCCCATCTGCCTGCAAAACTCCTGTCGACGCTTCGCGGTGCTTTGCCTGGCCGTCGTTGTCGCGTGGCCGACGGCCCATGCCGCAAAGGCAACGAAGCCGTCGCCGGAAAAATCCGAGGTCTCGGAAAAGAAATCGGATCTGCGCGATCTGCGCGAGAAGATCGACACCCTGCAAAAGGACATCGCGGCAGCGGAAGGATCGCGCGCCGAAGTCGCCGACCAGTTGAAGGATTCGGAACGCTCGATCTCGCAGTTACAGCGCGAACTGCGGGAACTCGGCGACGAACGCGGACAGTTGCAGGGTACCCTGCGCGAACTCGGCACCCAGGCCAGATCGCTGGAAGCGCAGATCGCCGCGCAACAGGCGCAACTGGCAGACCTGCTCTATCAGCAGTACCTGCGCGGCGCCCCCGATTCCCTGCAGTTGCTGCTCAACGGCGACAACCCCAACCAGATGGCGCGCGACATGTATTACATCGACATCATCGCGCAGGCACGCATCAATCTGTTGCAGCAGATCGAGGCCAATCTCCGCAAGAAGCAGGATATCGCCGCGCGCACACAGGACCGCGCCAGCGCGCTCGTCGCCGTAGAGGCCCGGCAGAAGGACAAGCACGACCGGCTGCTCGCGCAGCGCGAGCAGAAAAAGGCCACGTACAGCAAGATTTCGGCGCAGATCGCAGCGCAGAAGAAGGAAGTCGGCGCCCTTCAGCGCGACGAAAGGCGTCTCAAGGATCTGATCGACAAACTGACGAAACTTATCGCCGCGCGAACCGAACGGGCCCGCACAAGCTCCAAGGAAGGTGGCAAGGCAGCGCGCCCGCAGGGCGCCGCCGCACTGGAGATAGAAAACGCGCAGTTGCCGCAGGCGGCCCCCGCCGGCAGTTTCGTTGCACTGAAGGGCCATCTCCGTTTGCCGGTGAAGGGAACCGTCAGCAATCGCTTCGGCACCCCGCGCCAGGAAGGCAGCAACTGGAAGGGCCTCTTCATCCGCAGCCAAACGGGCGGCGAGGTGAAGGCGGTGGCCGGCGGCCGCGTCGTGTTCGCGGAATGGATGCGCGGCTTCGGCAACCTGCTGATCGTCGACCATGGCGATTCGTACCTGACGATCTACGGCAACAACGACGCGCTGCTGAAACACGTCGGCGACAGCGTTCGCGGCGGCGACACCGTGGCAACCGTGGGCAACAGCGGTGGCAACCCGGAATCCGGGCTATACTTTGAAATCCGCCATCAGGGGCAGCCCGTAGACCCCCTGAAATGGGCAACTCTCAAGTGATTCGGGCAGGAGCAAGCATGACAGGCAAGTTGAAAAAGGCAGGTTTGATCGGCACCGGCTTTGTCGCCGGCATTCTCATCAGCCTGCAGTTCTCGGCATTCGCGGACAAGGAAGCGCGGCCGAACCTCCCGATCGAGGAATTGCGTACCTTTGCCGAAGTCTTCAACGCCATCAAGCAGGGCTACGTCGAGCCCGTCGAGGACAAGAAGCTGATCGCGCATGCCATCAGCGGGATGGTCTCGAACCTCGACCCGCACTCTTCCTATCTCGACGTCGATGCCTTCAAGGACCTGCAGGTCGGCACGCAGGGCGAGTTCGGCGGCCTCGGCATCGAGGTCGGCATGGAAGACGGCATCGTCAAGGTCATCTCGCCGATCGAGGACACGCCGGCCTTCCGTGGCGGCGTCAAGGCCGGCGACCTGATCTTCAAGCTCGACGACACGCTGGTGAAGGGGCTGACATTGACCGATGCCGTCAAGAAGATGCGCGGCAAGCCGAAGACCCAGATCAAGCTGAGCATCATCCGCAAGGGCGAAACGAAGCCGATCGAGATTACGCTGACACGTGAGGTGATCAAGATCCAGAGCGTCAAGTCGAAACTCGTCGAACCCGGCTACGGTTATCTGCGCGTTTCGACCTTCCAGGAAAACACCGGTGCTGCGGTCGTGAAGCACCTCAACGACCTCTACAAGGCCGGCACGCTCAATGGCCTCGTGCTCGACCTGCGCAACGACCCGGGCGGCCTGCTCAATGCGGCCGTCGGCGTTTCCGCGGCCTTCCTGCCGCCGAAGACGCTGGTGACCTACACCGACGGCCGCACCGAGGATGCCAAGCACAAGTACTACGCCTCGCCGGAGGACTATCTGCGTGGAGGCGGCCGTGGCGGGGAGGATTACCTCAAATCGCTCCCGGTGCATGCCCTCAAGGTTCCGATGGTGGTCCTGGTGAACGGTGGCTCGGCCTCGGCTTCCGAAATCGTCGCCGGCGCCCTGCAGGATCACAAACGCGCCGTCGTCATGGGCACGCAAAGTTTCGGCAAGGGCTCCGTGCAGAGTGTGCTGCCGCTGCCCGGCAATACGGCGATCAAGCTGACCACCGCGCGCTACTACACGCCGTCGGGGCGCTCGATCCAGGCCAAGGGTATCGTGCCGGACATCGTCGTCGAGGAAAGTGCGAATGGCGAGAGCCGCCAGCGCATCCGCGAAGCCGACCTCGACCGCCACCTCGACAATGACCGCGATAAGGATGCCGCACCGGCGAAGGAGGCACCGAAGCCGCAGACGAAGGCCCCCGCCAAGGAAGCACCGAAGCCGCAGAACAACAAGCCGGGCAACAAGGAAGAGGACGACGAGAAGGAGCCGACAACGCGTGAGCTGGCGTCGAAGAACGACTACCAGCTGAGCCAGGCGATCAACCTTCTCAAGGGGCTGCAGATCATGCAGAATAAGCAGTAATCATCTGTCTGCCGGGAGGACGCCATGGCGCCGAGTTCCTCGAAGAAGGATTCCGCGCTCCACAAGGAGCGGGAAATCCTGTTTGCCAAGTTCCCTCCCGGGCAGGTGCCGGAGGCCAGCGACCACCTGGCGGAGAAAGAGGCGCTGGACGTCACGCCGCACCTTGAGAAGCGCACCGTCGGCGTCGGCTACGAGCTGACGCAATACACGCTGTCGGATCTTGAAGAGGAACTGGTCGACAAGGGCTTCCACCTCGACAACACGCTGCTCTCGAAGCTGACCCGGGCGCTGATCCATTACATCGAGGAGACGCAGTTGCACAATCTCGATGCACCGGCCTACAAGATGAAGCGCTCGAACGAAGCGTACATACATGCCTGGGAGCAGCACCCTCACGGCGACCACGACGATACGCCACCCGAATGGCGTGAATACAAGTAACCGCGAGCCGGGGCCAGCCCCGGCTTTTTCATCCCAGTGAACGACCAGCAGCTTCTCCGCTATTCCCGTCACCTTCTGCTCAACGAGATTGGCATCGACGGGCAGGAGCGCATCCTGTCAGCGCATGCACTCATCATCGGCGCCGGCGGCCTGGGATCACCCGCAGCCCTTTATCTTGCATCGGCCGGCATCGGACGCATCACGCTCGCGGATGGCGACACCGTCGACCTGACCAACCTGCAGCGCCAGATCCTGCACACGCAGGCGCGCGTCGGCATGGCAAAGGCCGCGTCCGGTCGCCACGCACTGGCCGAAATAAATCCGGAAGTCGAGGTTGCTGCGGTCACTCAAAGACTGGAGGGCGAGGCGCTGACGACTGCGGTCGCCGCTGCGGATGTCGTTCTCGACTGCTGCGACAACTTTGCGACCCGTCACGCCGTCAATCGCGCCTGCGTGGCGCACGGGAAGCCACTCGTTTCTGGCGCCGCAATCCGTTTTGACGGCCAGCTCTCCGTATTCGATGCGCGCCGCGAAGATTCGCCGTGCTACCACTGCCTTTTTCCGGAAGGCGAGGATGTCGAGGAAGTCCGCTGTGCCGTGATGGGGGTCTTCGCGCCGCTCACCGGCATCATCGGTGCGATGCAGGCGGCGGAGGCACTGAAGCTGGTGGCAGCTTGCGGCCAGTCTCCGGTCGGCCGGCTGCTGCTACTGGACGGCCTGTCCATGGAGTGGCGCAGCGTGAAGTTCAGCCGTGACCCCGGCTGTCCGGTGTGCGGCGCTAGGTAAGGCGGGCCACCACGCGCAAGTCGCCACCGACCTGACGCACATCACGCCACTGCAAGGTGCGTTTCTCGGCCAGGTCCTCCAGCGCCGGCAGATGGAACAGCCCGCGCGACGCATCGCCAAGCAGGCTCGGCGCCAGATACAGCACCAACTCGTCGACCAGCCCCTCGCGCAGCAGCGAACCGTTCAGCTTGAACCCGGCCTCGACGTGGAGCTCATTGATGCCGCGCTTGGCGAGTTCACGCATCAGCGCCTGGAGGTCGACCTTGCCGGCATCGTTCGGCAGGAAGATCACTTCAGCACCGCGTGCCTCGATGATGCTGGCCAGCAGGTGATTCTCCACGGCGGCCACGACCAGCACACGCTCCCCCTGCAGGACACGTGCCGAGGGATCGATCTCGAG
>DAORCC010000144.1:4562-6382 GCA_035345235.1 Azospira sp.
CGCCCACGTTCCATGCGTGAAACGAAACCGATGTTGAGTTCGCGCGCCTCGTTCGCCAACAGGCCGCAGTCCACGGCAAGCCCGGCGTCGCGCAACCACGCGAGCCCCTGGCCGGCAACGAGCGGATTCGGGTCCTGCATCGCGGCGACGACGCGCTCTATGCCAGCGGCGAGCAAGGCTTCGCAGCAAGGCGGGGTGCGCCCGTGGTGGCTGCAGGGTTCGAGGGTTACGTAGGCCGCGGCCCCCCTGGCCAGATCACCGGCGGATTGCAGGGCATGCACCTCGGCATGCGGGCCACCGGCCTTTTCGTGCCAGCCCTCGCCGACAATGCTGCCATCGCGGACAAGCACGCAGCCGACGCGCGGATTGGGGGTCGCCGAGTAAAGGCCGGACTCCGCCAGTCGCAGCGCCCGCGCCATGAATTCGTGATCGGCGGCGCTGAACATGGACAGTAAATCAGCGCCCGCGGCGCGAAGGGGTCTTCGGCGAGATCTCGCGGATCATTTCGGAGAAATCGTCGACGTCCTCGAAATCGCGATAGACCGACGCGAAGCGGATGTAGGCCACCTTGTCGAGCTTCTTCAGCTCGCGCATGACCATCTCACCCACCTTCTCGGACGGAATTTCACGCTCGCCGAGGGCGAGCAGCTTTTCCTCGATGCGCGTGATGGCGCCCTCGACCGCTTCCGTGGTCGCGGGGCGCTTGCGCAGGGCCAGCCAGAAGCTGGCCGCGAGTTTCTCGCGGTCGTAATCGACGCGCGAACCGTTCTTCTTCACCACCTGCGGCAGGCGGATCTCCGCCCGCTCGTAGGTCGTGAAGCGCTTGTCGCAGGAAAGGCAGCGACGGCGGCGGCGCACGATGTCACCATCGTCGTTGATACGGGTATCAACGACGGTTGTATCGACAGCGCTGCAGAACGGGCACTTCATGTTTGCTCAATTGCCGTAAACAGGGAACTTCTTGCAAAGCGCGGCAACTTCCTCGCGCACACGGGCAAGCACGGCCTCGTCGTTCGGCGCATCGAGCACGTCGGCCACCAGATGCGCGACGCGCTCGGCCTCGATCTCGGTGAAGCCGCGCGTCGTCATCGCCGGCGAACCGATGCGGATACCGGAGGTCACCATCGGCTTCTGCGGGTCGTTCGGGATGCCGTTCTTGTTGACGGTGATGTGCGCCTTGCCCAGCGCTGCCTCGGCTTCCTTGCCGGTGAGGTTCTTCGGGCGCAGGTCGACGAGGAAGACATGGCTTTCGGTACGGCCGGAGACGATGCGCAGGCCGCGCTCCTCGCCGAGCACCTTGGACATGACGCGTGCGTTGTTGATCACCTGTTCCTGGTAATCGCGGAACTCGGGCGATGCGGCTTCCTTGAAGGCCACCGCCTTGGCCGCGATGACGTGCATCAGCGGACCACCCTGCAGCCCCGGGAAGATGGCGGAGTTGATCGCCTTCTCGTGCTCGGCCTTCATCAGGATGATGCCGCCGCGCGGGCCGCGCAGCGTCTTGTGCGTGGTCGAGGTGACGACGTCGGCGTGCGGCACCGGGTTCGGGTAGAAACCGGCGGCGATCAGGCCGGCGTAGTGGGCCATGTCGACCCAGAAGATGGCGCCGATTTCCTTCGCCACCTTGGCAAAGCGCTCGAAGTCGATGCGCAGCGCAAAGGCCGAGGCGCCGGCGACGATGATCTTCGGCTTGTGCTCGCGCGCCAGGCGCTCCATGGCGTCATAGTCGATATCCTCCTTGGCATCCAGGCCGTAGGCGACGACGTTGAACCACTTGCCGGACATGTTGAGCGGCATGCCGTGGGTCAGGTGACCGCCTT
>DAORCC010000145.1:0-6378 GCA_035345235.1 Azospira sp.
TCTTCGTCGTGCCGATGAACGCGCTGCTGCAGCACCGCGGCCACATCCTGATGGGTGCCGGCCACTCGATCGCCGTCCAGAACTTCAACGAGAACCTCTCCATCCTCGTCATGACGGGGGCCTACTTCATGATGATCCGTGCCGATCTCTCGATCTACTGGGTCATCACGATGTTCGGCCTCTTCGTCAGCGGCACCATGTACCTCGTCAAGCGCCTGCACGAAGCCAACCAGCGCGAGCACGACGATGTGATCCACCTCGACGACACCACGCATCACTGATTCTCCGCATGGGCAGCCTTCCGGAACCGAAAAACTCCCCCTGCCCCGCCTGTCGCGCCCCGATGCAGGCGTTTCGCTGCAAGCGCCAGCCTCACGGCGAGGTCGAACTCGATCTCTGCTTCACCTGCCAGGGCATCTGGTTCGACGAATACGAGAGCGCCCAGATGGCACCGGCCGGCATTCTCGAACTCTTTCGCCTGACCCACGAACACCGCGACGACACGCGCCAGCCGTGGCGCGACACCCTCAACTGCCCGCGCTGCAACGAACGACTGATCCAGGGGCTCGACCGGACCAAGAACGGCAACTTCGCCTATCACCGCTGCCCGCAGCGCCATGGCCGCTTCAACTCGTTTTCCGCCTTCATGTGCGAGAAGGGCTTCGTCCGCCAGCTCAACGGCGCCGAGATCGCCGAACTCGCCGCGAAGGTGCAGGTGATCCGCTGCAGCGGCTGCGGCGCACCGGTCGATATCCGGCGTGACAACACCTGCAGCCATTGCCGCTCGCCGATCGTCATCCTCGACCCGGCGGCCGTGGACAAGGCCCTCGCCGATTTCGGCACCCGGGCTCACCGGCAGGAACACCTCGACCCGCACGCCTTCGCCGATGCGCTGATCGCCAACGAGCGGCTGAAATCGCAAGCGGCACGCGAGAAGAAGAAATCGGCGCTCGACACCGACATCACCGATCTTGTTCTCGGCGGCGCCGAAGCACTCTGGCAACTCCTCCGTCGCTGAAACGCCGCGAATCCGGTCACCCCGTGAGACATCCGCAGACAGCGGCGGCTCACGGTGCGAAAATGGCCGATAAATTCCAGGGAGAGAACAATGAGCGAAGAAAACGCCTTTTTCCGTCCGGTCAAGGATTCCTGCGCGCGCAGCATCGTCAGCTGCGCACCGGACGATGCACTGATCGGTGTCGTCGGCATCATGCGCGAGAAGAACATCTCCAGCGTCATCGTGATCGACCAGGGCGCGCCGATCGGCATCTTCACCGACCGCGACCTGCGCAACCAGGTCGTCGCCGCCGGCATCTGCCCCGACCAGCTCAAGGTGCGCGATGTCATGAACTCGCCGCTGTCCGTGATCGGCGAGGAAGAGCTGCTCTACCAGGCGCTCTACCGCATGTCGCGGCAGAAGATCCACCGTCTCGGCGTCGTCGATCCCGCCGGCAAGCTCTCCGGCATCATCACCGACACCGACATCCTCCGCCTGCAGGCGCACTCGCCGCACCAACTGGTGCTCGACATCGAGAAGGCGCAGCACCTCGATGACCTCAAGACGCTGCACGCGCGCATCCAGGCGCTGGTCACCCACCTCTCCGGCACCGGCATCCCGATCCGCGATCTCGTCCGCCTGATCGCCCACCTCAACGACCAGATCGTCGTCCGCCTGATCGGCCTGCTGCGCGCCGAGTGGTTCGACGACATCGACGAAAACAGCTTCGCCTTCCTCGTGCTCGGCAGCGAAGGGCGCGGAGAACAGACCCTGGCCACCGACCAGGACAACGCCATCGTCTATGCCGACGACCTGTCCCCGGAACAGGTCAAGCGCATCGAGGAATTCTCGCTCTCGCTGATCGACGGACTCATCGCCATCGGCGTCCCGGCCTGCAAGGGCGGCATCATGGCCAAGAACGCCGACTGGCGGCGCAGCCTCGGCGACTGGCAGAAGCAACTCGCCCGCTGGATGGGCACGCCGACCCCCGACAACATCCTCGCCTGCAGCACCTTCATCGACCTGCGCACTGCCTACGGCTCACCCCGCTTCGAGGAGGCGCTCAAGGGGCAGATCTACGATCAGTCAGACTCGAACAACCTGTTCCTGCTGCGCATGGTCGAAGGTGGCCTGCGCTTCACGCCGCCGATCGGCTGGTTCGGCAAGATCAAGGGCGAGAGCGGCGGCGAACACTCGGGCGAACTCGAGATCAAGAAAGCCGGCATCTTTGCGATCACCGACGGGATCAAGGCGCTGGCCGTACAGAACAAGATGCTCAGCGGCAGCACGCTGCAGCGCCTGGAAGCCCTGCGCGCCGCCGGCATTGTCGACGAACGCGACAGCGCCGCGCTCGACGAAGGCTTCCGCTTCCTCGTGCTGATGCGCCTGCGCAGCCAGCTGCAGGACATCGCCGAAGGCCGCGAACCGGACAACTATATCCGCCTCGATCGCCTCAACGTGATGGAAAAGGGCCGCCTGAAGATCGCCCTGACCAGCGTCGTCAAGTTCCAGGAATTCCTAAAACACCACTTCGGCCTGCATCTGGTGCGCGGCTGATGCGGGTGGCGTTCCCGGCAGGATGAAACAGGCCTGCGTTTCATCCTGCCGGAACGCTCAGCCCTTCCAGGGTGGCCGGGCTTCGAGAAATCCTTCGAGCGCGGCCGGCAGCAGGTTGTGCAACAGCACCGCCTGCCCGGCCAGCCAGCCATGCACGAGGTCGTTGGTACGCCGCTGGCGCAGTTCCGCCACCAGCGCCTCGGCCACCGCCAGATCGTTCATCGCGCCGAGCAAGGCCTGCATCTCGGCGGTCGCCACGCCATAGCGCCTCACCTTGCCGGCCGGCAACAGCGGCGCCGCGAATTCCAGGGCATAGCGCAAGCGCTTGAACGCGATGCGCAGGCGGTGATGCGCCTCCGGATGGCCGGAGCAGGCATCCGCCATCGTCTTCACCTCGCGCGCGAAGCGACGCAGGCGACGGCGCAGGAAATCGTCGAGCGAGACCAGGCTCACATCCGAGGGCAAGGCACAGAGCGCCGCCGTGAATGAAAGCACCAAGGCCGCGAATTCAGGTGCTTCGAAAGCAGCCCGGATCTCGCGATGCCATTGCTGGCGGCGCCGCTCGGCGAGATGCGCGAGCCGGCCCGGCGCCGGCGTCTCGGGAAATGCGGCCAGCATCGGCGGCAGGGTTTCGGTAACGAACACGTCGAGATTGCGCGCCTGACCAAGCAGTTGCGCCAGGTCACGCCAGCGAGGCGAGAACGCCGCCCGGAATCCCGGGGGCAACAGGGGCGCCCACAGGCGCAGCGCCGAGCGCAGACGGCGGATCGCCACGCGCGCCTGATGCACGAATTCGGGATCCTCGCCGGCACGCGCGCCGGCCTCGTTGCGCTGCAGCTGGCCAATGCAGTCCAGCGCCACCGCGACGAAAGCCGCCTGCGGACGCATGCCGGGAAGCACAGGCGAGCGCCCTGCCCGCATCGGCTGCAGCGGCGATTGCTGGAACAGGCGGAAGCCCCGTTCCGCCTTGCTGGCAATCTCCGGCCGCAGCGGCAGGCCGGCCTGCAACGCCAGCGCCACGTCGAACAGCGACGACGCCGGCCCCTCCAGCAATTCCAGTTCGATCTCGCAGATCGGATCCTCGCGGTCTTCGCAACGCACGGCACCACGATCCAGCGCCATCTCGATGCGTACACCGGGCGCCGGTTCCAGCAACCATGTGGTGCGCAGGAAATCAGTGGAAAACACCGGCAGCAGCGCCGGCGTCAGTTCCTCGAGTTGCGCGCGCAGCCGCCGGTCATCGACGTGCGAAAAGTCGAACGCACCGGGCAGGCTCGGCGCCTCCCATTCGCTGCGCTGGGCCAACCCGCCCGCTGCCGGCTCGGCGCTCTTGACGGTGAGCAACTGCCCCCAGGCGGTCTGCCGGTGGCGCAAGGCAATCCGGCGTCGCTTGAGATCGAGCGCCGGTGTGTCGTAGTAGGTGTTGGCAAGGCGCTGGCGTTGCGGCTTGATGCCGGCGAGCAACGGGTGCCGGCGCAGCTTAGCGACGCGCCCCGCCGGGATGGAAAGCTTGAGTTCGGTTTCGACAGCCATGCCCCGAGTCTATCGCATCACCCCGGCGCGCATGATGACCAACACCGCAAAACCCAAACCGGCGCTAGAAATTGGACTGGGCGCGCTTGCACTCCCCGACGCCCTTGCGCCCGGTTTCCTCGTCCACTTCCTGAACCAGGGTGCGTGCCATCCACATGCCCATCTTCACTTCCTGCCAGATGTAATAGGCCTTGCCGCCCACCGTATTCAGCTTCACCGTCGAGGTATTCTCGGCAATCGAGCTCACCTCATGGACCCCCGGATCCACTTCCCACATGAAGTAGGTCTGCGGCCCGGTCTGCCCGGCCACCTTGCCGTCCAGCGCCACGGTCATCGGAATGGCGCCGCCGAAGGATTCGTTGCGATAGACGTAGATGGCCGACTTGTCCTCCTTGATGGCAAAGGTCTTCGCCTTCACATCGTCTTCCATCGAGGTCATCGGCACCGAGGCACAACCGCTCACCAACGCGGCAACGGCAAGCAGCAACAGCGGAACGACACGATTCAGAACACGCATGACAACCTCCCTTGTTTTAATGGAAGCGATTATCCCGCACGAATAATCGCGATACCACCCTCCGCCGCGCCTACTTCATCACCTTCACCGTCCGGATCGCCGTGTACTCGGCCAGCCCGTGGGCACCGAACTCGACGCCGATGCCGGACTGCTTGATGCCGCCGAAGGGCGCATCGGGCTGGATGGCGCCATGCTCGTTCACCCACACCGTGCCGCATTCGAGGCGCAGCGCGATTGCCGTCGCCCGCTGCACGTCGGCCGACCACACCGATCCGCCAAGCCCCTGCGGGTTGGCATTGGCGCGGGCAATGACCTCATCGAGGTCGCGGTACGCGATCACCGGCACGATCGGCCCGAACGGCTCCTCGTCCACCAGCCGGCTGCCATCCGTGAGGCCCGCCACCACCGTCGGCTCGTAGAAATAGCCGGGGCCGGGGCGGCGCCGGCCGCCGCAGAGGAAACGGCCGCCGTCGCGCCGCGCCGCTTCGGCGAAGGCTTCCACCTTGGCCAGTTGCGCCGCGTTCTGCACCGGCCCCAGCTGCGTCGCCGCATCGAGGCCATCGCCGAGCACCGTCTGCTGCGCCCGCTCGGCCAGCGCATTGCAGACCGCGTCGTAAATGCTTTCATGCACGTAGAGCCGCTTCAGGCAGGCACAGGTCTGGCCGCTGTTGTGGAAGCACGCGGCGAAGAGCTTCGGCGCGATGGCGTCGACATCGACATCCGGCAGCACGATGCCGGCATCGTTGCCGCCCAGCTCCAGCGTCAGCCGCTTCAGGTTGCCGGCGGCGCCCTGCATGATGCGCCGGCCGGTCTCGGTCGAGCCGGTGAACACGATCTTGGCGATGCCCGGGTGCGCCGTCATCGCCGCGCCCACCTCGCCGCCGCCGGTGACGATGTTGAGCACGCCCTTCGGCAGGATTCCGTTCGCCAGCTCGACGAAGCGCAGCGTCGCCAGCGGCGTGAATTCGGACGGCTTAATCACCACCGTATTGCCCGCCCGCAGCGCCGGGATCACATGCCAGATGGCGATCAGCAGCGGCCAGTTCCACGGCGCGATCGAACCGACCACGCCGAGCGGCACGCGATGCACCTCGACGCGGGCGACCTCGTTGTCCTGCACCACTTCCACCGGCAGCGAAAGGTCGGCCGTCACGTGCGTCCAGGCAATGGCGCCGCCCACCTCCATGCCGGCGCCGATGCCCTCGAGGCCGTTCAGCGGCTTGCCGCTCTCCTTCGTCACCAGCTGCATCAGCTCTGGCATCTGCGCCTGCAGTGCATCGCCCAGGGCATGCAGCAGGCGCTGCCGCTCCGCATCCGGCGTCTCGCGCCAGGCCGGGAAGGCCGACTGCGCGGCCGCCACGGCCGCATCGACATGTGCCGCCGTGCCCGCCGGCACCCGTGCGAAGACCTCGCCGGTGGCGGGATTGATGACGCCGAGCGTGGCCTCGGTGGTGACGGGCAGGCCGTCGATGATCATGGGTACCGTGTTCATGTGCGCATCTCCTGAGAGGATTCACTTCACCGCATTCAGCCGCTTCACGCCGGCCACGAAACGCTGCAGCGTCTGCGACAGCACGCCGCGCGGAATCATGATCTCGATCAGCTGGAAGCGGCCGCGTGTGGCCATCGCCTTCTCCAGCGCTGCCTGCAGCTCGCGCCGCGTCTGCACGCGCACGCCGTCGCCGCCCATGCCGGCCGCCATCGAAGCGAAGCCCCAGTCGTCGAGGTTGTTGAAGCCGGATTCGGGCTGGAAGGTGCGCAGCATCTCCCAGCT
>DAORCC010000146.1:0-6267 GCA_035345235.1 Azospira sp.
CCTTCCGCGAGCGGCATGCCGAGTTCCTCGGCGATCGAGTAGAGAATTTCGTCACGGGACAGCGAGGGGTTGGCGAGATAAACCGTCTCGACGTTTTCCGGCAGGCGCTCGAGCAGCATGCGGCAGAGCATGGTCTTGCCGCTGCCGACCTCGCCGGTGACCTTGACGATGCCTTCATCGTGCGTGATCGCATAGACGAGAGCGTCGAGCGTGGAGCCCCGGTTGCCGCCGGCGAAGAAGAATTCTGTATGCGGGGTGATGCGGAAAGGTGCTTCGCGCAGGCCGAAGTGATCCAGGTACATCATTGCTCCCTTGGTTTTCTGGCAGAGGCCTCGCCAGGTCGGCCGGCTTCCATGCGGCTGTAAAGCGTGGTGCGGTTGATGCCGAGACGGCGTGCCGCCTGGCTGATGTTGCCGTCGGCCAGCGCTATGGCCGCTTCGATATAGGCGCGCTCCATCTCGGCGAGGGCGGCGTCGAGGTTGAACGGGTGCGGCTCCTGCAGACGCTTCATGGCGGCGTCTGTCTGCGGTGGCTCGCCGCCCGATTCGGCGCTGATGCGTGCGATGTCTTCGTCGGGCAGATCGAGTTCCTGCGCGAGTTCGGCCGTGTCCACGAGCCCGCCGGGAAACTTGGCGGTCAGCCGGATGACGATGTTGCGCAGTTCGCGGACGTTGCCCGGAAACGGGTAGCCGAGCCAGAGCCGGCGGGCGCTCGCGTCGAGGTCGAAGGGTGTCTGCCGGGCGATCTTGGCGTAGTGCTGGCGATAATGGTCGAGCAGCAGGAGCCGGTCGTCGGCCATTTCGCGCAGGGCGGGAACGCTGATGCTGAATACCGACAGGCGGTGGTAAAGGTCGGCACGGAAGCCGCCGCTGCGAATTTCCCGGCGCAGGTCGCGGTTCGTGGCGGCTACGATGCGTGCCCGCGAGCGGCGGGTCTGCGTTTCGCCCACGCGCTGGTATTCGCCGTTTTCAAGCACGCGCAGGAGCTTGGCCTGCAGTTCCGGCGGCAGCTCTCCGATCTCGTCGAGGAACAGGGTGCCTTCGCCCGCGTCCTCGAAATAGCCGGCCTTGGCCCCTGCGGCCCCGGTGAAGGCTCCCTTGGCGTGACCGAACAGCGTCGGCTCGACCAGTGACGGCGAAATCGCGGCGCAGTTGAGCGCCAGGAAAGGCTGGTGCCTGCGGCTCGTGGCGTAGTGCAGGCAGCGAGCGACGATTTCCTTGCCGCTGCCGGATTCGCCTTCGATGAGGACGGGGAAAGGGGAGTCGCCGTACTGCGCGAGCTGCGCACGCAGCTTCTGCATGGCCGGGCTGGTGCCGATCAGGCTCGGGCGGGCGTCGTCCGTAACGGCGGCTGGGCCCGGCGCGAACAGGGTCAGGCGGTCGAGTGCCCGGCGCAGATCCACCGGGTGGCAGGGCTTGCCGATGAAATCGGCGGCGCCGAGCGTCCGCGCATGGCGGGCATTGGTGTCGTCGTTTTGACCGGAAAGGACGACGATGCGCAGTTCCGGTGCCAGTTTCAGCAATTCGGAAATGAGCGCGAACCCCTCGTCCGGGCGATGAGGCAGGGGCGGCAGACCCAGGTCGACCAGTGCCAGTGCCGGCGGCTCGCGTAATTGCCGCAGCAACTGGATCGCCTGCGGTCGCGACGGGCTGGTCACGACGTCGTAGGCGTCGCGCAGGGCGATCGAGAGTGTGTCGGCGATCAGCGGATCGTCATCGACGATCAGCAGTAGTTGTCTGGCATCGGAGGGGTTGGTCTGCGCCTCGGTTGGCATCGCGCTCCTGTTGCGTTCGTGTCCGGTTTCGGTTTTCCGGGGGATTATCCTCAATAGTTGCACGGAATGTACAGGAGCGTCCCCGTTCCGCGATCAGCGGCCGGTGAATGTCGCGAAGCCGGCCGGATATCGGATATGGCAGCGTGATTATTCTCACAGTGCCGACGGGCGACGTTCTGGTAAAATCACGGACTTTTCAGATTTTGTGGAGCCGCCGTGCCGGCCGATAGCCTGGTCAAGATTCGCGACCTCAACTTTTCCTACGACAACCGCCCGATCCTCAACGGAATCAACATGGATTTCCCGCGCGGCAAGGTGGTGGCGATCATGGGCGGGTCGGGCTGCGGCAAGACGACGCTGCTGCGCCTGATCGGCGGCCAGCTGCGGCCAACCGGCGGCTCGGTCGAGGTCAACGGTCAGGCGGTGCACCGGATGGGGCACGCCGAACTCTATGCCATGCGCCGCCGCATGGGCATGCTCTTCCAGTTCGGCGCGCTGTTTACCGACATTTCCGTTTTCGACAATGTCGCCTTCCAGATTCGCGAGCATACCGATCTGCCGGAAGAGCTGGTTCGCGATCTGGTCATGATGAAGCTCAATGCCGTCGGCCTGCGCGGCGCACACAAGCTGATGCCGAACGAACTGTCCGGTGGCATGGCTCGCCGGGTGGCGCTGGCACGGGCGATCGCACTCGACCCGATGCTGATGATGTACGACGAGCCGTTTACCGGGCTTGATCCGCTCTCGCTGGGCGTGATCGGCCAGCTCATTCGCAAGCTCAACGACGCGCTCGGCGCCACCTCCATCATGGTGACCCACGATATCCAGGAGTCGATGCTGATCGTCGACTACATCTACTTCATGTCGGAAGGCCGTGTCGTTGCCGAAGGTACGCCGGACGAGCTGCGCGCCACGAAGGATCCCTTCGTGCACCAGTTCCTCTATGCCGAGGCCGATGGGCCGGTCCCCTTCCATTACCCCGCCGGCGATTTTTCTGCCGACCTGCTGCGGAGCAATGCCCGTGGATAGCCTGCGGAATCTTCTTGTCGGCCTCGGTTCGCGAGTGACGGATCGTATCTGGCGGCTCGGTTTTGCCGCCCGCTTTTTTGCCGCCATTCTCGGTTATTCGGCGCAGACCTTCCTGCGGCCGCAGCTTTTGCTGCGGGAAATCTGGTTCTCCGGGGTTCTCTCGCTGATCATCATCCTCGTCTCCGGCCTCTTCGTCGGCCTCGTGCTTGGTCTGCAGGGCTACGAAACGCTGCAGCGCTACGGCTCATCCGAGGCGCTGGGGATTCTCGTCGCATTGTCTCTGGTGCGCGAGTTGGGGCCGGTTGTGGCCGGTCTCCTCTTTGCCTCCCGTGCGGGTTCGGCGGTCACTGCCGAAATCGGCCTGATGAAGGCAACCGAGCAGCTGAAGGCGATGGACATGATGGCCGTCAATCCGCTGGCCCGCGTCGTCGCTCCGCGTTTCTGGGGTGGCGTCATCTCGATGCCGCTGCTGGCAGCCCTCTTCTCGATGATGGGTGTCTTTGGCGGCTACCTGATCGGCGTCGTCTTCATCGGCGTCGACGAGGGCGCCTTCTGGTCGCAGATGCAGGCCTCGGTGGATTTTCGCGAGGATGTGCTGAATGGCGTCATCAAGAGCTTCGTATTTGGCGTGGCCGTCTCGCTGATCGCCGTTTTCGAAGGCTACGACTCCGTGCCTACGGCAGAAGGCGTCTCCCGCGCGATCACCCGTACCGTTGTTACCTCGGCGCTGGCAATCCTGGCGCTTGACTTCGTTTTGACCTCATTCATGTTCCGGAGCCTCTGATGAATCGGACAGTCCTCGACCTCTGGGTCGGTTTTTTCGTTGCCATCGGCATGGCCGCACTGTTGTTTCTTGCACTAAAGGTGGGGAATCTTTCCTCGAGCAACTTTTCGGAAACCTATGTATTGCAAGCGAAATTTGATAACATTGGCGGCCTGAAAGTACGCGGGCCGGTGAAAAGTGCCGGTGTCGTGGTCGGGCGTGTTGCAAACATACAATTCGACGCCTCGACTTATGAGGCGGTCGTGACGATGAATGTTGACACGCGTTACCGCTTCCCGAAGGATACGTTTGCGTCCATCCTGACCTCTGGCCTGCTTGGTGAGCAATACATCGGGCTCGATGTCGGCGGTGACGAAAGAATGCTGAAGGCCGGCGATACGATTGCCAAGACGCAGTCTGCCGTCGTGCTCGAAAAACTGATTTCGCAGTTCCTGTACAACAAGGCCACTGAAGGGCCGGAAAAGAAATAACTTACTAGAGGGCTTGTCGTGAAGAAAATGATTGCTAAGTCGGTCGCCTCGCTCACCGTCGCAGCCTGCCTTTCGGGGGCGGCCATCGCTGGTGACAACCCGAACGATCCGGCCGAGGGCTGGAACCGTGCGATGTTCTCGGTCAACGAGGTGCTTGATACGGCCATCGCGAAGCCGGTTGCCCAGGGTTACGACTATGTGACCCCGCTGCCGGTCAAGGCAGTGGTCGGCAATTTCTTCAGCAACATCGCCGATCTGATGATCGGTGCGAACAACCTGCTGCAGGGCAAGCCGAGCGATGCGTTCAACGACTGGGGCCGCGTCCTGGTGAATACGACCATCGGCATCGGTGGCGCCTTCGACGTCGCGAGCGAAATGGGCCTCGACAAGCATTACGAGGATTTCGGCCAGACCATGGCCGTCTGGGGTGCCGGTGAGGGCGCCTATCTGTTCTGGCCGGTCATCGGGCCGCGCACTGTACGTGATACCGCCGGTTTTGTTGTCGATTCCTATACCGATCCGGTCTGGTACATCTACCCGGTCGACGTCCGCAACACGCTGGTCGGTGTCCGCTACATCGATCAGCGCGCAGCGCTGCTGCCGACCGACAAGATCATCGAGGAAGGTGCCACCGACAAGTACGCCTACATCCGCGATGCCTACCTGCAGCATCGTCGCAACGCCGTCTATGATGGCAACCCGCCGCGTGAAGCAGCACTGCCGAACGGCAAGGCGCCGGTGGAATTGCAATCGACGCCGGGTTCCGGTCGGGGCGCCAAGTAATTTTCGAACAGGATCACCATGAAGCAGTTGTTTTCCCTGCTGGCGGGGGTTTTTCTCCTCGCCGGCAACGCCTTTTCGGCGGATGAAGCGCCCGATGTACTCGTCAAGCGTGTCACAGAGGAAGTCCTGACCATCGTCCGCACGGACAAGGACATTCAGAGCGGCAACTCGAAGAAGGCGACCGAGCTCGTTGAAACGAAGGTGCTGCCGCACTTCAATTTCCTGCGCATGACCTCACTTGCCGTTGGCAAGGACTGGAACAAGGCTTCGCCGGAACAGAAAAAACGGCTGGCCAAGGAGTTCGAGACGCTGCTCGTCCGCACCTATTCGAACGCGCTGACGGCCTACAAGAGCCAGACGATCGTGTATAAGCCGCTGAAAATGCAGCCTGGAGACACGGATGTCCTGGTCCGCACCGAAATCCGCCAGCCCGGCCAGCAGGCCGTGCAACTGGACTACGGCGTGGAAAAGCAGGACAACGGTGCCTGGAAGGTGTACGACGTTGTGGTGGCCGGCATCAGCCTGGTTACCAACTATCGCGAGACTTTCGCGCAGGAAGTTCGCAACGGCGGTATCGACGGCCTTATTACCACCCTCGCTGACAAGAACAAGCAGGTCGACGCGAAGAACGAGAAGAAGTCCTGATGCTCGAGCGATCCGGCTCCTGTCTGAAAATCACCGCGCCGATGCTGTATGCCGGCGCGGCGTCGCTTCTGGCGTCCGGCCGTGCCGCACTGGTGGATGACGTTCGTGAAATCGATCTCGCCGCTATCGGTGATGCGGATGCTGACTCCTCCGCACTCGCTGTCATCTTCGCTTTATTGCGCGAAGCCAAGGCACGCAACATGGACCTTCACATCGTCAATGCGCCCGCCGGGCTCATGAGTCTCGCGGCGCTCTACGGCGTCGATGATTTCCTGCCGCTCGCCTGAGCGGCCCCGGCGCTAACGCTTGCCATCACGCCATGGGCGTTGCCGTTTCCATTAAACAGCTCGAGAAGCGCTTCGGCACGCTGACAGCACTTGCCGGCGTGTCCCTGGACATTGCCGAAGGCGAGTTCTTCGGATTGCTCGGCCCCAATGGTGCCGGAAAAACAACCCTGATTTCCTGCCTCGCCGGACTTGCCAGACCCGATGCAGGCACGCTTGCCGTCCTCGGCCGCGATGTCGTCGGTGAGTATCGGGAAGCGCGGCGCCTGCTTGGCGTCGTACCGCAGGAACTGGTCTTCGATCCCTTCTTCACGGTGCGGGAGACCCTGCGTATCCAGTCCGGTTACTTTGGCCTTCGCGACAACGATACCTGGATCGATGAGATCCTCGCCAACCTCGATCTGACGGACAAGGCTGACACCAACATGCGTCGTCTTTCTGGCGGCATGAAGCGCCGCGTGCTGGTGGCGCAGGCGCTGGTGCACAAGCCGCCGGTGA
>DAORCC010000147.1:0-6214 GCA_035345235.1 Azospira sp.
GCGATGAGGGGAGTGTATCGACAGGCTTTCGGGGAATAGATTCCCGAAAACCCGAAAGAAATCAGTAACAGTGCGGCGTGCGTCTCAGTCTGCAGCGCGTTCCAGCCGATACCCATGGCCGTAGACCGTACTCAGCAGCCAGCCGGAGGCAGGTTCGAGGTGCAGCTTGCGGCGCAGGCGGCTGACATGGGTGTCGACCGTCCGCGAATCGGCATTCGCCTCGCCGGAGACTTCCCAGACCTTCTCCAGCAGCGACTGCCGGTTGAACAGCGTACCGAGATTGCGCAGCAGCAGTTCGGCCAGGTCGAATTCCTTGTTGGTCAGCGCAACCGGCGTGCCGTCCACCGTCACCGATCTCGCGGCGGGATCGAGCACGACGTTGCCGACCTGGAGCCTGGCACTGGCCCCCGACGCCGCCTCGGCCGCCATCGAACGACGCCGGATCAGCGCCTCGATGCGGGCGCCAAGCTCGACGTAGCGGATCGGCTTGCAGACGTAGTCGTCCGCCCCCAGGCGAAGCATCGCAGCAACATCGCCCTCCGCCACACGCGCGGTGACGAAGATGATCGGCAGCGACCAGCCGAAGCGCTCGCGCACCCACGCGAGCAGTTCGTCACCCGAACCATCCGGGAGAATCCAGTCCATCAGCAGCAGATCGAACGGCTTTGCCGACGTCAGCCCTTCGCGGAACGAATGGGCCGTCGGAAAGATTTCGCCTTCATGGCCGAGTTCTTCGACCATGGCCTTGAGCAAAAGGGCCTGGCTGCGGGAGTCTTCAAGGATCGCGAATCGCATGGCCGGATTATCGCACGTGTCTGATTGGTAAAAATGCGATCTAAATCAAAATCATGCACGCTGCTCGCAAGCGTTGACCACGCAATTGCGCCCCTTGCGCTTGGCCTCGAGCAGGGCGTTGTCCGCGGCCGTCGTCAGTGACTCGGCCGTCGAAAAATGATCGAGACAGGCGACACCGGCGCTGAAGCTGGCATGCAGGACACCGCTGCCGTGCGCATGGGGCAAGGCCGCGAAGTCGGCGCGGATGCGGTCGATCACGGCAATCGCCTTGTCGGGCGAGGCATCGGGCAAGGCCAGGATGAACTCCTCGCCGCCGTAGCGCCCGATCAGGTCGCTTGCCCGCAGACGGCCCTTGAGCAGCCAGGCGAGGCCACGAATCACCTGGTCACCGACCGGATGCCCCCAGGTATCGTTGATCGACTTGAAATGGTCGATATCGACCATCGCGAGGCAGAGGTTGCTGCCCGCAGGCAGAACCTCGATCATGCCTTTCAGCCGTGCCTTCGACGCGGTGTGGTTGAACAGGCCGGTCAGGCCGTCCGTTCGCGTCGAGCGAATCGTCTCGCGATAGCGTTCGATCTTCGTGCGCACGACGGCCGCCAGCACCACCGGGTTGATCGGCTTCTGCAGGAACTGGTCGCCCCCGAGGCGCAATGCCTCGACCTGCATGCCGATGTCCGACTCGCTCGAGAGATAGACGATCGGCACCGACTGGTAGCCGGCCACCTGGCGCAGGACGCGCGTCGCCTCGACGCCGGTGAAACGCGGCATGTACATGTCCATCAGGATCAGGTCCGGGCGGAACACCGGAAGCACGTCGAGCAACTTGCCGGGGTCCGCCACGACCTCACTGTCGATGTTGTGTTCGCTGAGGGTGCGCCGGATCATCGCTGCCGCCACCCTGGAGTCCTCGACGACGAGCACCCGGTAGCGTTCCTGCTCGCGGGTCTGGACGAGATCCAGCATGCGCGCCAGAACGGCAGCCCCGACATCCTCGCGCGGAATGGTGACGTCGATGCCGGCACGCATCAGCGCCACAACGGGCTCCATCTCTCGCTCGCCGCCGAGATAGAACAGCTGTCCGGCCGGCACCGCCGCACGCACCGCCGCGACGCGCTCCAGCTGCACGGGCATTACCGGCGCCCCTTCAGGCAGGAAAAGAACGGCCATCGGTGCGTCCTCTGCCGGCAGTTCCTGCTTCCAGTCGAGACGAAGGGCGCGAAAACCGAAATGGCGCAACTGGCTGTCGAGATGATCGGCCAGACTGTTGCCACCGGCAGCCACCAGCCAGACCGCTCGCGGACGAACCCACTCGGGATCGCTGCTCACGACACGCCCTTCCTCGGCGCGCCGTTCGCCCACCGGCTGCCGGGCGGAGGCAATGGCGCCCGCCAGCGTCTGCACCTGGCGGTCGAGTGCCAGCTGATCGGTCTCCGCCAGCGGGTGGCTTTCATGATCACCGAACCGCGCCAGCGCCGCATTCTCCAGCCCTTGGGCGATACGTAGCAGACCCGGCAGGCGCAGGCGTCCCAACTGCTCCGAAAGGCTGTTCAGTGCAACGGAGAATTCGACAAACTGCTCGAAGCCGCCGAGTTGGCGATACGTCTGCCAGCGGGCCACAAGCGCCACCAAGCGCTCGTCAAGCGCGTGCGACGATTGCGGAGAGTGCGATACGTTTGCCGTCATCGGGCGAATATTGTTTTAGGTCTAGACGTCGTATTCTGCCGCATTTTTGGATGCCTTGTGCGCAAATAGCGCCGCTCAGACGCCGCTTCTGAGTGCCTGCAGCGGCGAAGTCGCCAGCAGGCGTCGCGCCGACAACCAGCCGGCAGCCATCACCAGTAATGCACCACCGGCAATGGCCGCCGGAAACGGCCACACACTCGTTGCAACCTCGAACTGGAATGCCTTTTCGGCCAGCACCTTGCCGACCACCGCCGCCCCCAGTGCCGCAATGCCGCCCGCCAGGGCTCCGACCATCGCGAATTCCGCCAGCAGGGCCCGTCGCAACTGATCGCGGCGCGCCCCCAGCGAGCGCATCACGGCCAGTTCGAAGCGCCGCTCCGCAAACGCCGTTCCGAGCGCCGCATGCAGCACGGCGATGCCGGCGGCGAGCGTGAACAGGAAGATGAACTGGACTGCCTGTGCCACCTGATCGAGTACGGATTGCAACTGGCGCACGATGGCCGCGACATCGACCACCGTCAGGTTCGGAAATTCCCGGACCAGCGCATTGACCACCTCGCGTCGGGTATCCGGCAGATGAAAGCTGGTGATGTAGCTGGCGGGATAGTCTTTCAGCACCGCCGGCGGCGTCAGCACGAAGAAATTGACGCGCATCGAATCCCAGTCGAGCTTGCGCAGGCTGGTCACCTCCACCAGCACCGGTTCACCGGCAACCGTAAACTTCAGCGTGTCCCCCATCCGGATGCCCAGTGTCTTTGCCAGGCCCTCCTCGACCGAAGCAACCCCGTGCGTCAGCGCTGCCGGCGCAAACCAGTGCCCCTGCACGACGCTGTTACCGTAAGGCAGATCGGCCCGCCACGAGAGATTGAACTCGCGGTCGATCAGGCGCTTCGCGCGATCGTCCTCGTAATCGGCGACACCGACGGTACGCCCGTTCAACTCGATCATCCTGCCCCGCACCATCGGCACGATCTCGCTCTCGATGCCGGCAGCGGAAAGCCGTTGCCCGACCGCCACGACCTGCTCCGGCTGGATGTTGATCACGAAACGATTCGGCGCGTCCGGCGGAATCGCGCGTCGCCACGCATCGAGCAGGTCCCCACGCGTCGCCGTCAGCAGCAGCAGGGCCATCAGCCCCAGCGCGAGCGCCACGATCTGCACCACGCTGCCGAGTGCGTGCCGCTCCAGATTGGCGAGGCCGTAGCGCCAGCCGAATCCGGCAGCGGCATGCGCCCCGCCACGTAGCCCCGCCGCCAGCCGGACGGCCAGACGCGCGAGCAGTGCAAAGAAGGCGAGCGCCGCGACAAATCCACCGACCACCCAGCCGCCCAGCACGACATCGCCGGCGACCCAGACCATGACTGCTGCCAGGGCCGCCAGCCCAAGCGCATAGCCGCCGAGCAGCGCGCCGCCCGGCGCCCCCAGTTCGCGGCGCAGGACGCGCAGGGTCGGCACGCGCCGCAACTGCAGCAGCGGCGGCACGGCGAAACCGAAGAGCAGCAACAAACCGACCGCCATTCCCTGCACCGCCGGCCACAGCGATGGCGACGGCAGCGGCGAGGCAAGCAGCTGCGCCAGCCAGGCATGGAGCGCCCAGTGCCCGGCGTAGCCGAGCAGACAACCGACGAGCGAGGCCACACCGCCGAGCAGAAGGAATTGCCAGAGATAGGCCCGCAACAGGAAGCCCTGGGTCGCGCCCAGGCAACGCATGACGGCACAGGGATCGAGGTGACGCTGGCTGTAGCGACGGGCCGCCAGCGCCACCGCCACCGCCGCCAGCACCACCGTCAGCAGGGCTGACAGGCCGAGGAAGCGCTGTGCCCTTTCCAGAACGGTACGGATTTCCGGCCGCGCATTGCGTGCATCCTCGATCTTCTGCCCGCGTGCCAGCCGTGGCTCCAGCCAGCGCTGGAAGGCGGCCACGTCACCGTTGTCACCGGCGACCAGCACCCGGTAGGCGACACGGCTGCCCACCTGGATCAGGCCGGTATCGGCCAGATCGTCCTCGTGCATCATCAGGCGCGGCGCGACGCTGAAGAAATTGACGCCGCGATCCGGTTCCTGCGTCAGGACGCCCGCCATCTGCAGGCGGGTCTGACCCACCGTGAGGGCGTCGCCCACCTTCAGCGATAGCGCCGAGGCCAGCCGCTCATCGGCCCAGATTTCGCCCCGCCCCGGGGTCCGTGTCACCTCGCCATCCGGCGCATTGAGCGCAGGCGCCGTACGCAGGCGGCCGCGCAGGGGGTACCCCGGGCTGACGGCCTTGATCTCGGTCAGCTGCGAGGTACCGCCGTGCAACACCATGCTCGGAAACATCGCCGTCGTCGTGATCTGCAGGCCGCGTGCACGCGCCGCCTCGCTCACGCTCGCCGGCCAGGGCTGGTCGGCCGTCAGCAAGAGATCGGCGCCAAGCAACTGATGCGCTTCCCGCTCGAGGGCCATGCGGACCCGGTCGGCAAAGAAACCGACGGCGGTCAGCGCCGCGATGGCGATCACGATCGCCGCCGCCAGCAAGCGCAATTCGCCCGCCCGCGCATCGCGCCTGAGCAAGCGAATTGAAAATTTTATTTCTCTTGATTCAATCAATTGAACGAATTTTCTCAACCGCTTCCTCAACTCTGGAAACGGCGAACACCTGCATGCCCGCCACCGCCTGACGGGGGCGGTTCGCCTCGGGAATGATGGCGCGCGTAAAACCCAGCTTTGCCGCCTCGCGCAGGCGCTCCTGCCCGCGTGGCGCCGGCCGCACCTCTCCGGCAAGACCAACCTCGCCAAATACTATAAGTTTTTCCGGCAATGCATTGTTTTTTAATGACGATATGATCGCCATCAATACCGCGAGGTCAGCCGCCGGCTCGGTGATGCGTACACCACCGACGGCATTCACGAAGACGTCCTGATCGAAGCACACGATCCCCGCATGTCGATGCAGCACGGCCAGCAGCATCGCCAGACGCTGTGCTTCCAACCCGACCGTCAGCCGCCGCGGATTACCGTGCGACTGGTCGACCAGCGCCTGTACCTCAACCAGCAGCGGTCGCGTGCCCTCCTGGGTCACCATCACGCAGGAGCCGGGTACCGCCTGCCCGTGCTGCGACAGGAACATCGCCGACGGATTGCTGACCCCCTTGAGCCCGCGCTCGGTCATCGCGAAAACACCGAGCTCGTTGACGGCACCGAAGCGATTCTTGAAGGCACGGATCAGGCGAAAGCTGGAATGCGTGTCGCCCTCGAAATAAAGCACGGTATCGACGATGTGCTCGAGCACGCGCGGCCCGGCCAGCGCCCCCTCCTTGGTCACGTGGCCGACCAGGATCACGCAGATCCCGGTCGTTTTGGCCAGCCGCGTCAGCTGCGCCGCGCATTCACGCACCTGCGCCACCGATCCGGGCGCCGAGCTGAGCTGGTCGGACCAGAGTGTCTGGATCGAATCGATCACGGCCACCTGCGGCTTTTCCGCCTGCAGCGCAGCGAGGATCTTCTCGAGGTTGATCTCCGCCAGCAGTTGCAGGCGCTGCGTTTCCAGCGACAGCCGCCGGGCGCGCAGCGCCACCTGCTCGCCGGACTCCTCGCCACTGACGTAGAGCACACGATGCGCAGCCGACAGGCCCGCCAGCGCCTGCAGCAGCAGCGTGCTCTTGCCGATCCCCGGATCGCCGCCGATCAGCACGACGCCACCGCCCACCAGGCCACCGCCGAGCGCGCGGTCGAATTCGCCGATGCCGGTCGGGAT
>DAORCC010000148.1:0-6195 GCA_035345235.1 Azospira sp.
CCCTGCGCCCCGCGTTGCCGGAGGGTAGGCTCGGAATTTTTTCACAGCCTCTCAGCCTCGCCTACACGCACGCCTTCAGGAAGGCGGTTAGCGGGACGGTTTCCATTCCTCCCAACCTCGGCGCCGGCGAGGCGGATATCCACTTGTTCGAGGACGTCCGCGGCGCCGCCTTCGGGCGGAGATTCTGACGCCAGCCCTTTATGTCGAAATTCCTTATAACGATCTGAATTCTTATTCGTTCTTGGCATGAATGCCGGGGAATAAATTGATGCCTTCAGACGCCAGCGATCACGCTGGCTCTCGACCGACCATGCGGGCCAAGCCGCTCGACCAGGAATGAGGAAGGAATCGCCATGTCCGATGCTGCCGTTCTCGAAGTCCATATTCCCGTACGGACGCATGTTCCCCCGGGTAACGGGCTGGGGACAGTGGCAACGGCAGTGCTCGAGCGGGCACGAGCCCGGGCGCTCAGCGAGCAGTTGCCGTATGCCGGGAGCGTGGCACCGCATGATGCGTGGGCGCTCTTCCAGGCCGGCGAGGCGGTGATTGTCGATGTTCGCACCGCCGAGGAGCGCAAGTTCGTTGGGCAGGTGCCGGAGACGAAGCACGTGGCCCGGATGACCGGCATCTCGCTCGTGCGCAATCCGCGCTTCGTCAAGGAGCTCGAGGCCAAGGTGGGCAAGGACGTCGTGATTCTCCTTCTTTGTCGCAGCGGCAAGCGTTCGGCGGCGGCCGCCGAGGTTGCGGCGAAGGCCGGTTTCAGGAACATTTTTAACGTTCTCGAAGGCTTCGAGGGCGATCTCGACGAGCAGCAACGCCGCGGCGGCTTCAATGGCTGGCGCCATGCCGGCCTGCCGTGGATCCAGGATTGATAGCAAGGAGAAACAGCCATGAGCAAGTGGTACAAGGACAATGCCGAATCGATCGGCCACACACCCCTCGTCAGGCTCAACCGCATCAGCGACGGTGCGAACGCCACGCTGCTGGCGAAGATCGAGGGGCGCAACCCCGCCTATTCGGTCAAGTGCCGCATCGGCTCGGCCCTGATCTGGGATGCTGAGAAGAACGGCCTGCTCGGTCCGGGCAAGGAACTGGTCGAGCCGACCTCTGGCAATACCGGCATCGCGCTGGCCTTCGTCGCGGCCGCAAAGGGAATCCCGCTGACGCTGACCATGCCCGAAACGATGAGCCTCGAGCGGCGCAAACTGCTCACGGCCTATGGTGCCAAGCTGGTCCTGACCGAAGGCGCCAAAGGCATGAGCGGTGCGGTCGCCAAGGCCGAGGAGATCGCTGCCTCGGAACCGGGCAAGTACGTGCTGCTGCAGCAGTTCAAGAATCCGGCCAACCCGGCGATCCACGAGACGACCACCGGCCCGGAAATCTGGGATGACACCGACGGCCAGATCGACATCCTCGTCTCCGGCGTCGGGACCGGCGGCACGATCACCGGCGTTTCGCGCTTTATCAAGCAGACCAAGGGCAAGGCGATCCAATCGGTTGCCGTCGAGCCGAGCGCCAGCCCCGTGCTGAGCCAAACCCGCGCCGGCGAAGCGCGCAAACCCGGACCGCACAAGATCCAGGGGATCGGCGCGGGCTTCGTTCCGGAGGTGCTCGACCTGTCGCTCGTCGATGCCGTCGAGCAGGTTAGCAACGAGGACGCGGTCGCCTACGCCCGCCGCCTCGTCAGGGAAGAGGGAATCATCGCCGGGATTTCCAGCGGTGCCGCCGTTGCCGTTGCCGTCCGCCTGGCGCAGAAGCCTGAGAACGCCGCCAAGACTATCGTCGTCGTCCTTCCTGATTCTGGTGAGCGCTACCTGAGTTCGATCCTGTTCGAGGGGCTGTTCAACGAAGCCGGGCTGCCGGCATGAGGCAGAGCCTCGCCCAATCGTCGCTGGCCTACGAGCAGGTCGGCGGGTGGGGCGTCAAGGAGATCGTCGCCGAGTTGCACGCTGCCCGCGAGCGCTGGCGGGCGGCGCGCCAGCGCAGCCTGGAGTTCGCCGTGCGGGAGTTTCCGTCGCGCGAGGCGCTGAAGGACATAGCCGATGCACTCTGCGGCGTGCTGTTCCCGATGCGCCTCGGTCCTTCCGACCTGCACCAGGAAGGGGAGGACTACTACGTCGGTCATACGCTGGACTCGGCGGTCAATGCGCTGTTCCAGCAGGTCGAACTCGAGCTTGGCTACAACCGGCGCCTGGAATGCAGAGAGCGCGAGGGAGTCGAGATCCGCGCCGCAGAAATCGTGCGGGCTTTCGCCCAGCGCCTGCCGGCGATCCGGACGCTCCTCGATTCCGATGTCGAGGCGGCCTATCTTGGCGACCCTGCCGCGCGCAGCGTCGACGAGGTGCTGCTTTGCTACCCCGGCATCCTGGCGGTGATCCATTACCGGCTCGCGCACGCCCTGCATGTTCTGGGCGCCCCGCTGGTTGCGCGCATCCTGACCGAGATCGCGCATTCGGCTACCGGGATCGACATCCATCCCGGCGCCAGGATCGGGGCCGGTTTCTTCATCGACCACGGCACCGGGGTGGTCATCGGGGAGACGACCATCATCGGCGAGCGTGTCCGCCTCTATCAGGCGGTTACCCTCGGCGCCAAGCGCTTTGCGCAGGACGAGACCGGGGCGCTCGAGAAGGCGGTGCCCCGCCACCCGATCCTGGAGGACGAGGTCATCGTTTACGCCGGCGCGACCATCCTCGGCCGCGTCACCATCGGCCGTGGCTCCAGCATCGGTGGCAATGTCTGGCTGACGCGCAGCGTGCCACCGGGCAGCCACGTGTCGCAGGCCAGCCTCCAGCACGAATCGGGCGGCGCCGGGAGTGTCAGCAAGTGACCGGCGAGATCCGTGGCTTCGGCGCTTCAGTCCGCCACCTTCGCGAGACGCGCGGTTGGTCCCAGGAGGTTCTGGCCGAGCGCGCGGACCTGAACCGCTCCTATCTTGGCGAGGTCGAGCGCGGCGAGGCGTCGCCGTCCCTGGCGACCGCGGTGAAGATCTCGTCGGCGCTCGGCTTCCGCCTGTCGGAACTGCTGGCGCGTGCCGAAGGTGGGAGTGGCTGAACGACTTCGTTGGCGGCTCCAGCATGTAGAGCTTGTCGGCATGTCGCAGGACAATCGCTATCGCGCTCTATTACAGGCAATTTCGTTTTTGTTCTAAGGAGAACACTTCATGGCACAGCACCCCGAAGCGACCGCTCTCGGCGATGTCGCAGCACGACAACTGGCGAATGCGACCAAGACCACTGCCCAACTGTCCACGATCACGCCGCGCTGGCTGGTGCATCTGCTGCAATGGTTGCCGGTCGAAGCGGGCATCTACCGCCTGAACCAAGTGAAAAACCCGGCCGACGTGCGCGTCGCCTGCTCGCAGCGCGACGAGTCCGAGCTGCCGCAGACCTACGTCGACTACGATGAGGCGCCGCGCGAATACTTCCTCAACTCGGTGACCACAGTCCTCGATGTGCACACCCGCGTCTCCGACCTGTATTCCAGCCCGCACGACCAGATCAAGGAACAGCTGCGCCTGACGATCGAGACGATCAAGGAGCGCCAGGAGTCGGAATTGATCAACAACCCGGACTACGGCTTGCTCGCCAACGTCCACGACGACCAGATGATCTCGACGCTGACCGGTGCCCCGACTCCGGACGACCTCGACGAGCTGCTGACCAAGGTCTGGAAGGAGCCTGCCTTCTTCCTTGCCCACCCCCTGGCCATCGCCGCCTTCGGTCGCGAATGCACCCGCCGCGGTGTTCCGCCGCCGACCGTCTCACTGTTCGGTGCCCAGTTCGTGACTTGGCGCGGCATCCCGCTCGTCCCGTCCGACAAGATCGCAGTCGACGGCGGCAAGACCAAGATCCTGCTTCTGCGCGTCGGCGAGAAGCGCCAGGGTGTCGTCGGTCTGTTCCAGCCCGGTCTCGCCGGCGAACAGTCGCCGGGCCTCTCGGTACGCTTCATGGGCATCAACCGCAACGCCATCGCGTCCTACCTGATTTCGCTGTATTGCTCGCTCGCCGTCCTGGTTCCGGATGCGCTGGCGGTCCTCGATGAGGTGGAGATCGGCAAGTATCATGACTATCCCGACACCTACAAGTAATGGCGTCATCCCGGACGAAGCCACGCTTGGCCGGCTTGCCTCGGAGCTCTTCCGTGCCCTGCCGGGCGCGGCCCTGCCGTCGTTCGACGGGTTGCCGACTTCGCTCGCTGCAGGCGTTGCGCCCGCGCCCGAGTTGAGCCTGGCGCAGTTGGGGCCGAGCGTCTCGCCGGTGCCGGTGGCGCCGGATCCGGTGAATCCGGTCGGCAGCGGGGGTAGCGAACTTGGTGTGCCGGAAGCCTACGCAGCAGCCCTGCCGGCAGTGGCGCCGCCGCACGCGCCGGGAGGTTTCACCGACCACTCGCCAGTGTCGGTGCCCGCGTCACCGTATTACTTCCTCGGGGAGGCCAGTCCATACACCCAAGCACCATCGTCCAAGGTGCAGGAGAATCGTGTCGTCGCACAGAGCTTTAACCTGCCCGGCCAGGAGGAGCTGCTTGCGCTGCTGGCCGGCCTCGGCGACGATCGAAAGGCGGATAGTTTTGCCAGTCGACCGCAACAGGCTGGGAATTTCTACTTTCTGGATGCGCGCTTGCCTGAGCTTGCTCCAGGCGCGCGGCCGCCGTTCGACGTGAACGCCATTCGCCGCGACTTCCCGATCCTCAACGAAAGGGTCAACGGCAAGCCGCTGGTCTGGTTCGACAACGCCGCGACGACGCAGAAGCCGCAGGCCGTGATCGACCGTCTCGCCCATTTCTACGCCCACGAGAACTCCAACATTCACCGTGCGGCGCATGAACTGGCGGCGCGGGCGACTGATGCCTACGAGGCGGCGCGCAACAAGGTACAGCGCTTCCTGGGTGCAGGATCGGCCGACGAGATCCTCTTCGTCCGCGGTGCAACCGAAGCAATCAATCTGGTGGCCAAGACCTGGGGTGTGCAGAACATCGGCGAAGGCGACGAAATCATCGTCTCGTTCCTGGAACACCACGCCAACATTGTGCCGTGGCAGCAACTCGCCGCGCAGAGTGGAGCGAAGATCAAGGTGATTCCGGTCGACGATAGCGGTCAACTGTTGCTCGACGAGTACCAAAAGCTGCTGACTCCGAAGGTCAGACTTGTCTCGGTTACGCAGGTCTCGAATGCGTTGGGAACCGTGACGCCGATCAAGAAGGTGATCGACATGGCACATGCGGCTGGTGCCAAGGTGCTAGTCGACGGGGCGCAGTCTGTCTCCCATCTTCGTGTCAATGTGCAGGAACTGGATGCCGACTTCTTCGCCTTCTCCGGCCACAAGGTTTTCGGCCCGACCGGGATCGGCGTGGTCTATGGCAAGAAGGAGTTGCTCGAGCAGATGCCACCCTGGCAGGGCGGCGGCAACATGATTGCCGACGTCACCTTCGAGCGTACGCTTTTCCAGCCGCCGCCTAACAAGTTCGAGGCCGGCACGGGCAACATCGCTGATGCTATCGGCCTGGGTGCCGCACTCGATTATGTCAATCGCATCGGTCTGGAAAGCATCGCGCGCTACGAGCATGACCTGCTGGCCTATGCGACGCGCGGACTATCCTCCATCACCGGCGTTCGCTTGATCGGCACGGCGGCGGACAAGGCGAGCGTCGCTTCCTTTGTGCTGGCCGGCTATTCGACCGAAGAGGTCGGGCGGGCGCTGAACGAGGAAGGCATCGCGGTGCGTTCCGGCCACCACTGCGCCCAGCCCATCCTGCGCCGCTTCGGCGTTCAGGCAACCGTGCGTCCCTCGCTGGCGTTCTACAACACCTGCGAGGAAATCGACCGCATGTTGGCCGTCATCCGTCGGCTCGCCCGCGGCAAGGGCAAAGTCGCCGGCTGATCCGGTTGCGATGGACGGCAAACGGGCCCGGGATTCCGGGCTCCGCCTTTTCGGCGAAAAGTCCCGCTGAGCTGACCACGAGATATCGCGATTTCGATCGAGTGGTGACGGGCAGTGGTCGGCTGGTCGGCTGGTCGGGTGGTCGGCTGGTCGGCTATCAACCGTCCGTAGCGGTTGCATCCAAGGAAGCGCTGATCAATGGACGTCAAGGCGCGCCGAGGCTGCGGCAAGTCGGGAAACGAGTACGTGCGGTGAGCGTCGCGCCGTTCCAAGCACCGTGTGCACCAGCCCGCTTTCGGCATCGACACCGATGCGC
>DAORCC010000149.1:0-6175 GCA_035345235.1 Azospira sp.
ACCGTCGGCGCCTGCTCGCCGGCGAAGTACGTCAAGTGGGACAAGAAGCCGGGGCAGATGGATACGCGTCTCAACGGCATCCTCATCGACCGCTTCGCCGACGACGAGCCGGCCGGCTATCCGACCCTCTGCAAGGGCCGTTTCGAGGTGCAGGGCGAGACCTACTATGCGCTGGAAGAGCCGACCAGCCTGAACGTGCTGGAAATCCTGCCCGAGATCATCAAGATCGGCGTCAAGGCGATCAAGGTCGAGGGCCGCCAGCGCAGCCCGGCCTATGTGACGCAGGTGACGCGCACGCTGCGTGCCGCGCTCGATGCGTTGGCCAGCGAAAACGAGCGCTACCACGTCAAGCCGACCTGGCAGGCCGAACTCGCCAAAGTGTCGGAAGGCAACCAGGCGACGCTGGGAGCGTATAACCGTCCCTGGAGATAGGTGTGGCGCCGAACTTTGCCGCGCACGGCGCGCATTGCTTCCAGTGGTTCGGCGAGGTGCTCTACGTCCGCATATTCGGTGTGCTGAATGTCGAAGAGGTTGAAGAATTCTTTGCCGGGCTGAAGAACACGGTTGCCGAGCGGGGCTTGTCACGCTGGGGGCGGGTCGTTGATCTGCGCCAGTGGGAAGGCATCACTCCCGACGGCAAGGCGGCCTACGCCGCGATCTCCGACTGGTACCCCGAGGCCGGAGCGGTGGCGCATGTGCAGATCTACCCGTCCGATTTCGTGCAGTCGATGGCTGACACCATCAACCGTAGCGTTGCCCGGGTCGGCCCGGTGAAGCAGTGTACCAGTGTTGAGGAAGGGCTCGAATGGCTGAAAACCTTCGGGCTGAAGACTGAAGATTGAAGAACGGAGAATCCTGATGCGCCTTGCGCTCGGACCCTTGCTGTATTTCTGGCCGAAACACGAAGTCATGGAGTTCTACGCCGAGATGGCGCAGAACGAGTCGATCGACATCGTCTATGTCGGCGAGGTCGTCTGCTCGCGCCGCCAGCAGTTGCGTACCGCCGACTGGATCGGTCTTGCCCGCGACCTGACCGACGCCGGCAAGGAGGTGGTCGTCTCGGCACAGGCCCTGCTCGAATCGGAAAGTGACCTGAAGGCGATGCGTCGCCTGATCGACGAAGCCGGCTGCAGCGTCGAGGCGAACGACCTTGGCGCGGTGAACCTGGTGCAGGGCAAGCTGCCCTTTGTCGCCGGGCCGCACCTCAACATCTACAACGAGTCGACGCTGGCGACCTACGCCCGCTACGGCCTGAAGCGCTGGGTGCCGCCGCTGGAGGCGACGCGAGCGCTGGTCGAGACGCTGCACAGGACGCGGCCGGAAGGGGTGGAGACCGAAGTCTTCGTCTTCGGCAAGCTGCCGCTGGCTTTCTCGGCACGCTGCTTCACGGCGCGCCACTACAACCTGAACAAGGACGACTGCCAGTTCAAGTGCCTCGACCATCCGGAAGGGATGACGCTGAAGACGCGCGAGGGGCAGAGTTTCCTCTGCATCAACGGCATCCAGACGATGTCGGCGCAGAGCTACAACCTGCTCGCCGAGGTGCCGACGATGCGCGAAATGGGCATCGACATCCTGCGCATCAGCCCGCAACCGACCTATACTGCCGAGATCGTCGCTGCCTTCGATGCGGCGCGTAACGGCCGGCCGGCGGCGGCTGATGCGGCCTGGAATCCGGAGGGACTCGTCGACGGCTACTGGTTCGGCGATGCCGGCATCGCCCAACGCCACACGCAGGCCGTGACCGAACTGCAAGGAGCATGACCATGAATCAGGGTTTCACGATTCCCAAATTCCAGTTGCCGGGCTTTGTCGCCCGCATCGGCGGAAAGCTGCCGCAATGGCCGCATGCGGTGGCGCTGACGGCGGCGCTCAATGCTGCCGCAAAACTGAACCTGCTGCCCGAGGACAGCCTTGAAAAGCTCGCTGGCAAGACCTTCGTGGTCCAGGTCTACGACACCGGCGGCCAGGCCGCCTTCACCTATCGTGGCGGCTTCTTCCGGCCGCTGTTCGCGATTCCGGAAACGCCCGATCTGGCCTTCCGCGCCAATCTTTCGGCCTTCCTGCAGGTAGCCTCGCGCCAGGAAGATCCGGATACGCTGTTCTTCAACCGTGAACTGTCGATCGAGGGCGATACCGAACTCGGGCTGGTGGTGAAGAACATGCTCGATGCGGTGGATGTGACGCAACTGCGCTCACAGATGCGTTTCCCCCAGCTTCCCCGTCTGCCCCTGCAGTTGCCTTTCGGCCACCGTTAACGCCGTCGGCGCGGGCTTTGTTCAGCTTGTGCCGCTGTTCAGGAAGCGCTGGAAATCGTCCATCTGGATGATGCTGACTTCCGGGATTTCGTTGGCGGGGGCTAGCAGGTCGTTGATCTGCCGGTATTCGAACCAGTAGAACTCACGGATCACGTCAAAGACGAGGATACCCTCAGGAGCGAGCACATCCTCGACCTCGGCAACGACCTGTTTGGCTTTCGCCGTCGCCGTCTCGCCGTCCATGTCGGCCAGGAATATCCGGTAGTGACGCGAGAAGCCGGCGCTCTCCATCCTGAGGACGATTTCGTCCCAAACGGCACGACACACCTGTACGCTGTGGTGCTCGTAGTCGAGATTGATGATGACGGCGCTTTTCATCGCGGCCCCTCCTGAATCAATGACTTACTATAGCAAAGCGGCTCGTTTCCGGATCGACCGCTCATCCCGTCCAGCGTACCGACGATCACACGGGAACCGGGTGGGATTTCAGTCCTCGCTCCCTGCCGGTTTATGCTTTCCCTGCCCGAGAAGATCCATGAGCCCGGAAAAAGGGCGTGCGGTTGCTCGATCGTGAAGTGCCTGTCGGTCATCTACTCCCGCCGCCCGCGCCGCCTCCGCATCTAGTTCACGGGCATGCTCGTTGTCATGGCAGTAGAGGCAGAGCAGTTCCCAGTTGCTGCCGTCTGCCGGATTGTTGTCGTGGTTGTGATCCTTGTGATGGACGGTCAGCTGGCGCAGGTTGTCACGCGTGAATTCCCGCCTGCAACGACCGCAGATCCACGGAAACAGTTTCAGGGCCTGCTCGCGATAGCCGGCATCGCGCGACTGCCGGTCACGGAGTGCGGCGGCGATGACCCGGTCGGTATGGGCGCGTCGGGCGTCATCCATGATCGATCTCGGCCAGCCAGCAACGGATCTGCGCATAGACCCGGGCCTCGTTGAGCAGGGCCATGTGGGCGATGCCGCCAAGGCGGATGCTCTTCACGTCGCCGGTGATCGGATGCTCCGTGGCGCTGCCGAGGGTGACCAGTCCGTCGCCGAACCAGTCGGCCAGCGGATGATCGACGTCGTCGGTGAGTGTGCTGCCGAGAAAGCGCAAGGCGATATCGTGGGGTGTCGCCGGATTGGCGCCGGGACCGTGGCGAAGGTCCTTGACGCCCTGGCTGCGGGCGGCCGCTATCTTTCCCAGCGGCGCCGTGATGTCGCTCATATGGAGCGCGCTGTTGGCCGTGTGTCCGAGCCGCTCCAGTGGCGACCCCAGGTGCGGCGAACCGAGGCAGATCAGCATGCTGCAGGTCTGCGGCCAGTAGAGATCGGCTACTGCGGCCTGCTCGCAGGCATTGCGGGCGATCAATCCGCCCATGCTGTGCCCGATCAGCACCAGCTCTGCGACCTCTTCCGGCCATGCGGCCAGCAATGTCTCGATCAGTGCTGCCAGTCGAGTGCCGTTGTCGGCGATCGGGAGTCCGGTGTTGTAGCGCAGGTAAAGCGGCGTGTAGCCCAGCTCGTGCTGCAGACGGGCGCCGAAATCGACTTCTCCGTCGTTGGCAGGCTCCCAGCAGTGCTCATCGAATGCCAGTCCATGGATGAACAGGCAGAGCCGCTTGCCGGCAGCCGGGAATGCGAGGTCGAGGGCCTCGGTGGTGAGCGCTACGGGCCGGCCATCGACATGGAGGCCCATGTCGATGGCCAGGATATTGCCGATGCCGGCGAGGTGGTCGCCGAAGGCGGCGTTGAGCGCACTGCGGAGGCTGCTGACAGCGCGGCTGGGGGAGCCCTCCGCTTCAGGCAACTGACGCTCGATGGCCGCGGTTGCGCCAAAGACCCCTGTGGCACCGTGATGGATTGCCGCGTAGATGCCTCCGGAAATGGCATCGTGCATGACCTTGGCGAATGCCGCGGGCCCGGCGATCAGCGGAATGCCGGTCAGGACATCGAAGGACTTGCCGGCGATGGCACGGTGCATTTCCTGCACGCGGGCGGAGGTTTCCTGCACGGCAAGCCGGGCCGCATCGCTGTAGCCTGATGTGGCGGCAGCTGGCGCCGGTTGCGTCACGGGGGGGTGGGGTTTTTCCCGACTGCGTTTCATGGCGAGTTCAGACCTCGATGGTGACCAGTGGCACCTGCATTTCCAGCGCCGAAACGCCACCATGCTGTCCGAGAAGCCGGTAGCGGCGTTCCGTCGGCAGCCAGTCCTTGATTGTCCAGTTTTCCTGCATCACGAGTGCGAAATCGCCGATGCGCGAGGCAAGCTTCGGATGTGCCGGCCCTGGGCCGAACCACCCTTCTTCCACGAGGCGTGCGCATGGAATGGCTTCGGCGCGATCGCCAAGACGGGCAGCGACGCAGCGAAGGAAGTCATCGGCCGATACCTCGGGTTTCAGGTAGCACCACGCTACGCGCTGTTCTCCGCAGAGCGGCTGAGCGAGCATGGCGGCGAGCTGCGGATGTTCCGCGAGATCGATGCTGCGATCAGCGGGGGAGTCGATGAAGCCGTGGTCGGCAGTGACGATCAGCTGTGTGTCGCTGCCTGCGAGATCTGCGAGCAGCAGATCGAGGCCGCCGCAGAAGCGCTGCAGGGTGGCAACCGCTTCCTCGCTGAACGCGCCGTAGCGGTGCGAGATGCTGTCCAGTGTCGGCCAGTAGGCATAGATGAACTTGCGCCCCGGGATCGCGACGAGGCTCGCCAGCATCTGCAGCATTTCGGGCAGTTCGGTGTAGGCGAGCGTGTCCGCGCCACGCGTGTGAAAGACATTGAACGCGCTCTCGGCGATTTCCCTCGGCGACAGCACCCAGGCCGAGCGGTGCATGGCGGGGTAGATCGGCGAATGGTCGAAGAGTCGTGCCGGCAACTGTGCGGCCGGCAGGTCGAACGGCGGGCGGGCACGTGGCGTCAGCGGCAGGATGGCGGTGACCGCCTGCAGTTCCTCCAGCCACATGTGCCATCCGGTCAGCGCGTGCTGAGCCGGACAGAGGCCGGTCATGAAGGTCGGAATGGCGGCGGCGGTGGTGGAGGGAAAAACCGACGTCAGCACCTTGTCCGCGTGCCGGTGCAGGACCCCCGTGCCGTGTTGCGCCAGCATGCCGGCACCGAGGCCGTCGACGATCAGCAAAACGATGTTGCGACGGCGCGAAAGATCGCGCGCGTCGAGCGCATGGCATGCGGCAAGCGGTGCCTGACGCGGGGACGGTGCGCCGCAGGCGTCGGCGATGGTGCGCATCAGGTTGGCGATGCTGCCGCCGGTGTAGTCGGGAAGCAGGGTGCTCATGCCTGCAGATTACACCAAAGAAAAACGGGCGCCGCAGCGCCCGTTCTGGAATGTGAATCCGGTCGAATTATTTCGCCTTCTTCTGTGCATCGAGGCGGAACTTGACGTACGAGCCCGGTGCATCTTCCAGCACCTTCAGCGGGCCGTCGCCCGGCTTGCGGGCCGGCACCTTCTTGTCGCCATTGGTCTGCGAGAGCAGCCACTGCTGCCAGTCGACCCACCACGAGCCCGGATTCTGGGTGGCGCCCTTGAGGAAGTCGTCGGCGCTTTCCGGCAGTTCGTCGTTGGTCCAGTAGCCATATTTGTTGGCTGCCGGCGGATTGACGATGCCGGCGATGTGGCCGGAGCCGCCGAGCACGAACTTGACCGGGCCGGAGGGCAGGTGGGCACCCTTGTAGGTGCTCTTCCACGGGGCGATGTGATCTTCCACGGTGGAGATGAAGTAGCACGGCGTCTTCACCTTCGAAATGTCGATCGGCACGCCGGCGATCTCGATGCCGCCCGGTTCGCGCAGCTTGTTTCCCAGGTACATGTTGCGCAGGTAGAAGCTGTGCATCGCGTACGGCATGCGCGTCGAATCGCTGTTCCAGTAGAGCAGGTCGAAGGGGAACGGGTCCTTGCCCATCAGGTAGTTGTTCACCACGAAGG
>DAORCC010000150.1:0-6125 GCA_035345235.1 Azospira sp.
CGTCCTCGACGGCGCCCGCCAGATCCTGATGGAGCAGTTCGCCGAGGATGCCGGCCTGCTCGGCACGCTGCGCGAATACCTCGACGAGCACGGCGTCGTGAAGTCGGTCGTCGCCGAAGGCAAGGAGAACGAAGGCGCCAAGTTCCGCGACTACTTCGACTACGCCGAGCCGCTCGGCGACATCCCCTCGCACCGCGCGCTGGCCCTGTTCCGCGGCCGCAACGAAGGCATGCTGCAGGTGTCGCTGGTGCTGGATTCCGAGCTCGATGCCGAAACAAGGCCGGTCGGACACAACCCCTGCGAATCCCGCATCGCCGCGCGCTTCGGCATCAAGGACCAGGGCCGCCCGGCCGACAAGTGGCTCGCCGACACCGTGCGCTGGACCTGGAAGATCAAGGTCTTCATGCACCTCGAACTCGAACTGATGAATGCCCTGCGCGAGCGCGCCGAAGAGGAAGCGATCCGCGTCTTCGGCCGCAACCTGAAGGACCTGCTGCTCGCCGCGCCGGCCGGCCCGCGCGCCGTGCTCGGCCTCGACCCCGGCATCCGCACCGGCTGCAAGATCGCCGTCGTCGACCGTACCGGCAAGCTCTTGGACACCGCCACCATCTACCCGCACGAACCGCGAAACGACTGGGAAGGTTCGCTGCATGTCCTGGCGGCACTGTGCGCCAAGCACCACGTCGAGTTGGTCAGCATCGGCAACGGCACCGCCTCGCGCGAGACCGACAAGCTGGTGGCCGACCTGATGAAGCGCTACCCGGCGATGAAGCTCACCAAGATCATGGTCTCGGAAGCCGGCGCCTCGGTCTATTCGGCCTCCGAATTCGCGGCAAAGGAATTCCCCGAACTCGACGTCAGCCTGCGCGGCGCGGTATCCATCGCCCGCCGCCTGCAGGACCCGCTCGCCGAACTGGTGAAGATCGAGCCGAAAGCCATCGGCGTCGGCCAGTACCAGCACGACGTGTCGCAGACGCGCCTGGCAAAGACCCTGGACGCCATCGTCGAGGACTGCGTGAACGCCGTCGGCGTGGACGTCAATACCGCCTCGGTCGCCCTGCTCACGCGCATTTCCGGCCTCAATTCCAGCCTTGCCGCGAACATCGTTTCCTACCGCGACATCCACGGCGCCTTCGCCGACCGCCAGGCGCTGCTGAAAGTGCCGCGCCTCGGCGACAAGACCTTCGAGCAGGCCGCCGGCTTCCTGCGCGTCATCAACGGCGACAACCCGCTCGATGCCTCGGCGGTGCACCCGGAAGCCTACCCGGTGGTCGAGCGCATCCTGGCCGACATCAAGAAGGGCATCAAGGACGTCATCGGCGACGCACGCACCGTGAAGGCCGTGAACGCCGCCAAATACGCCGACGACAAGTTCGGCCTGCCGACCGTGCAGGACATCCTCAAGGAGCTGGAAAAGCCGGGCCGCGACCCGCGCCCGGAATTCAAGGCCGCCACGTTCCGCGAAGGTGTCGAGAAGCTCTCCGACCTCGAGCCGGGCATGATGCTCGAAGGCGTCGTCACCAACGTCGCCAATTTCGGGGCCTTCGTCGACATCGGCGTGCACCAGGATGGCCTGGTGCATGTCTCGGCGCTCGCCGACCGCTTCGTCAAGGACCCGCACGAGGTCGTCAAGGCCGGCGACATCGTCAAGGTCAAGGTGCTGGAAGTCGACCTGCAGCGCCAGCGCGTCGCGCTGACCATGCGCATGTCGGACACGCCGACGCAGAAGAAGGGCCTGCCGCCCGCCAACAGTGGCAATCGCCCGGGCCAGCGCTTCGGGCAGGACTCGCAGCGGCGTGACTCGCGTCCGCAGCATGAGCCGCAGGGTTCGATGGCGGCGGCTTTCGCCAAGCTGCAGCGCTAGATCCGCTCAGCGCACGGCCGCGCGCAAAAAATCCACCAGCGCCGGCAGTTCGCGCTCCAGATCCGCGTAATCGTCGTGGCTGCCAGCCACGATCTTCAACTGCACGTTCGGGCCGCCGGCGGCATGGATCGCATGGGCTTCCGCCACCGGCACGGTTGCATCCTCCGCGCCATGCACCAGCAGCACCGGGCAATGCAGGCGCCGGATCGTGGCGATCGGCGCGATATCGTCGAAGCGATGGCCGATGACCCGCTCGACATAGCGCAGGATCAGCGACCCGAGCGGACGCTGGGGAATGCCGCGAAAGGCGAACCAGCGCCGCATCATCGCCTCCGGATGCGTGAAGGCCGCGATGCTGACGACGGCGGCGATGCCGGGGTCGCGTGCTGCAGCGAGCAGTACCGCACCGGCCCCCACCGAATGCCCGACCAGTCCGATTGCGGCATTGGCGCCGCTCCCCAGACCGGCGTGAATGCGCAACCAATCCACGGCCGCCGCGCAATCCTCCGCAAAGCGCGGCAGCGAGGCGAAGCTGTCCTCGTCGCTGCGCCCGTGACAGCGCGCCTCAAAGAGCAGCACCGCAAAGCCCGCCGCATGCAGCGGCGCCGCCAGCGGCAGCATCGTCTCCGCGTTGCCGCCCCAGCCATGGACAACGGCGACGGCAGGATGGGGCCCCGGACCGGATGCCGGCACGAACCAGCCGGCCAGCGTCTTGCCATTGCGCGTCGGAAACCGGATCTCGCTGAAGGCGAGCCCGACGCTCGCCGGCGACGCCGTGCCGACAACGCGTTCCGGCGCCAGCGCACGATGCAACTGCCGGCGCACAAGCAGCAATGCGATGAAAAGCGTGATCGCAACCGCAGGCACCATCAGACCGTAGGGCATGCCCGTTCCTCAACCGTCATTCGTCGCTTCCCTGCTCCGGTTTAGCGGAACTCGAAATATTCGCGATGGAACGCCCCACCCGGCAGGCCCGCGCCGGAAAGCCAGAGCCGAAGCGACTCGCCCCAGGCCGAGGGGCCACAGAACCACACGCTGCTGCCACGCCCGGCCTGCTTGCCGACCAGCGTTGCGGGAAGCGGCCCCTGCGCATCGCTTTCCCAGCGCTGCAACTGAACCCCGGTGGCCCGGCAGAGCTCGGCCAGCTCGCCGCCGAAGGCATCCACATCGTTGTTGCGCACGCTGTAGAACAAGGCCACATCCTCCGCACGCCGGCCCTGCTCCCGCAATTCACGCAGGCGGGCGAGGAACGGCGTGACACCGATGCCGCCGGCCACCCACACCTGCGGGCCAGCGCCTTCCCGTGCCGAAAAATCGAAACCGCCATACGGGCCTTCCAGCGTTGCCGCCTGGCCCACCTGCAAACGCTGCGGCAGGCTGCGCGTGTAGTCGCCGAGTGCCTTGATCGCCAGCACGACCGTCCCCTGCGCTGCCGACCACGCGGATGCAACGGTAAACGGGTGCGCCCCTTCGAGACGATGCCCGAAATCGACCAGCACGAATTGTCCGGCACGGTGCCCCGGCCACCCCGCGGCCGGGCGCAGCGTCACCTCAAGCACGCCGTCGCTGCGTGCGACCAGCGCCTCGATGCGCGCCGCATGGCGACGCCGGGCACCGATGCGCCCGCCGAGCGAGAGGAGCGCCGCACCGAACCCCGCCAACGCGAGCAGTGCGGTACTCCAGGCGAGCGGTCCGCTCCACCAGTCGCGCGGCATCAGCACGAGACCGTGGAAGGTACCCGCCACGAAGAGCACGGCGAAGGCCTTGTGTATCAGCCGGAAAGCGCGATACGGCACGCGCCTCAGCAACGACACGACGACCAGCGCCATCACGAGGTAGCCGGCCCACTCGCCGACATCCTTGGCCAGATCGATCCACAGCGACGGCTCGCCCCGGGGACCGCGCCCGCGCGGCGGCAACAGGCCGAGCTTCGCAAGATTCTTCGGCGCCCACTCCGCCATCCAGTGCAGGAACACCAGCACGCCGGCGCCAATGCCGATGTCGCGGTGCAGGCGATACAGGCGGTCGAGGCCGCCAAGGGCACGTTCCAGCCACGCCGGCCGTGTCGCCAGCAGGATGCCGGCACTCATCCACCAGAGCACGATCAACCCGGAAAGCAGCACCACCGCCCGGCGCCACTGCCAGAAACCGCCATTGCCGGCAACGCTGCCGGGCAGCACGGCGGCAGCCCACAATGCCAGCGGCACCAGCACGAGCGCCGCGAACAGGTGTCGATTGCGAATCATCATTCAGCTCCTGAAAACCACATGACGAAATTCTAAACGGCGGCCACGGGCGACGTCTGTTGCGAACTTGTATCGCAATGTAGGGGGGCACGCTCGGTAAACAACACGGCCGGGACTACCCGGCCCGCTGCCGGGCTTTGCTAGAATGCGCCTTCCCGAAATACGGCACACCGATCATGCGCCTCTACGGCATCAAGAACTGCGACACGATGAAGAAGGCGATGGCCTGCCTCGACGCACAGGGCACCGCCTATGAGTTCATCGACTACAAGAAGGCCGGCGTTGCCGCCAGCCACCTGCCGGACTGGAACCGGCGTGCCGGCTGGAAAGTGTTGCTCAACACGCGCGGCCTGATGTGGAAGAAGCTTTCCGACGATCAGCGCGCCGATGTGGATGAGGCCAAGGCGCTGGCGCTCATGGCCGAATACCCCAGCCTGATCAAGCGGCCGGTGCTCGACACCGGCAAGGCGCTCCTCGTCGGCTTCGATGCCGACGCCTACGTTAAACTGAAGTAACCCAACCGCCGTTCGCCCTGAGTAGCCCGCATCGCGGGCGTATCGAAGGGTAATCCAGGTGGAGCTACGCAAAGAACATCATGGCCGACAGCTACCTCCTCCGCTTCCTGTTCGAGGAACTCGATATCCGCGGCGCCTTCGTGCGCCTCGGCACCGCCTGGCAGGGCATGCAGCACGAGCGTGCCTACCCGGCACCGGTGACGCGCCTGCTCGGCGAGATGACCGCCACCGCGGCCATCATCGGCGGCAACCTCAAGCAGCCGGGCAGGCTCTCCTTCCAGCTTTCCGGCCACGGCCCGCTCAAGTCGATGATCCTCGACGTCAACCAGGACCTGCAGATCCGCGGCATGGCCCGCTTCGAACCGGGCATCCACGATGCGCCGCTGCCCGCCCTGTTCGGCGACGGCAAGCTGGTCATGACGCTCGACACCCCGCTGGCCCGCCTGCCCTACCAGAGCTACGTGCCGCTAGAAGGCAGCAGCATCGCCGAAATCTTCGAATCCTTCCTCGTCCAGTCCGAACAGCAGCCGGCCAGGCTGCTGCTCGCCGCCAATGCCGATGCCGCCTGCGGCCTCTTCCTGCAGAAGCTGCCCCGCGCCGACGAGAAGGACGCCGACGGCTGGAACCGCATCGTGCACCTCGCCGCGACGCTCAAGCCCGAAGAACTGCTGACCCTGCGCCCCGAAGCGCTGCTGACGCGCGTGTTCCCGGAAGAGGACAAGCGCCTCTTCGAGCCCCGCCCGGTGGTCTATCACTGCCCGAAGGATTGGGACAAGGTGCGCGGCATGCTGCTGCAGCTCGGCCGCGCCGAAGCCGAAGCCATCCTCTCCGAGCATGGCGAGATCGTCATCCACGACGACATCTGCAATCACGACTACCGCTTCAGCGCCGCCGACGTCGCCACGCTGTTCGATGGCGAGGCGCCCCCCAGGCCGACGCTGCACTGAGCGGAGTCGAACGGGCTTACCGTGCCTGGCCCCGCAACAGGGCCAAGCGGTTGGGGGGCGCGTCCGGCGACATGAAATCCGGGATCGTTCTTTCCGTACGCCGCGGCCGCGAAAGAAACTCGACCGGCCATTCGGTGATGCGCTCCTTCACGACATGCACGTAGCGCCCCGGCTCGGGTTCGTCGATGTACTCCCGCTGCAGCACCAGCGCCAGAGGCGCCTCGCATCCGGTGTTGCCTGCAGAGAACGCGAGGGCCTCCTCGTAAGTCGGGAAGGCGTAGTAATAGTCGCTTCCATCCACTTCATCCGGAGCGCCAAGTTCCGGATGGCACCAGACGCGGTATTCGAGCACCTCATCCCAGACATAGCCGCCACCGGCCTTTGCCGTGGCGGGATACTCACCGACCATGTCCGGATCGAGAACGGCGGGGGGCACAAAGCCGAGGGCCATGTCGCACCTAGCTTTGCCGGCTAACGCGCATCGCTCCCGCCGCGCTCGGGTGAAAGAGCGCCCTCTCGCGCCTTGCCTGATCGCCGGGACACCCGCGAAAAC
>DAORCC010000151.1:0-6056 GCA_035345235.1 Azospira sp.
GGGCGCCACGCCGCTGGTGCCGGGTTCCTGCACCCTGCCGTTCCCGGGCATCCAGCTCGCCGTGGTCGACGAGACCGGCACTGAACTGCCGTGGGGCAAGGGCGGCATCCTGGTCTGCAAGAAGCCGTGGCCGTCGATGATCCGCACCATCTGGGGCGATCCGGACCGCTTCAAGAAGTCGTACTACCCGGAAGACTTCAACGGCAAGCTCTACCTGGCCGGTGACGGTGCCATCCGCGATGCACAGAACGGCTACTTCACGATCACCGGCCGTATCGATGACGTGCTGAACGTTTCGGGTCACCGCATGGGCACGATAGAAATCGAATCGGCGCTGGTGTCGCACCCGATCGTTGCCGAAGCCGCCGTGGTCGGCCGTCCGGACGACCTCACCGGTGAGGCCATCTGCGCCTTCGTCGTGCTGAAGCGTGCCCGTCCGACCGGTGACGAGGCCAAGAAGCTGATCAAGGAGCTGCAGGATCACGTCGGCAAGGAGATCGGTCCGATCGCCAAGCCGAAGGACATCCGCTTCGGCGACAACCTGCCGAAGACGCGTTCCGGCAAGATCATGCGCCGTCTGCTGCGCTCGCTCGCCAAGGGCGAGGAAGTCACGCAGGACACCTCGACGCTGGAAAACCCGGCGATCCTGGATCAGCTGAAATCGTCCGTGAGCTGATTGCGGAGAGATGCCGGCAGCCTTTGCTGTCGGCATCAATCATGCTGAAACCGTAGTAAGGAAGCATCGGCGCGGCCACTGGCATACAATGTCGGGGGATGCGTCAAGCAAGGGATGATGCGGAGGAGAGACCGCTTCATTGTTTCAGGCCGGCGCCGATAGCGTCGGCCTTTTTCTTTGGGGGAAGCATGACAGCGAGCAAACCTTCGGACAACGCAGGTTCGGGTATCGGTGGCGGAGCGACCAGGATGCTGGTCGACGCGACTGCGGACATGCTGCGCCGGCACTCGCCGTTCGACCGCATGGACCAGAAGGCGCTGGCCTTCCTCTCGGAGCGCGCAAAACTCGGCTATTTCCCGAAGGATAGCCACATCGTGACCCCCGATATGGGGCCGGTGAGCACCTTCTACATCATCCAGCGCGGCAAGGTGCTGGCGCGACAGTCCGGTGAGATCAACGTCACCGAATATTCGTCCCTGACCCTGGGTTCCGGCGAATGTTTTCCGATCGGTTCGGTGATGGCGCGGCGCGCCTCGACCAACGCCTATATCGCGATCGAGGATACCTTCTGCTATCAACTGGCTGCCGACGATTTCGTGCAGCTCATGCAGATGAGCCAGCCGTTCAACCAGTTCTGCACGCAGTACATCGCGACACTGCTCAACCAGTCGCGCCGACAGTTGCAGGTCCAGTTCGCGCAGCGTGCTGCCGAGCAGCAGTCGATGAGTTCACCGCTGTCCGCAATCCTCACCAAGACGCCGGTCACGGCATCGCCGGATACACCCATCCGGCAGGTGATCGAGACCATGGTCGCCGGTCACATCGGCTCGATGGTCGTCGTCGATGGTGAAGCTCAGCCAGTCGGCATCTTCACGCAGTCGGATGCCCTGAAGCGGATCCTGCTGCCCGGCATTTCGCTCGATCGGCCGATCGCTGACGTGATGTCGTCACGACCGCATGCGCTCTCTGAACATGCCCACGTTTACGACGCCGCGCTGGCGATGGCGATGCACAGCGTGCGCCACGTCCTCGTGACGGACGAAGCAGGAACCTTGAAGGGGGTTGTCTCCGAGCGCGACCTGTTCACGCTGCAGCGCGTCGGCCTGCGTCAGATTCGCCAGTCGATCGAAGGCGCGCAGGATATCGACGTGCTCAAGCAGGCCGGCACCGACGTCCGGCAGCTGGCGCTGAACATGCTGGCTCAGGGTGTTGGGGCCGAGCAGCTGACGCAGTTCATCTCGGCGCTGAACGACACGGTGACGCGGCGCGTCCTGCAGATCAACCTGGCAAAGCACGATCTCTACGGCATCGAATGGGCGTGGCTTGCCTTCGGCTCAGAGGGGCGCGACGAACAGACCTTCAGCACCGACCAGGATAACGGGATCATCTATACCTGCACCGATATCCAGAACCGCGAGGAACTGGAGCTGCGTCTGCTCGAGTTCGCGCAGGATGTGAATCGCGATCTTGATGCCGTCGGCTTCCCGTTCTGCAAGGGCAACATCATGGCCAGCAATCCAGAGCTGTGCCTGACGCTGGAAGCGTGGGAGGAGAAGTTCGATCACTGGATCCGCGTGCCGGAACCGCAGGCGCTGCTCAATGCTTCAATCTTCTTCGATTTCCGTGCGCTGTATGGCGCGACGCACCTTGCCGACCGGCTGCGCGTTTCGCTGTTGCGCATGGCCAAGAGCAATCCGCTGTTCCTGCGCATGATGGCAGCCAACGCCCTGTCGGTGCAGCCGCCGCTGGGCAAGATCCGCGACTTCATTACCGATCTCAACGCCGAGCATCCGGGATGCGTCGACCTCAAGACTTATGGCGCCCGTCTCTTCATCGACGCCGCACGCATCTTCGCGCTCGCCACTGGCGTGCACAACACCAACACCGTTCAACGCATCAAGCTGTCCAGCCAGCGCATGGGCGTGGCGGCGGAAGAGGCGGCCGCAATCGTCGAGGGTTTCAACTACATCCAGTTGCTGCGGCTGCGGCACCAGCATTTCGAAGAGGAGCACGGCCGACCGGGCGACAACTTCGTCAACCCGGATCAGCTCAACGAACTCGACCGACGCATCCTGAAGGAATCCTTCCGTCAGTCGCGCAAGCTGCAGCAGCGGCTCAAGCTGGATTACCAGACCTGAGTCGGGAGCGATCGAAATGAAATGGCTGAAGGATCTGTTCGGCAAGGCTTCGTCTGCCGTACCGCTGACGGCAGCACAGGAGGAGGCGCTCGCCGCCTGGCAGAAACGCCCCGCCGAGGATATGTCGCGTTCGCACTTCCGAACGCGCTACATCGTGGTGGATGTCGAATCCAGTGGCCTCAACATGGTTCGGGACAGCCTGATCTCGATCGGCGCCGTCGCCGTGTGCGAGGGAGTGATCGATGCGAACGATGCCTTCGAGGTTGTTCTCCGTCAGGATCAGGTCAGCTCCCACGAGAACATCCTCATTCACGGTATCGGTGGCAGTGCGCAGCGCGAGGGAGTCGAGCCGGCGGACGCCTTGCTCGCCTTTCTCGATTATGTCGGCCGGGCGCCGCTCGTCGCCTATCACGCCGAGTTCGACCAGGCGATGATCGGTCGCGCCCTGCGGGAATTCCTGGGAAAGGAGCTCGATCTGCCGTGGATCGACCTGGCCTGGGTCATGCCTGAACTCTTTCGCGAGCTGATCGATGGTCAGGTGGTGCTCGACGAGTGGCTGCAGCGCTTCGACATCGAGAACATCCTGCGGCACAACGCCGTGTCCGACGCGTATGCCACGGCCAAGCTGCTGTTGATCGCGCAGGCGAGGGCAGTGACGCAGGGCAAGGATTCGGCAGCGGTCTTCATGGACATCGAGCGCGCGCGCCGCTGGGTTCGTCGCGGGACGTGAGGGTGCGGGGCGAACGGCGATGAGCGACGAGCACGGGAAGGGGGGGCAGCAGGATCGCCTGCGCAACTACTACCTCGGCTACACCGGGGTCTTCATCGCGCTGATCCTCGTGCTTGCGCTGCTGGAGCGGCACGGGCTGCCGCCGCGCTGGATCGGGTACGCCTTCCTGTTCTTCACGATCATCATCTACGCGGCGATCGGCATCATGAGCCGCACGACCAACGTTTCCGAATACTACGTCGCTGGCCGGCGTGTGCCGGCGATCTACAACGGCATGGCGACCGGCGCAGACTGGATGAGCGCTGCCTCGTTCATCGGCCTGGCGGGCACGCTCTTCCTTTCCGGCTACCAGGGCCTCGCCTATGTGATGGGCTGGACCGGCGGCTACGTGCTGGTAGCCCTCCTGCTTGCCCCCTATCTGCGCCGCTTCGGCCAATTCACCGTACCGGACTTCCTGGCCGCACGTTACGGCGGAAACGGCGCCCGGCTCGTCGGCGTCTTCGCCACGGTGCTCGCCTCGTTCGTCTATGTCGTTGCGCAGATCTACGGTGTCGGCCTGATCGCCAGCCGTTTCGTCGGGCTCCAGTTCGAGATCGGCGTTTTCCTCGGGCTTGCCGGCATCCTCGTCTGCTCGTTCCTGGGCGGCATGAAGGCGGTGACCTGGACGCAGGTGGCGCAGTATGTGATCCTCATCGTTGCCTACGTCACGCCGGTGGCGATGCTGTCGATCAAGGTGACCGGTTCTCCGGTGCCGCAACTCAGCTATTGGGAAGTGCTGGAGCGGGTCGGGCGACTCGAGTCACAGATTTTCGACCTGCCGGCCGAAGTGCAGGCGAGGCAACGCTACCAGGAGCGTGCCGATGCCCTGGCGGTGCGCATCGACGCCCTGCCGGCTTCGCTGACCGAGGAAAAGCAGCGCCTGTCGGCGCAGATCAATGAGCGCAAGTTCGATGCGGCAACCCCGATGCGCGAGGTGATCGCGCTGGAAAAGCAGCGCCGTGAGTTACCCGCCAACGCCGAACAGGCGCGTACGCGCTGGGGCGAGCAGCAGCGCGCCGCGAAGGAACGCGCCGCCTATCCCAGTCACCATGCCGAGGCCTATCCCGGCGCGACCGTCGAGGCGCGCAATGCGGCGCGCTTCAATTTCCTCTCGCTCGTGTTTTGCCTGATGGTGGGGACCGCGGCATTGCCTCACGTTCTGATGCGTTACTACACGACGCCCAGCGTTCGCGAGGCACGCCAGTCGGTCTTCTGGTCGCTGCTGTTCATCCTCGCGCTCTACCTGACGGCACCGGCCTACGCCGTGTTCGCGAAGTACGAGATCTACATGAATCTGGTCAATACCGAGATCACGCGCCCGCCTGGCTGGATCGCGGCCTGGGGCAAGCTTGGCCTGATTTCGATCGAGGACATCAATCGCGATGGCATCCTGCAGCTGGCCGAACTGACGCTCAACCCCGACGTGATTGTTCTCGCCACGCCCGAGATCGCCGGCCTGCCTTACGTCATTTCCGGCCTGGTTGCCGCCGGCGCACTGGCGGCGGCACTGTCAACTGCGGATGGCCTGCTGCTGACGATCACTGGAGCCATGTCGCACGACGTCTATTACAAGGTGATCCGTCCGCAGGCCAGCACCCAGTGGCGGCTGGTCATTTCCAAGTCGCTGTTGCTGGTGGTGGCGGTGATCGCTGCCATGTTCGCGGCGCAGAAGCCAGCCACGATCCTGTCGATGGTGGCCTGGGCCTTCTCGATCGCCGGTTCGGCCTTTTTCCCGGCGCTGGTGCTCGGCATTTTCTGGAAGCGCGCGAACCGGCAGGGGGCAATCGCCGGCATGGTGGCGGGCTTGCTGGTGACGCTTTACTACATGGTGCGCGTCCAGTTCGACAGCATCGACTGGCTCGGCCTGCACGGCATCGGCATGGAGCCGTGGCTGGACATCCAGTCCACGGCTGCCGGCATCTGGGGGGTTCCGGTCGGCTTCATCGTGATCTTCGTGATCAGTATCCTTACGCCACCGCCTCCCGCTGCGACACAGGACCTGATCGAGCGTCTGCGCTACCCGGCGCCGTAAGTCCCTTTCCGAAAAGGGTTTTTCCTCCGATTTTTTGCTGCACTGCACAGTAAAAGAATCTGACAATTCTGTTGTCCGTGTAAGGTTCGTGAAAGATTTAAGTCGCATCCTGCACTCTCAGAAATGGATTTGATCTTCGTCAATGTTTCGAAGATTTTCCGTCTCTTGGGGATCTTGACCGCAGGCATCAGACCGTAACAGTCGGCCGGGTCCCCAAAGTGCCGTGCCGCCGCACTCGGGCGGTGCGGGTCAGCGAAAACTGGAAGACTTTCTTAGGAGGAGGGACCCTTCCATGCAACTTTCACAGAAGCACGTGGAGTACTGGCAGAAGAATCTACGGATGACTGCCATCCTGCTCGCCATCTGGTTCGTCGTCACTTTCGTGGCGAGCTGGTATGCGCGCGAGCTCAATGAAATCACCTTCATCGGCCCGCTGGGCTT
>DAORCC010000152.1:0-6046 GCA_035345235.1 Azospira sp.
TCGTCGTAGACCGCCGGCAACTCTGACGCCAGCAGTTGTTCCAGGCGATCGAGCAACTCCATCTGTCGATCGAGCGCGGCGCCGCTGGCATTGCAGAGCGCCCACAGCCCACTGGAGATCGCTTCAGGTCCGACGGGGTTGTTTTCAGGCGACATCGCCGGACGCTGCAGGAGAGACATGTAGCGAAGTTGGGCGCGCCAGAGAGCGTTGCCGGCCAGGTCAGCCAGACGACGGGCAATCTCCTTGATACGGATGTCCAGTTCCAGATCGGCATCGCACATGAGTGTGATCCGCGATGCCGTGAGACCGTCGGTCGATTCGAACCCGTCCCGCTGCTTGTCGTTGGCGAGTTCATCGTGGGCGTCGCCGACGGCACGGGAGAATGCTTCCGCGACAGCCTTGGAGCCGACGCCGGCACGAGTCGCCAGCTCACCCAGGCGCTGCTCCAGCAGGGCGCGTGTATCGCGCAGCACGAAAAAAGCGTCTTCGGTCGCCGAGGCGGTCGCCGGTGCGGCGGAAGCGGAGTCATTGTTATCGAACGGGTGTGTCATGGCTTGCGAGTCTTTATGGCAGCATCCAGAGCTTGGCATCCTACCACTACGGCTTGCCGGGAAATGCCGGAAGTGTCCAGTGATAGCGAATCGCCGCCAGGCGAATCGCGAGCACCGCGACCATGGCGAGGCCGCTCGCCGTCATCGAATCGATGCCGTAGGTCTGGGCACCGATCAGTAAGAGGGCGCCCAGCCAGGCTGCTGTGGCATACAACTCACCGGCGCGCATGACCAGTGGAACCTCGTTGCAAAGGACATCACGCAGGACACCACCGAACACGCCGGTGATGACCCCGAGCAAGGAGGCGGCAAGCCACGGCGCATGCCACTGCAGGGCTGCCTGCGTGCCGAGCACGGTAAACAGCGCCAGACCGATGGCATCGGGGACCAGCAGCCAGCGGGCGGGGATCGCCTTGCGGCGGAGGATGAAAAACGCGGCGCAGCCAAAGAGAATCGCAGTAATGAGATAGGTCTGGTCAGCGATCCAGAACACGTTGCGGTTGAGCAGCAAGTCCCGGATCGTGCCGCCACCTAGGGCGGTGGCGACAGCGACGAAGGTTGCACCAATCAGGTCGACTTCCTGGCGTTGCGCTTCCATGACTCCCGCCAGCGCACTGACCGCAACCGCCGCCATGCCTACCCAGTAGAGATAATCGACCGTCATCGCAGGCTGTGGTTAACGTTGCCGTTCCTTCAGCAGGCGGCCCTGTTCGCGCTTCCAGTCCTTGTCCTGCTCCGTCGCGCGCTTGTCGTGCTGCTTCTTGCCTTTGGCGAGTCCGATCTCCACCTTGACGCGGCCCCGCGTGTAGTGAAGATCAACCGGCACCAGGGTATAGCCGGCGCGCTCGACCTTGCCGATCAGCTTGGCGATCTCGCGTTCGTGCAGGAGGAGCTTGCGCGTTCGTACCGGATCGGGATGGACGTGTGTGGACGCCTCCGAGAGTGGTGTGATGTGCATGCCTAGGAGCCAGATTTCGCCGTCCTTGACGATGACGTAGGCTTCCTTGATCTGTACCCGGCCGGCGCGAATGGCCTTGACTTCCCACCCTTCGAGCACGATACCGGCCTCGTACTTCTCCTCGACGAAAAAGTCGTGAAAGGCCTTCTTGTTGTTGGTGATGCTCATCTGCCGGCAGCGCCTGTCCCAAATGCGATAAAATGCCGCATTCTACAGGATTGATGAGGGTTTACGGGCGATGGCCCAAGTCGAGAAATCGGTGCTCATCGAGCATTCGGCGCAACAGATGTTCGACCTCGTCGATCGCGTCGAGGACTATCCGCAATTCCTGCCATGGTGCAGCCGGACCGAGCTCAAGTACCGCGATGCGCACAAGACCGCTGCGACGCTCTACATCAACTATCTCAGCGTCAAGTCGCACTTCACGACGGAAAACCAGAAGGAAACACCGTTCCTGATGAACATCCGTCTCGTGGATGGTCCGTTCCGCCGACTGGAGGGTGTGTGGCGTTTCCGCCCCCTGGCCGAGAATGCCTGCAAGATCGAGTTTCAACTTGCCTATGAGTTTTCCAGCCGGATGTTCGAGAAAGTCATCGGTCCGGTTTTCAGCAATATTGCCAATACCTTTGTCGACGCGTTCGTCAAGCGCGCCGCGCAGGTCTATGGAGCCAAGGGATGAAAATCGAAGTTGTCTACGCCCTGCCGGAGAAGGCCGAACGGGTCAGCCTGGAACTTCCCGACGGCTGCACCGTGCTGCAGGCGGTCGAAGGGTCAGGGTTGCTGGAGAAATATCCGGAGATCGACGTTAGGAAGAACAAGTTCGGCATTTACGCCAAACTGGCCAAGGCGGATGCCGTGCTGCGCGACAAGGATCGCGTCGAAATCTACCGGCCGCTCATCGCCGACCCGAAGGAGGTCCGCAAGCAGCGGGCGGCTGAAGGCAAGGTCATGAAGAAGGGGGCGGGCGACGACGCGGCCGGTGAGTGAGTTGCTGTAAAGCGCCGGCGCGCCCGGCTTGCTACTTGCAGAGGTCGTTGACCGCCTTGCGCGCACGCACGGTTTCTGCAGCGCGCTGATCGTCCTCCAGATACACCCGTTCACCCTGAGCATCACGGGACGCCAGTCTTTCACCGGACTCGAGTGCCTGCAGGTGAAGCCTGGCTCTCGTGCACTCTTCCTTGCGTGCGAGCTTGTCCGCAGCCTCCTTGTCCGATTTTGCAGCTTGCTCCTGCGCCTCCTTTTGGCGCTTCTTGAACTCGAGCTCACGATCGACGGCCGTCTTGGGAACAGACGCACTGGCCCCGGAAGGACTTGACTCGGAAGCGGCTTCCTTTGCAACGGCGCGACTCTTGACGGCGCCGCTTGGCGGTGGCTGGTCCGTATAGACCGTACGCCCTGCAGCATCCTTGTATTCATAGATCTGGGCGGCAGCCGTCAAGGGCAGAAAAAGCGCAGCAGCAAGCAGCAAGCGAGCGTTCATGGTTGTCCATTGGTAATAAGGCTTGCTGTATAATACGTTTTTGTGACCCCGGAACAAAGGCCATGCGTGTCATTCAAAAGGCGTTGACGTTCGATGACGTCCTTCTCGTACCCGCCCACTCGGAAATCCTGCCCCGCGACGTCAGCCTGAAAACGCGCCTGACTCGCAATCTCACCCTGAACCTGCCGTTGGTATCCGCTGCCATGGATACCGTGACCGAAGCCCGTCTGGCCATTGCTCTGGCCCAGGAAGGGGGGATCGGTATCGTTCACAAGAACCTCAAGCCGAAAGCGCAAGCCGCCGAGGTTTCCAAGGTCAAGCGTTTCGAATCGGGCGTACTCAAGGACCCGATCACCATCGCGCCGACGATGACCGTGCGTGACGTGCTTGCCCTGACGCGTCAGCACCGGATTTCCGGCCTGCCGGTACTCGACGGCAAGACCGTCGTCGGTATCGTCACCAACCGCGACCTGCGCTTCGAGACCAACCTCGACCAGCCGGTTTCCAACATCATGACCAAGCGCGATCGCCTGATCACGGTGAAGGAGGGCAGTTCCTCCGAGGAAGCAAAGGCGCTGATGCACAAGAACCGCCTCGAACGCGTCCTGGTCGTGAACGATGCCTTCGAGTTGCGTGGCCTGATGACCGTGAAGGACATCCTGAAATCGACCGAGCATCCGAACGCGGCCAAGGACAGTCATGGACGCCTGCTGGTCGGCGCTGCCATCGGTGTCGGCGCCGGCACCGAGGAACGTGCTGAACTGCTCGCTGAAGCTGGCGTCGATGTGATCGTCGTCGATACTGCACATGGCCATTCGCAGGGTGTGCTGGAGCGTGTGCAGTGGGTCAAGCGCAACCTGCCGAACGTCGAAGTCATCGGTGGCAATATCGCCACAGCAGCCGCAGCCAGGGCGCTGATGGACATGGGCGCCGACGGGGTCAAGGTCGGTATCGGCCCCGGCTCGATCTGCACCACACGCATTGTCGCCGGCGTCGGCGTTCCGCAGATCACCGCCGTGAATAACGTATCGGAAGCGCTCAAGGGCACCGGCGTGCCGTTGATCGCCGATGGTGGCATCCGCTACTCGGGTGATATCGCCAAGGCCATCGCGGCCGGCGGCAATGCCGTCATGCTGGGTGGCCTGCTGGCCGGTACCGAGGAAGCGCCGGGCGAGGTCGAGCTGTTCCAGGGCCGTTCGTACAAATCGTATCGCGGCATGGGCTCGATCGGTGCGATGGCCGCCGGCGCTGCCGATCGCTACTTCCAGGACAATACCGCCAACGTGGACAAGCTGGTCCCCGAAGGTATCGAGGGCCGCGTTCCCTACAAGGGCTCGGCGCTGGCGGTGATCCACCAGTTGATGGGCGGTCTGCGCTCGTCGATGGGCTACCTCGGCTGCAGCACGATCGACCAGATGCACGAGCGTGCCGAATTCGTCGAGATCACCTCGGCCGGTGTGCGCGAGTCGCATGTGCACGACGTCCAGATCACCAAGGAAGCACCGAACTACCACGTGGACTGACCGTCCGCTGTATCAACCGGGGCGGCTTTGGGGCCGCCCTTGTTCATTCAAGGCTTGAAAATGGCTCATCAGAAGATCCTCATCCTCGATTTCGGCTCCCAGGTCTCCCAGTTGATTGCCCGCCGCGTGCGCGAGCATCAGGTCTATTGCGAGCTGCACCCGTTCGATGTCTCCGAGCAGTTCATCCGCGACTTCAACCCGAAGGGCATCATTCTTTCCGGCGGGCCGAACTCGGTCTATGAAGCGCAGGACTGGAAGGCACCGCAGGTCGTGTTCGAGCTGGGCGTGCCGGTACTCGGCATCTGTTACGGCATGCAGACCATGGCCCAGCAGCTGGGTGGCAAGGTCGAGAGTTCGGGCAAGCGCGAGTTCGGCTATGCAGAGATCCGGGCGCGCGGCCATTCCGAGCTGTTCAAGGGCATCCAGGACCGCACGAACGGCGAGGGCCACGGCCTGCTCGACGTCTGGATGAGCCACGGTGACAAGGTTACCGGGCTGCCGGCCGGCTTCAAGGTCATCGCCAGCAGCGAGTCGTGCCCGATCGCGGCAATGGCCGACGAGGCGCGCAAGTTCTATGCCGTGCAGTTCCACCCGGAAGTCACGCACACGATCAAGGGCAAGGAGATGTTCGCCCGTTTCGTGCATGAGATCTGCGGCTGTGGCCACGACTGGAACATGCCGGATTACGTGAACGAAGCGATCGAGAAGGTGCGTGCCCAGGTCGGCAAGGAAGAAGTGATCCTCGGTCTTTCCGGCGGCGTCGATTCTTCCGTGGTGGCGGCGCTGCTGCATCGCGCCATCGGCGACCAGCTGACCTGCGTCTTCGTCGACAACGGCCTCCTGCGCCTGAATGAAGGCGAGCAGGTGATGCAGACCTTTGCCCGCAATCTCGGCGTCAAGGTCATCCATGTCGATGCCGCCGAGCAGTTCATGGGCCACCTGAAGGGCGTTTCCGATCCGGAAGCCAAGCGCAAGATCATCGGTCGCGAGTTCGTCGAGGTCTTCCAGGCCGAGGCGCAGAAGCTGCCGAACGCCCGCTGGCTGGCGCAGGGCACGATCTACCCCGATGTGATCGAATCTGCTGGCGCCAAGACTGGCAAGGCGCACGCCATCAAGAGCCACCACAACGTCGGTGGCCTGCCGGAGACGCTGAACCTGAAGCTGCTGGAACCGCTGCGTGAGCTGTTCAAGGATGAAGTTCGTGAATTGGGCATCGCCCTCGGCCTGCCGCATGAGATGGTCTACCGCCACCCGTTCCCCGGACCCGGCCTCGGCGTGCGCATCCTTGGTGAGGTGAAGAGGGAATTCGCCGACCTGCTGCGTCGGGCCGACGCGATCTTCATCGACGAGCTTCGTGCTGCCGACTGGTACGACAAGACCAGCCAGGCTTTTGCCGTCTTCCTGCCGGTGAAAAGCGTTGGCGTCATGGGTGACGGCCGTACCTACGAATACGTCGTCGCACTACGCGCTGTGCAGACAGCCGACTTCATGACCGCGCATTGGGCCGAGCTGCCGCACAGCCTGCTCGGCAAGG
>DAORCC010000153.1:0-5996 GCA_035345235.1 Azospira sp.
CGGTACTGCGCGCAAGCGTGGATGCCAGCCGCCGCGAGGACTGGATCGCCGAGCAGTTGGACCGTGGCATCGACGTGCTCATCACCAATCCGGAGCTTGTCAAGACGGGATTGGACCTGTTGGAGTTTCCGACGATCGTGTTCATGCAGTCGGGCTACAACGTGTATTCGCTCCAGCAGGCGGCACGCCGCTCTTGGCGTATCGGGCAGAAGCTGTCCGTGCGCGTGATGTACCTGGGCTACGCCGGCTCCTCGCAGATGACCTGCCTGGAGCTGATGGCCAAGAAGATCATGGTCTCGCAGTCCACTTCGGGCGATGTACCCGAATCGGGGCTCGATGTCCTGAACCAGGATGGTGATTCCGTGGAGGTCGCATTGGCCCGGCAATTGGTAACTGCGTGATCTGCTGTCTGCCGGCATCCTTTCGGGGGTGCCGGCATTTTTCTAGGAAATTGCTGCTCGGAGGATTCGATCACCGCCCCGCTCCCAGCGCGGGGAAGGCTAAACTGATTAGACAATACCGAGATTCAAGGAGGCACTGTGGCTATGGTGATCGAAGCAGCATATGCAGATGGTACTGGTGCAGCCAACGCACTGCATATGTCTCAGGCGCAGTGGGAAGAGTTGCAACGGGCGTACTGCGTCGGTGATCTGCTGATGCCTTGCTGCAACGCTCCAGCGATTCCCAAGGTTAGTGCTAATGGGTACCCCTTCTTTGCGCATCTAGGAGGTGCGTGCAGTACTTCCGAAGAAAGCCAATGGCACCTGGCGGCCAAGATACTTGTGCGCAGCGTGCTTGAAGATCTTGGATGCCGTGCCTCGGTTGAAATGCCGGGTTCGGGTGATGCAGGTCGCTGGCAGGCTGATGTCTGGGGTGAGCGCAATGGGGTTAGGTTGGCTGTCGAGATCCAAAGATCGTATCAGTCGCTCCGTGACTACCGTAAACGCCAAGAGCGGTACCGCGAGGCGGGCGTCAAGTCTCTTTGGTTGCTGCGGCAGGAGCGATATAGCACACTCACCAAGAGCATGGGAAAGGAGCGTCTGCGCACCGAGTTTGGGGGCAAGTTCCCTTCGGCCGGCCACTTCGGCCCGTGCCTTTCTGACCTGCCGGTCGCGATGCTTGAGCTAGATCCGGCCCCAACGGTCAAGGGTGCCGGATTCTTCAACGCAACCCTTCCAAACATACTTGAAGCAGTGCTTAGTGAGCGCTTTCTTTGCATCAACGGTCTATGGTGTATCGATAACCTAGACTCGATGAATAACGCCGCCAGACTCTCGCGCGAGCGTTTTGCAGCCAATCGCTTGGCTGCAAAGATGTAGCTCGACTGTGGTGTTGCTCGACATGCGCCGACGCAGCACCGACACTCCAGATTCCCTGGTTCACACTCAAATGCCAGCGGCACGCATTCGCGCCTCCAGCTCATCAAGGAATGGCGAGCGCCCAAAGCGCATAGGGCCATAGCGGCCATCAACGAAGCCCGAATACAGCATGTGGACCTCGTCGCGAGCACGTGTGAGTCCCACATAGAAGAGCCGGCGACTTTCGCGCAACTTCTCTGGAGTTTCATTGCGCCACGGCAGATTTCCGAGGTCGAGTCCAACCATGATGACGACGTCGTACTCACAGCCCTTTGCGGAATGCAGTGTCAGCAGATTCAGGTGATCGGGCGAACCGTCCCGACCGCCCAAACTAGTGATGTCTAGCGAAGCCAGTGCACCGCCTTCGGCGAGCGCTGCCGTCATGCGATCCAGTTGCTCTTTCTGATCAGCGAGCGCCAATTCAGCCGCCAGCAGATGATCCACTACACCGTTGCGCAACGAAGCAACAAATTCTCGCGCAGGTTGCTGGTCAGCGCGCAGCTCCCATAGCAAGGCGGTTAGCTCTTGCTCTTCGCGCTTGGCCTGTGAATCGTCCAAGCTCGCCCGATGAAATGCGCGATAGCGGTCGAGTAGTCCACGCAATTGTGGGCGTCCAACACGCCAGCCACCCGCGCACCACGCCGCACAATCTTCTACCCAACTTGTTAGGGCAACCTTGCGGTAAGGTGCTGCGGTATCCACACGGATGTAATCGAGACCGCCGGTTGCCACAGCTTTAGCCACGATATCGCCTGCGCGATAGTCTTTGTATAGGATCGCGATATCGCCCAGTGTTCGTCCCGGCTTGGAGGCTAAGGCCGCCGGAATGATCTGCGCGACGGCGTGCGCAGCCTGGTCCGCCGTACCACCCGGGCGCAGGACAAATTCGATGGTCGTTTGTCGCGCAGGATCGCTCGCTTGATAGCCTCGGGCTTCTCCAAGCGCCATCTCTGACGCAGTCACGATCCCTGCACCAGAACGGTAATTTAATTGAAGCTGGACAGGCTCAATGTCTCTGCGAGCCGCCAATTCCATGAGCAACGCGCCATCAGCCCCCGTAAATCCATATATCGACTGATCCGCATCCCCGACAGCGAAAAGTCGGACACCCCCGTCGAAGGCAAGGCGTTTGACGATGCGATGCAGTGCTACACCTAAATCCTGGTACTCATCCACCGCGAGCACGGGGAATTTTGCCTGAACCAGAGGTAGTACCCAGTCGTGCTCGGCGATCAAACGTTGGCCGAAGACAACCATGTCATCGTAGTCAATCAGCCCCTCGTCGCGCAGAGCGGCCTCGTAGGTCTCGGCCCAGGCAGCGAGTTCCTCCTCGCTACGCCAAGCGACGCTATTTCGATTGAGCACGGAACGGCGATGCCGTCCGAGGTCAATAACTTTGTACGGATGGTTCTGGCCGAAAAGCGCATCTCCAGTTTGCTTCAACAACCGATCACTGACTCGTTGAGTGGCCACCGAAAGTGGGAAAGATATGGGCAGGCCGGCCAGGCGTCCATACGGCATCAAGAGATGACGCAGACAGAACCCATGGACCGTACCAATGAAAAGATTAGGTGCCTGCTGAAGTCCCAAGCTTTCAATTCGGCGAGCGAGTTCGCGAGCGCACTCCTGACTATAAGTGATGCACGCAACGCCACGAGGGGCCTCGACGTCTTCGGCTAGGATGCGGGCGAGCTTTAGGACGAGTGTCTTGGTCTTACCGCTCCCGGGACCGGCGAGTACCACACAATGTCCTTGAGAGTTGTAGGCTGCCAACTGACCCGGATTCCCAGCCAGTTCGGCAGCCTGAGCCAAGTAGGCTGTGCTGACACTACGCGATGGCGTCACGGATATGCTCCAGAGCGGAACGAATGTAAGCCGGACAAACGTCCTGTGACACCGACGGTGCAAGTGCCTGCGCAAACCTCCCCTTTCCGATCCTCTCGATCAATCTGAGCAGCCAGTCTTCATCAACCTGATCAGGATCGTCCACCCACTGCTGCAAGGCATTCAGAGTTTCTCTCCTTAATCGCGGCAGTTCCTCCCGAATTACCTCCTGCATGTCCTGCGCCAGTCCACCTGCAAATAGTTCGGGCTCCAACGTGTTCTCGTTGACGAAGTATCCGTACTGCTCGGCAAGCTCGATCACTTCATCCGCATCCAAGTTTTCGTGATCGACACCGCCCTCAATCACGTCAAGGACATTGATAAGCCGCCTGCGAACCAATGGATGATTACCATTGGTTGGATCCCGGTCCGTCAGGATCACATGGGGAATGTTGAGTCCTTCAGGGCCCAGTAGCTTCACATACGGGGTGAAGTTAGTCCCCCCACCGAGCACACAGTGATTCCAAGCATATCGAGGGGAATATCGAGTACCTCGGCAAACGCGGGAACGATGAAGCGCTCGGCGTCGCCTTCGACCAGAATCACCCCCCGAGAAAAGAAAATCTCGCCGCGAGTGACGTCAATGTAACGTTGAAGATCCTCTTCATCCCGCTGCGTGAAAGGTGCGTTTGCTGTCGAGACCGCGACAGTCTTGCCTTCCGCTGTGTCATGGCGCAGCAGAACAATAGATCTGATCGGCGCAACGCTTGCGATATGTGGCGAGTGGGTTGTGAGGATTGTCGTAAGCGGTGGCTGTTCCTCACCATCTTCCGCCCCCGTGCCAAGGAAGTAACGATAGATTAGACGCTGCACGTGCGGGTGCAGGTGCGCTTCGGGCTCCTCGACTACGAAGAAGGTGTGGTCGCGCTCTCCATCGGAAACGAGGCGGTCCAGTTCGAGACTCTTCAGCGCCAGGAAGATCAGGTTCGCGGTTCCCAAACTGGCATCGCCGACTCCGCGTACGCCGTTGTCGATCAGCAGCCGCAGGCTGCGCAGCAACGCGTCGACTCTAGTTGGTGCAAGTCCGAGCGATACCGGAACGGCATGTTGCCCCCCAGCGATGGCGATCAGCCGTTCGCTGATCCGTTCTGCTGTCGCTACCACTTCCTCGTGTCCAGCCAGCTCTCGCTGTGCTTGGTCGACCTGATCCTGAATCTCCTCACGGGCGTCATCATCCAACGACGCGGCAAGATCCTCAATGAGCGGCCTCAATGGCGAATTGCGCCAGCTCGCAAGGTCCTTCTCAGCGTCACGCAGGGCTACCTGAACATCTATTGGCAACATCCGGCGGAGTGCGCCGCCGATACGCATGTCGGGATCGTCGCCACCGAAGATCACATACTCATAGTCCTTCAACGATTCCGGAGCGCGCCCCAGGCCCGCCTTAGGCTGGAAGCGGTAGGTGAGTCGGGCCACCATGGGTGGGCCAGGATCAATCACGCAATCGTTGAGGTGAGCCATCAGTCGGGGATCGTTTGTGAAGTCCGTTAGATCCACAGAGACCTCAATGGTCGCACCAACCTTGTCTTCGCCAAGTCCGTCCCAGAAATGTTCAAGCCCCAGTTGTCGATCGCGCTCAGACAAGCCCGGATCAAGGATCAACTGCAGGCCGCGAATGAAATTGCTCTTGCCAACCTTGTTCTCTCCCACGATGACGATACTTTCCCCCGTCTCGACATCAACATCCGAGAAATTGGCGAAATTGATCAACCTGACCCGAGAAACCCTCATTTACGCCCCCGTCCACTGGTGTTTTAACAAATAGTAGCAGTCAAGCGGCCGGCCTCCATCCGCCGACCGCGACCGAGCTTTTCCGTTACGGCCCCCTCAAGGCCGCTTTTGTTCGACTAGACCGCTGCCGGTAAATCGGACGCAGCGTGGTTCGCATTGTTTGCTGCTGCCCCGGGTCTTAGCGGCGATGGTGAGGGCTCGATGTTTCAGGACGCCGAGCTTATGTGCCCCTCTCCACCTTGGTTTCACCATCCCGAACGCCGCCTGCTGGCTGGAGTCCTCGGCCTGCTCTGGTCGGTGCTGGCTGGCGGCTGCGCTACGACGACTGCGCCGCCCGCACCTGATGCCATCGAGGAAGTCTCGGCCGCGCCCGAACCCGAGGCGCCCGAGTACATCCCCGTCGTGCGCTACGGTCGCTACACGCTGGTCGAGCTGGCACCCAGAGCGGCGCAGCGCGACCTGCTGTTGCAGACCATCGACGTGTCCATGCCCGAAGATGCCCGTGCCACCGTCGGCGATGGGCTGCGGCATGTGCTCAAGCGTAGCGGTTACAGCCTGTGCCAGACGGCACACGCGGTAATCGAGCTGTACGCGCTGCCGCTGCCGGCGGCGCACCTGCACCTCGGCCCCATGACCTTGCGCGATGCGCTGCTCACGCTGGCTGGCCCGGCCTGGGAACTGCACGCGGATGACCGCGCACGGCAAATCTGCTTCGAACGGCCCGCCGACAGCGCGGTCATCGAACCCGCATCCGAGCCACCCGCCGCCGAGGCGGTGCAGACGTTCCCGCTGGAGCCTTCGGTTTCGGGAGGCCAGCCATGAGCTCCCCACAGTCTGCCCGGCGCCCGGGCGCCGTCGTGGTGGTGCAGAGCCTTCTGTGGCTCTGGTTGGTCTTCCTCAGCGTCTTGGTGGCCCTGGGCTACCAGGCCCTCAGCGACCAGGCCGACCAGGAGCGGCTGGATTCCCGCCTGCAACGCCTGGAAGCGCAGGCAACTGGCTTGGCCGAGACGATCGAGGCCATCC